>NZ_JAVBNS010000009.1:0-169050 GCF_031551385.1 Anaerosporobacter sp.
TGCGGAAACTAATCTATGCAGAGTGAAAAATATCAAAAGATTATCACTTCTCTCAATAGAAGATAATATATTAAATTTTCAAGGAACAATATGACAAAGAGGCAGATTTATAATACCTCATTTGTCGGGCAACTCATAATAATATGTACAAATACAAGTGACATCTTGTCTAAGTGGCGAAAAACGTGTATAATCGCTAATAGAAAATGATTATGAAGCTATAGAATCTTATTAAGGAAAGAGAGTAAAATACAATGTGGTTAGCAGATGGCTGGAAAGATTACGAAGTAATTGATACTTCAAAAGGAGAAAAATTAGAGCGTTGGGGAAAATATCTATTGGTAAGACCGGATCCTCAAGTTCTATGGGATACCCCAAGAAAACATAAAGGTTGGAAACAAATGAACGGTCATTACCATAGAAGTAATAGAGGTGGTGGAGAATGGCAATTCTTTGATTTGCCAAAACAATGGACAATTAATTATAAGAGTTTGACATTTAATTTACAGCCATTTAGTTTTAAACATACAGGGGTCTTTCCGGAGCAAGCTACAAACTGGGATTGGTTCTCTGACAAAATTAAAAAGGCAGGACGTCCAATTAAAGTATTGAATCTGTTTGCGTATACGGGTGGTGCAACGTTATCTGCCGCGGCTGCAGGTGCGCAAGTTACACATGTTGATGCGTCAAAGGGTATGGTTACATGGGCGAAAGAAAATGCAAAATCCTCTGGACTAGAAGAAGCATCTATTCGTTATATTGTAGATGACTGTGTGAAGTTTGTTGAACGTGAGATTCGTCGTGGAAACAAGTATGATGCAATTATTATGGATCCTCCATCCTACGGAAGAGGTCCGAAGGGAGAAATCTGGAAGATTGAAGAAGCGATTTATCCTTTTGTACAATTATGTATGAATGTATTATCAGATAAGCCGTTGTTCTTTTTAATTAATTCCTATACAACAGGATTGCAACCAGCAGTACTTGCATATATGATGGGAACAGAATTAGTACCACGTTTTGGTGGAATTGTAAATGCTGACGAGGTTGGTCTTCCGGTTAGCTCAAATGGTTTAACTTTGCCATGTGGTGCTTCTGGTCGATGGGAATCGCAGTAAGCTTGTTGAATGTACTTGTGTATGGAAGTGAGTTCAATGCAAAACTTTTTACATTTTCAATGCTTCTTCACTAATGTCCTATAACACGAAACACGCTACATACCTAATTACTTCTAAGTGTGTACGGATATGTGTTGAAATGTTACGGAAGCACCCTCGATTCGGCATCCTGCCTTAGAGCGTGTTTGAAAAATCATTGTACTGTGTTGCACCCTCCACTCAGCAGTCTGAAAGTTCAAAATTCAGTCAACGTAGCCCGCTACGTCTCCTGAATTTTGAACTTCCATCCAACTAAGTGGAGTGCACAGCGCAGTACAAGCATTTTTCATACACACTCTAGCTCGGGCTGGCTCGGCGTCCATGCCTCGCCTTCCTAGGTTATTGATGTACACACTAAGAAGTACTAGAGGTGTTTTGCTATCGTTTCTTAGTTATAGACCATCAGGGAAGAAGCAGGTTATAGGTTATTGAGTTTTGCATGTTTGCTTTGCAGATACACAAGTACAGGTAAGTTGTTGAATGAATAACTATTCTCTGGAGCTACTTGAAAAAAGATAGATTCTTGAAGATATAGTTTTATAATAAATGTTTCATAATAAATATAGAAGTGATACTTGTTTAAGAATGCATTTTGTGGGATAGAATAAAAGATAGCTTCCTGGGGCATGTTTGAAAATTCATTATATTGTTCTGTAACCTCCGCTCAGCAGTCCTGAAAGTTGTGTTTCTTCCTATATAAATAATACAAACGTCCACAAGAGTAGAGTAATAATTTTGGTATATGACAAAATGTTTAAAAAATAAAAGACTAGACTTAAAAGATTGTGCATTTTTTAAAAGAAATAAATGAAAAAAATGCTTGCAATTATTATAGACCTACTGTATAATACTTATTGTTGTGACATTGATAGCGTAGAAGCGTGAGGTTGCTGTGCAAGACACAGGTTTTCCGTGGAGCGAATGTCAAGTTATTAAACTGGCGACAAGTCACTGTACAAATCAATAGCTCTGCAAGTTGCAGAAGAGGGAGTGTGTGTAATTAGACAAGTTCTGATTACGAAGCAAGAAGCTACTCGTTTTACGAGATGGGTTATCTGCGATACACACGGATACGTGTACAGTCACCGCTTGTCGTACTGATATTAAGTGCGAAAAGGAGGCGACTTTTTTTATGGCAAGTCAAGTAATGAGAATTACACTTAAGGCGTATGATCATCAATTAATCGATCAATCAGCTGGGAAAATCATTGAAACTGTAAAGAAAACAGGATCTAAGGTGAGTGGGCCTGTGCCACTACCAACTAAGAAGGAAGTAGTAACAATTCTTAGAGCTGTTCATAAGTACAAAGATTCCAGAGAACAATTTGAGCAAAGAACTCATAAGAGATTAATCGATATCATCACTCCAAGCCAAAAAACAGTTGATGCATTATCTAAATTAGAAATGCCAGCTGGTGTGTATATCGACATCAAAATGAAAACTAAATAGTTTTCAAAAAATTATTAAGCAAGTAATCCTTTAGGGTTTATATATAGAGACCAAGCGTCAGGGCTACCTGAACCAAGCACTCAAAAGTAAGCCATCTAGGATGATTACACGAAAATTGTGTAATCCGCTGTAGATTAAACAGGAGGTGCATTCGTAATGAAGAAAGCAATATTAGCTACTAAAGTCGGAATGACTCAAATCTTCAATGAAGATGGAGTATTAACTCCAGTAACTGTATTACAAGCTGGTCCTTGTGTAGTAACTCAAGTAAAGACAGCTGAAAATGATGGATACAGTGCAGTACAAGTTGGTTATGGCGACATCAGAGAAAAATTAGTCAACAAACCAAAAAAAGGACACTTTGCTAAAGCAGGTGTTGCTAACAAGAGATTCTTAAGAGAATTCAGATTTGACAATGCAGAAGAATATACTGTAGGACAAGAAATCAAAGCAGATATCTTCGCAGCAGGAGACAAAATTGACGCAACTGCTAAGTCAAAAGGAAAAGGATTCCAAGGTGCTATCAAGAGACATGGTTTATCAAGAGGACCTATGGCACATGGTTCTAAATTCCATAGACATGCTGGTTCAAATGGTGCTGCTTCAGATCCAAGTAAAGTATTCAAAGGCAAAAAAATGCCAGGACACATGGGTGCTGTTAAAGTAACTATTCAAAACCTAGAAGTTGTTAAAATAGATGTAGAAAATAACCTTATCTTAGTTAAAGGTGCAGTACCAGGACCTAAGAAATCAATGGTTATGTTAAAGAATTCAGTAAAAGCAAACTAGTTGCTTTAAGGAAGGAGGAACAAACTAATGGCAAACGTATCTGTTTACAATATCGAAGGTAAAGAAGTTGGTTCAATCGAACTTAATGACGCTGTCTTCGGAGTTGAAGTAAATGAACATTTAGTTCATATGGCAGTTGTTCAACAACTTGCAAATAAACGTCAAGGAACTCAAAGCGCTAAAACTCGCGCAGAAGTTCGTGGTGGTGGAAGAAAACCTTGGAAACAAAAAGGAACTGGTCATGCAAGACAAGGTTCTACAAGATCTCCACAATGGACTGGTGGTGGTGTTGTATTTGCACCAAAGCCACGTGATTATTCATTCAAGATGAATAAACAAGAAAAATTAGCAGCTATCCAATCTGCTTTAACATCAAGAGTAAATGCTTCTAAATTAGTAGTTCTTGATGAACTTAATTTCTCAGAAATTAAAACAAAACAAATGAAAGCTGTACTTGATAATTTGAAAGTAAGCAAGGCATTAGTTGTTTTAGGAGAAAAAAATGAAAATGTAGCATTATCTGCTAGAAATATTCCAGCGGTAAGAACTGCATTAACAAATACAATTAATGTATATGACATCTTAAAGTATGATACAGTAGTATTAACAAAAGATGCAGTAGCAAAAATTGAGGAGGTGTACGCATAATGGCAAATTTAAAATATTATGATGTTATACTTAAACCAATCGTTACTGAAAAAAGCATGAACGCTATGAGCGAAAAGAAGTATACATTTTCTGTTCATACAGATGCAACTAAAGGTCAAATTAAAGAAGCAGTTGAAAAAATGTTCGAAGGAACTAAGGTTGCTAAAGTAAACACTATGAATCTTGATGGTAAAAATCGTAGACGTGGTGCTGTTACAGGTAAAACTGCTAAAACTAAAAAAGCTATCGTTCAATTAACAGCTGATAGTGCTGATATTGAAATTTTTGAAGGATTATAAGATTAACTCTTATATGAACTTTGTTACTAGATAGATGATAGATTGACAATATGGTTTTTTATAACCGATAAGAATAAAATAGACGAACAAGAGTCGTTATTGCGTAAAGGAGTGCAGAACATGGGAATTAAAAAGTTTAACCCATATACACCTTCCAGAAGACATATGACTAGCTCAGATTTCTCTGAAATCACAAAAGATACACCTGAGAAATCATTAGTAGTATCTTTAAATAAAAACGCTGGTCGTAATAATCAAGGAAAGATTACAGTGAGACACCATGGTGGTGGATCAAGAAGAAAATATAGAATCATCGATTTCAAGAGAAAGAAAGACGGTATTCCAGCAACTGTTGTAAGTATCGAATACGATCCAAACAGAACAGCTAATATTGCACTTATCTGCTATGCAGATGGTGAAAAAACTTATATCTTAGCTCCTAACGGACTACAAGTTGGAACTTCATTGATGAATGGTGCTGAAGCTGAAATTAAAGTTGGTAACTGTTTACCACTTCAAAATATTCCAGTAGGTACTCAAGTTCATAACATCGAATTATACCCAGGTAAAGGCGGACAATTAGTTCGTTCGGCTGGTAACTCAGCTCAATTAATGGCTAAGGAAGGCAAATATGCTACACTTAGATTACCATCAGGCGAAATGAGAATGGTTCCAATCATTGCAAGAGCAACAATTGGTCAAGTTGGAAACATCGATCATGAACTTATCAACATCGGTAAAGCAGGTCGTAAACGCCATATGGGTATCAGACCTACAGTTCGTGGTTCTGTAATGAACCCTAATGACCATCCACACGGTGGTGGTGAAGGTAAGACTGGTATCGGTCGTTCAGGCCCAGTTACTCCTTGGGGTAAACCAGCTCTTGGCTTAAAGACAAGAAAGAAAAACAAGAAATCTAACAAGATGATCGTAAGAAGAAGAGACGGTAAGAATATAAAATAGTTATAAGGAGGTAGAACCTATGGGTCGTTCACTTAAAAAAGGACCATTTGCTGACGCTAGTCTACTTAACAAAGTAGATACTATGAATGCAGCTGGTGACAAATCGGTAATCAAAACTTGGTCACGTCGTTCTACAATCTTCCCACAATTCGTTGGACACACTATTGCTGTTCATGATGGAAGAAGACATGTGCCTGTATATGTAACTGAAGATATGGTTGGTCACAAACTTGGAGAGTTCGTTGCTACAAGAACATATCGCGGACACGGAAAAGACGAAAAGAAATCAAGAAGATAGTTATAAAATATAAAAAATAATCGTCAGTGGACGAAAAACTGACAGAATTGTTTCACTTTGGAAGGAGGTTTCATCCATGGCTAAAGGACATAGATCCCAGATTAAAAGAGAAAGAAATGCGAACAAAGATACTAGACCATCAGCAAAGTTATCATACGCTAGAGTTTCAGTTCAAAAAGCTTGTTTCGTATTAGATGCCATCAGAGGTAAGGATGTACAAACAGCACTTGGTATATTAGCATACAATCCAAGATATGCTTCAAGTTTAGTAGAAAAATTATTGAAATCAGCAATCGCAAATGCTGAAAACAATAACGGTATGAATGTTGAAAACCTTTATGTAGAAGAATGTTTCGCAAATAAAGGACCAACAATGAAGAGAATCAAACCAAGAGCACAGGGTAGAGCTTATAGAATCGAAAAGAGAATGAGCCATATCACTGTAGTTCTTAATGAAAGATAAGTAACTCTTTAAGACAAAGTCTTTCATAGTTACTAAGATAGTTCTATAAAACCGAACTAATTGAGTGAAAGGAGATTACAATGGGACAAAAAGTTAATCCTCATGGTTTAAGAGTCGGCGTTATTAGCGATTGGGATTCAAGATGGTATGCGGAATCAGATTTTGCAGATAATCTTGTTGAAGACTATAAAATCAGAAAATATCTTAAAAAGAAATTATATTCAGCTGGTGTTTCAAAGATTGAAATCGAAAGAGCATCAGATAGATTAAAAGTTATCATTTTCACTGCTAAACCAGGTGTAGTTATCGGTAAAGGCGGATCTGAAATTGAAAAATTAAAAGTTGAATTACAAAAATTCACTTCTGAAAACAATAAATTAATGGTAGACATCAAAGAGGTTAAAAAACCAGATGCAGATGCTCAATTAGTAGCTGAAAGCATTGCAGCTCAACTTGAAAACCGTATTTCTTTCAGAAGAGCAATGAAATCTACTATGGCAAGAACTATGAAAACTGGCGCTAAAGGTATCAAAACAGCTGTTTCTGGTCGTTTAGGCGGAGCTGATATGGCTCGTACAGAATTCTATAGTGACGGTACTATCCCTCTACAAACATTACGTGCGGATATTGATTATGGATTTGCAGAGGCAGATACAACTTTCGGTAAATTAGGCGTTAAAGTTTGGATTTACCATGGTGAAGTACTTCCAACTAAGGCAACTAAGGAAGGGAGCGATAAATAATGTTACTGCCAAAAAGAGTAAAGCGTAGAAAACAATTCCGTGGTTCTATGGCAGGTAAAGCTTTGAGAGGTAACACTATTTCTCACGGTGAATTCGGTATTGTAGCTTTGGAACCAGCTTGGATTAAATCAAACCAAATCGATGCAGCCCGTATTGCTATGACTCGTTATATCAAACGTGGTGGTAAAGTTTGGATTAAGATTTTCCCAGATAAACCAGTAACAACTAAACCAGCTGAAACTCGTATGGGTTCAGGTAAAGGAACACTAGAGTACTGGGTAGCTGTTGTTAAACCAGGCCGTGTAATGTTCGAAATCTCTGGAGTTGCTGAAGAAGTAGCTAGAGAAGCATTACGTCTTGCAACACATAAGTTACCAGTTAAATGTAAAGTTGTTTCTCGCGCAGACTTAGAAGGAGGTGCGGGCAGTGAAAACTAAAAATTACGTACAAGATTTAAATACAAAATCAGTAGCTGAATTATCGGAAGAATTAGTAGCTGCTAAGAAGGAACTTTTTAATTTAAGATTCCAAAACGCAACAAATCAATTAGATAATACAAGCAGAATTAAAGATGTTAGAAAGAACATTGCTAGAATTCAAACTGTACTTTCAAAGCAAGCAAACGCTGCTGAGTAATCCTAGAAAGGAGGAATTGTTGTGGAAAGAAACCTTAGAAAGACTCGTATAGGTAAAGTAGTAAGTGATAAAATGGATAAGACAATCACAGTTGCTGTAGTGGATCACGTTAAGCATCCATTATACAACAAAATCATTAAGAGAACTTATAAATTAAAAGCTCATGATGAGAACAATGATTGTAATATTGGAGATAGAGTTAAAGTAATGGAAACAAGACCTTTATCTAAGGATAAGAGATGGAGACTTGTGGAAATTATTGATAGAGCAAAATAATTTCTGAAAGGAGTATTGATAGCATGTTACAACAAGAATCAAGACTAAAAGTCGCTGATAACACTGGTGCTAAAGAATTACTTTGTATCAGAGTATTAGGCGGATCTACAAGAAGATACGCAGCTATTGGAGATATCATCGTTGCTTCGGTTAAAGATGCAACACCAGGTGGAGTTGTTAAAAAAGGTGATGTAGTTAAAGCTGTAGTAGTTCGTACTGTAAAAGAAACACGTCGTAAAGACGGATCATATATTAGATTTGATGAAAACGCTGCAGTAGTAATCAAAGATGACAAAAACCCAAGAGGAACTCGTATCTTTGGACCAGTAGCAAGAGAATTAAGAGAAAAACAATTCATGAAAATCGTTTCATTAGCACCAGAAGTATTATAAGGAGGTGTCGACTGTGTCAACAACAAAAATCAAAAAAGGTGATACTGTAAAAGTAATCGCTGGTAAAGATAAAGGCAAAGAAGGCAAAGTTGTTTCTGTTAAAGACGGAAAGGTATTAGTTGAAGGCGTAAACACTGTAACTAAACATGCTAAGCCAAGTCAATCTAATCCAAACGGTGGTATTGTACACCAAGAAGCACCAATTGATATGTCAAACGTTATGTATGTTGTAAAAGGAAAAACTACTAGAATCGGTTTTAAAACTGTTGATGGTAAAAAAGGTCCTACAAAAGTACGTTTCGCTAAATCAACTGGCGAAGTTATCGACTAATTAAGAGAGGAGGTCTCATAAGTTGAGTAGATTAAAAGAAACTTATAAGAACGAAATTGTTGAAGGTATGATCAAAAAGTTCGGATACAAGAACGTTATGGAAGTACCTAAACTTGATAAAATAGTAATTAACATGGGCGTTGGTGAAGCAAAAGACAACGCAAAAGTATTAGATACAGCAGTTAAAGATCTTGAAATTATCGCTGGTCAAAAAGTTGTATTAACAAGAGCAAAAAATTCAATAGCAAACTTCAAAATCAGAGAAGGTATGCCTATCGGATGTAAAGTAACTCTTAGAGGCGAAAGAATGTATGAATTCGCTGATCGTTTAATCAATTTAGCATTACCTCGTGTACGTGACTTTAGAGGTGTTAATCCTAATGCATTTGATGGTAGAGGAAATTATGCACTTGGTATTAAAGAACAATTAATTTTCCCTGAAATTGAATATGATAAGGTTGATAAAGTTAGAGGTATGGATATCATATTTGTAACAACAGCTAAAACAGATGAGGAAGCTCGTTATTTATTATCATTATTCAACATGCCATTCAAAAAATAGTTAGGAGGGAAAATTCATGGCTAAGACGTCAATGAAGGTTAAGCAACAACGTCCACAAAAATTCTCTACTAGAGAATACAACCGTTGTAGAATTTGTGGTCGTCCACATGCTTATTTAAGAAAATACGGAATCTGCAGAATTTGTTTCCGTGAATTAGCATATAAAGGACAAATTCCAGGTGTTAAAAAAGCAAGCTGGTAGAATTAAGGAAGGAGGCAAAATTAAATGACAATGAATGATCCAATCGCAGATATGCTTACAAGAATTCGTAATGCGAATACTGCTAAACATGATACTGTAGATGTACCTGCTTCTAAAATGAAAGTAGCTATCGCTGAAATCCTTTTAAAAGAGGGATACATCAAAAGTTTTGAAATTGAAGAAGTAGACGGATTTAACAATATCCATATTACATTAAAATATGGTAAAGATAAAAATGTTAAGATCATCACAGGTCTTAAAAGAATTTCTAAACCAGGTCTTCGTGTATATGCAACTAAAGAAAACTTACCAAAAGTTCTTGGTGGTTTAGGAACAGCTGTTATCTCTACAAACAAAGGTGTTATCACTGATAAAGAAGCAAGAGCTCTTAACGTAGGTGGAGAAGTTTTAGCATTCGTTTGGTAATAAACGACTAGAATGTAGCTGCTATACATGAGAATCTTAGATTCTCATGTACTTCATTCCTAGTAGTGAGCTTACTTTGTAAGCCTTACTAAAGAGGTTAGAAGATAAATTGTAACGAAAGTTACGAATAACTAAAAAGGTGTACGCATTTGAGTAGCTGTAACAGGTATGAATATGCGACATAATATTACAGGAGGTGCAACATGTCACGTATAGGAAGAATGCCTATCGCTATCCCAGCAGGTGTTACTGTAACGGTAGCAGAAAATAACAAAGTGACTGTTAACGGTCCAAAGGGAACTCTTGAAAGAGTTTTACCATCGGAAATGGACATTAAAGTTGAAGGCGAAGAAATTGTTGTAACAAGACCAAGTGACTTAAAGAAAATGAAATCTTTACACGGTCTTACTAGAACATTAATTTCAAACATGGTAGTTGGTGTAACAGCTGGCTATGAAAAAATTCTTGAAATCAACGGTGTTGGTTATAGAGCTGCAAAACAAGGAAAAACATTAACATTATCTTTAGGTTACTCTCACCCAGTAGTTATGGAAGATCCAGAAGGTATCGAAGTAACTCTTGAGGGACAAAACAAGATTTTTGTTAGAGGTATAGATAAAGAAAAAGTTGGCCAATACGCTGCTAATATCAGAGAAAAGAGACAACCAGAACCTTACAAAGGTAAAGGTATTAAATATGCTGATGAAGTTATTAGACGTAAAGTTGGTAAGACTGGTAAAAAATAATTAAAGGAGTGTAAAAACAATGGTTAGTAAAGAATCAAGAAGTAAAGTTCGTGTTAAAAAACATAGAAAATTACGTAATCGTTTCGCTGGTACTGCTCAGAGACCACGTTTAGCTGTATTTAGAAGTAATAATCATATGTACGCTCAAATTATTGATGATACAGTTGGTAATACTTTAGTATCCGCTTCAACTTTACAAAAAGAAGTTAAAGCAGAGCTTGACAAAACGAATGACGTAGCAGCAGCAGCATATTTAGGAACTGCAATTGCGAAGAAAGCATTAGAAAAAGGTATTACAACAGTTGTCTTTGATAGAGGCGGATTTATATATCAAGGTAAAGTAAAAGCTTTAGCAGACGCAGCAAGAGAAGCTGGTCTAGAATTCTAGGGTAAGGAGGAGAACAGATGAAACGTACAATCATTGATGCTAGTCAAATGGAATTAGAAGATAAAGTAGTATCAATCAAACGTGTTACTAAAGTAGTAAAAGGTGGACGTAACTTTAGATTTACTGCATTAGTTGTTGTTGGAGACAAGAACGGACACGTTGGTGTTGGTTTAGGTAAGGCAACTGAAATTCCAGAAGCAATTCGTAAAGGAAAAGAAGATGCAATCAAAAAATTAATCTCATTACCTATGGACGAAAATGGAAGTATTCCACATGACTTCGTTGGTAATTTCGGAAGCGCTTCTGTATTACTTAAGAAAGCTCCAGAAGGTACAGGAGTTATCGCAGGAGGTTCTGTTCGTGCGGTTATAGAACTTGCAGGACTTAAGAATATCCGTACAAAATCATTAGGATCAAATAATAAGCAAAACGTAGTACTTGCTACAATTGAAGGATTAAGACAACTTAAAACTCCTGAAGAAGTAGCTAAACTTCGCGGTGTTTCAGTTGAAGAGCTACTAGGTTAGTAGGAGGTTAAAGACATGGCAGAAAAATTAAAAATCACTTTAGTTAAATCTACAATTGGTGCCATTCCAAAACATAAAGCAACTGTTGAAGCATTAGGACTTAGAAAACTTAATAAGACTGTAGAAATGCCAGATAACGCTGCTGTAAGAGGAATGATTAACCACGTTAGACATTTAGTAAAGGTTGAAGAAATATAATATTAAATTAGTAAGGAGGTGCACACATGAATTTATCAGAATTAAGACCAGCTGACGGTGCTAAACACAGTGATAACTTTAGAAGAGGCCGTGGACACGGTTCAGGTAACGGTAAAACAGCAGGTAAAGGTCATAAAGGACAAAAAGCTCGTTCAGGAGCTCCAAGACCAGGTTTTGAAGGTGGACAGATGCCTTTATACAGACGTTTACCTAAAAGAGGTTTCACTTGTAGAAACTCTAAGGAAATCGTTGGTATTAATCTTGATACTCTTAACAGATTCGAAGATGGTGCAGTTGTTACTGTAAACTCATTAATCGAAGCTGGAATCGTTAAGAATCCAAGAGACGGTGTTAAGATTTTAGGAAACGGAGAACTTACTAAGAAGCTTGAGGTTAAGGTTAATGCGTATAGCGCAAGCGCTGTTGAAAAAATCCAAGCTCTTGGTGGAAATGCAGAGGTGATTTAAGGATGTTGCAGACAATCCGAAATGCGTGGAAAGTTAAAGATATAAGAAAAAAATTAATTTATACTTTTATAGCACTCATTATTGTTCGAATCGGTTGTCAACTTCCTATCCCAGGGGTGAATAGAGCTGCAATTACAGAGTTCTTTAGTCAACAGACTAATTTGGGGTTTTTTGATGCGTTGACTGGTGGTTCTTTTACCACCATGTCAATCTTTGCATTGAATATTACACCATACATTACTTCATCAATTATTATGCAGCTTTTAACTATTGCAATTCCAAAGTTGGAAGAGATGCAAAAAGACGGGGAAGATGGAAGAAAGAAGATTGCAGAGTATACACGTTACGTAACAGTTGCTTTAGCTGTTATTGAAAGTGTTGCTATGGCAATTGGATTTGGTAACTCAGGGTATTTAGACAATGGGCTTACATTTACTGGTGTTGTTATGGTAGCAGTATCATTAACAGCAGGTTCAGCTTTCCTAATGTGGTTAGGGGAGAGAATCACAGAAAAAGGTGTTGGAAATGGTATTTCAATTATCTTATTGATTAATATCGTTTCAAGAATACCAAGCGATATGAGCACACTTTATAAAAAGTTTGTTGATGTTGAAAGTTCAGGCAATGTAGTTAATTCAATACTTGCAGCAGCAATTATTTTGGCAATTATTGTTGGAATGGTAGTATTCATTATCTTCATTCAAGATGGAGAAAGAAGAATTCCAGTTCAATATGCTAAAAAAGTGCAAGGAAGAAAGATGGTTGGTGGACAATCTTCTAATATTCCTTTAAAAGTAAACACAGCTGGTGTTATTCCAGTTATCTTTGCTGGTTCATTATTGCAATTCCCTATTATTATTGCAAGTTTATTTGGAACCAATCCAGCTTCTGGTGCAGGCGCAAGCTTTGGTCAGAAGATGCTTAAAATTATGAATCAACAGTCTTGGTGTAATTTTAAAAGCTTCGGCGAATTTAAATATACATTAGGTCTTGTAATTTATATTGCATTGTTAATTTTCTTTGCATATTTCTATACTTCAATTACTTTTAATCCAATTGAGATTTCAAATAATATGAAGAAACAAGGTGGATTTATCCCTGGTATTCGTCCAGGAAAACCTACCACAGATTACCTTACAAAAGTACTAAACCGCATTATATTTATAGGAGCAGTCAGCTTAATAGTTGTTGCTGTTGTGCCAATTTTCTGCTCTGGTGTATTTGGTGCTAATGTATCTTTCAGTGGAACATCATTAATCATTATTGTTGGTGTAGTTCTTGAAACTATGAAACAAATTGAATCACAAATGCTTGTTCGTCACTATAAAGGTTTTCTAAACGATTAATAAGAAAAGTACTAAGCTGTAGTGATTCGTCCTGCAGCTTTTACTGCTATAAAGAATTACAAAAGATTGATTAGAGAATAAAGATGGTAATACTATTTGTTTAAGGGAGGCAATTTATGAAGATTATTATGTTAGGTGCTCCAGGAGCAGGTAAAGGAACTCAAGCGAAACAAATCGCTGATAAATATAAAATTCCGCATATTTCAACAGGAGATATCTTCCGTGCAAATATTAAGAATGGTACAGAACTTGGTAATAAAGCAAAAACTTATATGGATCAAGGTTTACTAGTTCCAGATGAGTTAGTAGTAGATTTAGTAGTTGACCGTGTAAAGCAAGATGATTGTGCAAACGGTTATGTACTTGACGGATTCCCAAGAACAATTCCTCAAGCAGAAGCACTTGATAAAGCATTAGAAGCTATTGATGAAAAAGTTGATTATGCTATTAATGTAGAAGTGCCAGATGAAAACATTGTTCGTAGAATGTCAGGTAGAAGAGCTTGTGTAGCTTGTGGTGCTACGTATCATTTAGTTCATATTCCACCAAAGGCAGAAAATATCTGCGATAAATGTGGAAAAGAATTGATTTTACGTGAAGACGATAAACCAGAAACGGTAGAGAAACGTCTTTCTATCTATCATGAACAAACACAACCACTTATTGATTACTATACAAAGAAGAATATTCTTGTAGAAGTAGATGGAACAGTAGATATGGCTGACGTATTTGCTGATATTGTTAAGATTTTAGGTGAATAATAATGTCTGTTACGATAAAATCAAGTAGAGAAATTGAATTGATGAAGGAAGCAGGTAATATACTTGCGATCGTGCATGATGAATTGAAGCAATTTGTTAAACCAGGAATTACAACAATGGATATTGATAAAAAGGGAGAAGAGATCATAAGAAAACTCGGATGTATACCTTCTTTTCTAAATTATAATGGATATCCAGCTTCTATTTGTGTATCAGTTAATGATGAAGTTGTTCATGGAATTCCATCAAGGGACCGATATATACAAGAGGGAGACATTGTAAGTTTAGATGCTGGTGTAATATATAAAGGCTATCATTCGGATGCAGCAAGAACCTGGGCAGTTGGTAATATTAGTGAAGAGGCAAAAAAACTAATTGAAGTAACAAGACAAAGTTTTTTTGAAGGAATTAAATTCGCCAAAGAAGGATATCATCTTAATGATATTTCAATTGCAATACAGGAATATGTAGAGTCTTTTGGATTTTCAGTTGTAAGGGATTTAGTAGGGCATGGAATAGGAACAGCATTACATGAAGATCCCGAAATCCCAAACTTCCGACAGAAAAGAAGAGGGATTAAGCTGCGAGCAGGTATGACGCTTGCAATAGAACCTATGGTAAACATTGGACATTATGATGTAGAATGGCTTGAGGATGATTGGACAGTTGTTACAGCAGATGGTTCTTTGTCAGCACATTACGAAAATACGGTTTTGATAACAGATGGTGAACCAGTGTTGCTATCTGCAAAAAAGTAGGAGAGTGTACATGTATCAGTTAGAAACTTTCCAGTCTGGAACACTTGCGTATTCCAAAGCTGGACATGACAAAGGAAAATTATATGTAATAATTGAAGCAGATTATGAATATGTATATCTAGTGGATGGTATTTATAAAAAAATCGATAGTCCGAAAAAGAAAAAAATAAAGCACATTCAAATCATTAATGAAATCCCTGAGAGCATAAAAGAATGTATAAACTCAGGTCAAAAAATAACGGATATCGATATTAAGAGAGCTATTAAACAGTTCTTGAAATAATGATACAACATAATCTTGTTAGAGGGTTGTGAATAGATTCGTTAGGTAACCACGGGATAGGATATCCCCTTTGAAAGAATTAGGAGGTTTTGAAATGTCAAAAGCAGATGTAGTTGAAATTGAAGGAACAGTTATTGAAAAATTACCAAACGCGATGTTCCAAGTTGAATTAGAAAATGGACACAAAGTATTAGCTCATATTAGTGGTAAATTAAGAATGAACTTCATTCGTATCTTACCAGGAGATAAAGTAACATTGGAGTTATCACCATATGATTTATCAAAAGGAAGAATTATCTGGAGAGATAAATAAGAAATAAGATAGCAATAATGTTGCAGTTTAGATGTAATACAAAATCATAGTATATAAATTTATTTTTATATAAAATAATGCTTGCCATATATTGTTTTTCATGATATAATGGGAGCTGACTTTTGTGAAAGGAGTGAATCTCGATGAAGGTAAGGTCATCAGTAAAACCAATTTGCGAAAAATGCAAAATTATTAAGAGAAAAGGAAGTATCAGAGTAATCTGTGAAAATCCTAGACACAAACAAAGACAAGGCTAATATCCAATAAAAAGCGGTGGGCTTTTTATTGTTTCGTATATATATATTTATTCGATCATAAATAGTTCTTGCTTTTTGTGTTGCAATCTGCTAGGTCACTAGCACATATGCTAAGGCATATGTTGAATATATGTCATATGATTTAATTTCATATTGACGATATTCCATTGTGATATTGTGGATAACAGGAATGTTATGCACTTTTTCTTGCGTTTAGTAAGAATGTGCACTTGTTATTTGTTATGCTAAGGTGTGATTATTACGTGCCTTAGGCAGTAATATACTTTAGTATAAGCGAACATGAGTAATCCTTATGTTTGTCACAATTTAAAGCGGCTGATGTAATGAAACGCCTGGAAAGGTTGTTCGTTGCATAAAAATAGAATATACATTATCTATATTCTATAGTATATGTAATTTTGAGACTGCTAGTCCTAATTACATATAAGAGTTAATAAGATGAAACTAAGTTTGTTAAGAAGTTTGGTGATATGCATTTCACCATATGACAACAATAGTTAGTCATATGATATTGCAGACGGTCTTAACAGTATAATTAATTACAATAATCATGGAGGTGTAATACGCACATGGCTCGTATCAGTGGTGTAGATTTACCAAGAGAAAAACGTGTTGAAATCGGTCTTACTTACATTTATGGAATCGGTAGAGTAAGTTCCAATCAAATATTAGCAGAAGCTAATATTAATCCAGACACTCGTGTTAGAGATTTAACTGACGAAGAAGTATCAAGAATTCGTGACGTAATCGATGCTAAGCATACTGTTGAAGGTGATTTACGTAGACAAGTAGCACTTAACATTAAAACATTACAAGAAATTGGATGTTACAGAGGAATCCGTCATAGAAAAGGTCTTCCTGTTCGTGGACAAAAAACTAAGACTAATGCTAGAACTAGAAAAGGTCCTAAGAGAACTGTTGCAAACAAGAAGAAATAATAGATCTTAACTTATTCGCGTAAAGAAATAGGAATAAAAATCCAATAGGAGGGTTTGGAAATGGCTAAAAAAATAGCAAAAAAAGTGACTAAGAAACGTGTTAAGAAAAACGTTGACCGTGGACAAGCACATATTCAGTCATCTTTTAACAATACAATTGTTACGCTAACAGATGCAGAAGGAAATGCTCTTTCATGGGCTAGTGCAGGTGGATTAGGATTCAGAGGTTCTAAGAAATCTACTCCTTATGCAGCACAAATGGCAGCTGAAACAGCAGCTAAAGCAGCAATTATTCATGGTTTAAAATCAGTAGAAGTTATGGTTAAAGGACCAGGTTCAGGTAGAGAAGCAGCTATCCGTGCGCTTCAAGCTTGCGGTATTGAAGTAACAAGCATCAAAGATGTTACTCCAGTTCCACACAATGGTTGTAGACCACCAAAACGTAGAAGAGTGTAGTTTATATATATAGTAGCGTTATGACAACGAGAATCTTTTCAAACGTGGCAAGGAGCGTTATTGCTACGATTTAGGTAAAAAATGTATAACATGCATGTTTGCTGGTAAAGATTTAAGTTAATAGATTAGGAGGTAACTAATAGCATGGCAAGAGACATGAGTCCTGTTTTAAAAAGATGTAGATCACTTGGTCTTGATCCTATTTATTTAGGAGTAGACAAGAAATCTAATAGAGCTCCAAGAGCTGGTAAGAAGTTAAGCGAGTACGGCTTACAATTAAAAGAAAAACAAAAAGCTAAATTTATCTATGGAGTATTAGAAAAACCTTTCAGAAATAATTTTGCTAAAGCTAAGAAAATGAAGAACGGAACTGCTGGTGAAAACCTAATGATCCTTCTTGAACTTAGATTAGACAATGTTATTTTCCGTATGGGATTTGGTAGAACTAGAAAAGAAGCTAGACAAATCGTTGACCACAAACACGTTTTAGTAAACGGCAAATGTGTAAACATCCCTTCTTACTCAGTTAAACCAGGTGATGTAATTGAAATCAAAGAAAAGTGCAAGAGCGCACAAAGATATAAAGATGTCTTAGAAGTAACTGGTTCTAGATTAGTTCCAGCTTGGTTAGAGTCTGACCAAGAAGCTTTAAAAGGTACTGTTAAAGAAGTACCTACAAGAGATCAAATTGATGTTCCAGTTAACGAAATGCTTATCGTCGAGTTGTATTCTAAATAAGATATAGTTTCTATTTTTATTACTGTGGTTATAGGTTACTGTATTGCAGCCTATAACTGCAATATAAAGAAATTATGTGTTATGTATGATTACCCTCAATAATTCAACCCAAAAGGAGGGTCCAATAGTGTTTGATTTTGAAAAACCAAAAATAGAGATTGCAGAGATTTCTGAAGATAAAAAATATGGACGTTTTGTAGTTGAGCCGCTTGAGAGAGGTTACGGAACAACATTGGGTAATTCCTTAAGAAGAATTATGCTTTCTTCTTTACCTGGAGCAGCAGTAAGTCAAGTTAAAATTGACGGTGTTGTTCATGAATTTAGTACAATTCCAGGTGTTAAAGAAGACGTTACTGAAATAATAATGAACATCAAGAGCTTAGCAATCAAGAATACTAGCGAAACGAATGAGCCAAAGACTGCATATATCGAGTTTGAAGGTGAAGGAGTTGTGACAGCTGGAGATATCCAGGCCGATCCAGACATAGAAATTTTAAATCCAGATTTAGTAATCGCTAATTTAAGCGGTGGTGTTGATAGCAAACTATATATGGAATTAACAATTACTAGGGGTAGAGGTTATATCAGCTCTGACAAAAATAAAAATGATGATTTACCAATCGGTGTGATCCCTGTTGATTCAATCTACACACCAGTAGAACGTGTTAACTTAACAGTTGAGAATACTCGTGTTGGTCAAATTACAGATTATGATAAGCTAACATTAGATGTTTATACAAATGGTACACTTGTGCCTGATGAAGCAGTTAGTTTGGCTGCAAAGGTTTTAAGCGAGCATCTTAATTCTTTCATTGATTTATCTGAAAATGCTAAAACTGCTGAAGTTATGGTAGAAAAAGAAGATAATGAGAAAGAAAAAGTACTTGAAATGAATATTGATGAGCTAGAATTGTCCGTTCGTTCGTACAATTGCTTGAAGAGAGCTGGAATTAATACTGTTGAAGAATTAACTAACAGAACTTCAGAAGATATGATGAAAGTAAGAAATCTTGGCCGTAAATCCCTTGAGGAAGTACTTGCTAAGTTGAAAGAACTTGGATTATCACTTAATTTAAGTGATGAATAAAATAACTATATGGTTTGATGGACACAGATTACATAAAAGTAATTTGGGTACATGATTTGTAATTATGGAGGGCATACTCTTACATAGTTGCGAATAAAAGTCACAAGGAGGTAAGAAAATGGCAGGCTATAGAAAACTTGGAAGAACTTCAAGTCAAAGAAAAGCTTTACTTCGTAACCAAGTAACTAATTTATTATATCATGGTAAAATCGTTACTACAGAAGCTAAGGCAAAAGAAATTCGTAAAATCGCTGAGGGCATGATTGCACTTGCTGTTAGAGAAAAGGATAACTTTGAAACTGTAACAGTTAAAGCTAAAGTTGCTCGTAAAGATAAAGATGGTAAAAGAGTGAAAGAAGTTGTTGATGGTAAGAAGGTAACTGTTTTTGATGAAGTTGATAAAACTATCAAAAAAGACAATGCTTCAAGATTACATGCTAGAAGACAAATGTTAAAAACTCTTTATACTGTAACAGAAGTTCCAGCTGAAGCTGCTGGTAAGAAAAAGAATACTAAGACTGTTGATGTAACAGATTTATTATTCGATGAAATCGCACCTAAATACACTGATCGTAACGGTGGTTACACAAGAATCGTTAAGATTGGTCAACGTAAAGGTGATGCAGCTATGGAAGTTCTTATCGAATTAGTATAAGAAAAATCGTAGATATATTAGAAAGTAAGTGGTAGATGCCATTTACTTTCTTTTTTAATGAGGCTGTTGTACTTCTTAAGTAACAGCCTCTTTTTTGCGTCTGAAATAAAGCAAGTGGAGATGCCTGGATTCTGTTGCTGTGAGTATTGTTAAAAATAAATCAATAGACCTATAGATTTATATAGGAAACATGTGGTAGAATTATGTTGTTATGTTAATAAGAGAGGTAATTAAAATTATGGGTAGTTTAACTTTACGATTGGAGGAAATGTATGCTTGAGAAAATAAGAAAGAAAAATATTAAGTGGACAATTATTAAGGTGGTTATTTGTGCAGCTATTATTGCAGGTGTATTAATATTTACAAAGATGGCACCAGTTAAAATGTTGATGGGTCCAGAAAAGATTAATATTAACAATTTTGACTTAGAGAAGTATGAAGGAAAATATGTAGAGGTAGATATTGCATATGTATGGGAATGCTTCTTGGAACAAGAAACATATACACAATATAAGGGTGGTGGAAGATCACCAGGAAGAACTACAGCACTATATTATATCTCAGAAGTAAATAGAGATACCTATGGTCAGTATATTGCACTGTTGGCAGATGGCAAGCAGCGTATGTCACAATTTGATGATATCTTGGATGCAACATATGTAGCAGATGCTAATGGGTACACTCCTAAGTCAACTTCTTTTAAAGGTACATTTCTTAAATTAACTGGTGAAGAATATACTCAATATAAGAGCTATATGAATAAGTATGAGGTACCAGTAGATTGGTATGCAGACTACATATTTAAGGTGGATAATATTGGAAAATGTGACGAGGCTACAGTTTATATAACTAGTGCAGCAATTGTTATAGCATTTCTTTTTGCAATCTATTCATTATATAGTGGACTAAGTAATCGATATACAAAACAACTTAGAAAATATGCAACAGAGAATGGCATTACGTTTGAGCAGATTTGTACGGATTTAGATCGCGCATATACAACTGGTAGCACATGGTTATTACCTAAATTCACGGTATATGTTGTTGGAAATAGAGTGAAGATTGTAAAAAATGAAGACTTCGTATGGGCATACTATAAAGAGCAACGAACAAACAATAAAGGTATTGTTACAGTAACGAGAATGGTTATGTTGGGAAATAAGAACAAGAAGCTTATTCCGATTACTGTAGGTAGTGAAGAAGAGGCAGGAAGCGTATTGCAGTTCTATGCAGACTCACAACCACAGATGGTACTTGGATATAATGAAGAGTTAAAGAGAATGTATAAGAAAAACTATGAACAATTCATAATGCTTCCATACCAAACAGTAGCAAGAGATGAAGATAATTATGGTGAAAATAATTATTCTGAGAATAACTATTCGGAAAATGTACCAGAAAATAATAATTCACAAGAAAATGGTTTTTCAGAAGAAGGCTTTACGGAAGAAAATAGTTTTGCAGAAGAAAACAATTCTGCAGAGGAAGAGGAATCAGATTATAATTCTTTTGAAAAAAATAACTTCACATTATAAGATTATAGTTTGCTAGAGTATGAGATGTATAGCAATCTGCAAATCAGTTGTGGAAGATATAGTTTGACTCCAAACATCATTACATTAGAATAGAAATGCGATATAATTAGGCTATGCAAAACAAAGGATATGAAAGTATCTTGGTGTTTTGCATAGCCATTTATAATTATTATGAACAGCTTTACTATTGTTCACAGCAACAGATAAATGCAATAGAATGTACTCCAAAATAGTTACACTTGCATTTACAAGGAGAATACCGTACAATGTTAAAAGTAAATGACGGCTGAATTATAGATAGATGAGGAAATATACATGGGAATCATTAAGGCGAAAAAATTAGTACATGAATATATTCGTAGAGATGAAGAAGGAAATACAGTTGGTATTAACCGTGCTCTCGATGAAATTGATATTGATATAAAAAAAGGTGATTTTGTTGCTATATTAGGTCATAACGGTTCTGGTAAATCAACACTTGCAAAGCACCTTAACGCAATTCTTATGCCCACAGAAGGAACGCTATGGGTGAATGGATATGATACAAAGGAGGAAGAACATATTTGGGATGTAAGACAATCTGCAGGTATGGTATTTCAAAATCCTGATAACCAAATTATTGGGACAATAGTAGAAGAAGATGTTGGATTTGGTCCTGAAAATCTAGGGGTAGAAACAGAAGACATATGGAAACGTGTTGAGGAAAGTTTACGTGCAGTTGGTATGCTGGAATATCGTTCTCATTCTCCAAATAAACTTTCAGGTGGACAGAAACAGCGTGTCGCAATTGCTGGAATTATGGCAATGAAGCCAGAGTGTATTGTATTAGATGAACCAACAGCTATGCTTGACCCAAATGGACGGAAAGATGTAATTCGTACAATACTAAGATTGAATCGTGAAGAGAAAGTAACTGTTCTTCTTATTACACACTATATGGAAGAAGTAATTAATGCGGACAAGGTTATTGTTATGGATAAAGGTCAAATTGTAATGCAAGGAACACCTAGAGAAGTATTTACAAGGGTAGAGGAATTAAAAGAATATCGTTTAGATGTGCCTCAAGTGACAGAATTGGCATATGAATTGAGAAAAAACGGACTAGTGATACCAGAAGGAATCTTAACAGTAGATGAACTTGTGAGTGAGCTTACAAGGCTATAGATAGAGGGTGAAGCAATGTCAATTATATTAGATCATGTAAATTATAGTTATAGTGTAGGAAGTGCATATGAGAAACATGCACTAAAAGACGTGAATTTAACAATTCAAGATGGTGAGTTTATTGGATTGATAGGACATACAGGTTCAGGTAAATCTACATTAATTCAACATTTGAATGGATTAATGAAGGCAACAAGTGGAGCGATTTACTATAATGGTAAGGATATCTATGATTCGGATTTTAATATGCGTGAATTACGCAATAAGGTTGGATTAGTATTTCAATACCCAGAGCATCAACTTTTTGAGACAACAGTAATTAAAGATGTTAATTTTGGACCTAAAAACCAAGGATTATCTCAATTGGAGGTAGATTTACATTCCTATGAGGCATTAAAGCAAGTTGGGATAGGGGAAGATTTAATAGATTGCTCGCCATTTGAATTGTCTGGCGGTCAAAAAAGAAGGGTAGCGATTGCAGGGGTTCTTGCGATGAGACCAGAAGTACTTATATTAGATGAACCTACCGCAGGTTTAGACCCAGCAGGTAGAGATGAGATTTTAGAGCAGATAGCAAAACTGCATAAAGAACGTAAAATAACAGTGATACTTGTATCTCATAGTATGGAAGATGTTGCAAAATATGTAGACCGTATTATTGTAATGAATAAAGGTGAGGTTGTATATAGCGAAATACCTAAAAAAGTATTTGCGAATTATAAGGTGTTAGAAACAATAGGACTAGCAGCACCTCAAGTTACGTATGTTATGAATGGATTAAGAGAGCAAGGAATCATGGTGGATACGAATGCAACAACGGTTGCTGAGGCGAAAGAAGAGATTCTTAGATGGGCTAGACGGGAAATAATAGAAGGGTAAGGTAGGAAAATGATAAGAGACATAACAATTGGGCAATATTACCCAAAAGATTCGTTCATACACAAACTAGATCCTAGAACGAAGATTGCTGGAACTTTTATATATATCATATCCTTGTTCTTATTCCGTAAGTTTATTCCCTATCTTATTGTGCTAGGTTTTCTAGGAGTGGTAATTAAGACGTCAGAAGTGCCACTGAAACATATTCTAAAGGGTTTGAAGTCGATACTGTTCTTGCTTGTATTTGCGGTAGTGTTTAATATATTTTTGACACCTGGTGATGTATTGTGGAAATGGGGATTTTTAAAGATAACGAGGCAAGGTCTTGAGACGGCAGGATTTATGGCGATTCGTCTTGTATTATTAATTATGGGTTCTTCCCTTATGACATTTACAACGACCCCAAATCATCTAACAGATGGTCTTGAGAAGATTATGAACCCTTTGAAGAAAATTAAAGTTCCTGTACATGAAATTTCAATGATGATGTCAATTGCTCTTCGGTTTATACCGATTCTATTGGAAGAGACAGATAAGATTATGAAAGCGCAGATGGCAAGAGGTGCGGACTTTGAATCTGGTAATTTAGTTAAGAAGGCAAAAAGTTTAGTACCACTACTAGTACCTCTTTTTGTTTCAGCATTTCGTAGGGCAAATGATTTAGCAATGGCGATGGAAGCAAGATGTTATCGAGGCGGTGAAGGAAGGACGAAGATGAAACCACTACAATACCATAAACAGGATGCGGTTGCTTATCTTATATTGGTTGGTTATCTGGTATTGTTAGTTGCTGTGAAGAGCGTTAGCCCGTTCTAGAACAACATCTCAGGTTAAGTTATATAGTTAGGAGTTACAAATATATGAGACGTATTAAGTTAGTAATTGCTTATGATGGAACGAATTATTGTGGTTGGCAAAAGCAACCGAATGCAATTACAGTAGAAGAAGTTATTAACAAGAAACTTACAAAGTTACTTGGTGAAAATATAGAGGTGATTGGTTCAAGCAGAACGGATTCAGGAGTTCATGCGCTTGGTAATGTAGCCGTTTTTGATACAGAGACTAGAATACCTGCGGAAAAGATATCATATGCGTTGAACCAACGACTGCCAGAGGATATCATAATACAATCTTCAAGTGAAGTGCCATTAGATTTTCATCCGAGATACCATAAGAGTTGTAAGACATACGAATATAAGATATCAAATCGAGAATTTTTACTTCCAACAATGCGTTTGTACTATCATCATGTTTATAAGAAACTAGATATAGAGAAGATGCAGGAAGCTGCTAATTATCTAATAGGGAAACATGATTTTAAGAGCTTTTCAGCCATGAGAACGCAAGTACAAAGCACAGTACGAACAATATATAGCTTGGATGTAATTCAAGAAGGTGATGAACTTATATTACGTGTACGAGGTGATGGATTCCTATATAATATGGTAAGAATCATTGCAGGGACGCTAATTAAGGTCGGAATGGGGACTATGAAGCCAGAAAGAATCGCAGAGGTGTTACAATCTACAGAACGTGTAAAAGTAGGCCCTAATGCACCAGCAAATGGATTAACACTTGTGAATATTGAATTTAAAAATTAATATACTCTCGCAGTTCATAATTAGATGGATTGCGAGAGTTTTTTAATTTCTTGGAGCTAAATCTTATTAAAGTAAACGTTTAAGCGGTATATTGTTACATAAAGTAGAATAATAGTAGGATTTGTGTAAAACAATATATGGCAGTTCGGATATATTGTAGAATTTTATAATTTATTAAAGAATAAGAATATGATATAATGATTAGGTGGTAAAAATCCACGAAAACGTTATCGATTAGGGTATTTTAAAGAACGAATATATTAGTGCCGAGGAGGGAATAGACGCTAGTATGTGGCGAGAGGAGAATGTACATTTATGAAAGCATCATTAAGAAGTAAAATCACGCTATTGGTACTGCTTCCAGCAATAGCGGTTGGTTTGGCAGCTATAATCACTAGCACAAATGTTGTCACCAAAATTATTAATAATGAGATTCGAGATCAGCTTAATGCTGCTTCAATGGTAGGAATTGAACACTATCAGAACGGAAATGCTGCAGATTATTATATGGATATGAGTGGGACACTTTATAAAGGTGTTGTACAGATATCAGGGGTATCTTCGGTTGTTGATCGAATTAAAGAATACTCAGGGATTGAAGCAATATTTTATTACGGGGATGAACAATACGCTTCAACATGGAAAGATGAAAACGGGAATCAGATATTGGACGCAGAGTTAGAGTCAAAAATTCATGAGGCAGTATATAATCGTGGGGAAACATACTTTTTAACGGATCAAAAGATTGGTGGTAAGACATATTACGGTTATTACCAACCAATAAAACAACCAAGTTCAGGTGAAATTGTGGGATGTTTCTTTACAGGAAAGCCAGAGCAAGAAGTAAGAAGTCAAATTAATCGAATGCGTACACAAGTATTTCTTATTACAGCAGCTATTATTGTGATTTCTATGATATTTGTATTCGCATTGTTGTTAGTAATTATTAAATCGCTTAAAAGGTCAGTAAAGGAGCTTGGGTTAGTTGCAGAAGGGGAACTTGCCATAACAGAGCAAACAGGGCCAATTAAGAGGACAGACGAGATATCAGAGATAGCAATTGCAACGATGAAAGTAAGAGACTCTTTGCGTAGCGTAATTGGTGGAATTATTGAATCGACAGATGTGCTGAAAGAATCTTCACAGAAGTTAAGCGTAACAGCAGAGCGAACACAAGAAACAACGGATATTGTAGAACGTGCTGTTAGTGAAATTTCAAAAGGTGCTATGACACAGGCAGAAGAAACAACAGTAGCAAATGAACATGTTATTGAGATGGGTAATTACATAGCAAGTACAGTATCTGATGTAAGTCAATTGACAACAAGAGCAAGTGCCATGAATGAATCAAGTGCAGAAGCAATGGGGATTCTTGAAGAATTGCAAGAAAGCAATGTTCAGACAAAGGAAGCGATTGAGATGATTTACACGCAGACAAATACAACAAATATATCAGCACAAAAGATTAGGGAAGTAACAAACATTATTACGGATATTGCAGAAGAAACAAGCCTGTTATCATTAAATGCCAGCATAGAAGCGGCAAGAGCAGGTGAACAAGGAAGAGGCTTTGCCGTAGTAGCATCACAGATACAGAAATTAGCAGAGCAATCAGATAAATCAGCTAAGAATATTCAAAACATCATTGGTATGTTAATTAAAGATTCTGATCAAGCGGTAGAGACAATGGAAGTTGTTAAGGATACCATCGAAAAACAAAGTGAGAAGGTTGAATTAAGTAGAACAAAAATGGTTAGCGTTAGTAAGGGCATTCAGAATTTCACAGAAGGAATTGGTGAGATTCGCAAACGTACAACAAAACTAGATGAAGAAAGAACATATATTGTTGATGCTGTTCAAAACTTAACCGCAATTGCGCAAGAAAATGCAGCAAGTTCTGAAGAGACTTCAGCGTCAGTAAGAGAGTTAACAGATACCATGAAAGAGGTTTCCGATGCGATTACTCTATTAAAACAAATTACAGAGCGATTAAGTGCAGAGGTTGAAATCTTCCACATGTAAAAAATAATGTGCAAAATGTTTTAAAAGTATTGCAAAATAAAAGTCAATCGAGTATAATTGACTGTGCTAATATTGGATTAGCACAGTTGATGGGCCATCGCCAAACGGTAAGGCACTGGACTCTGACTCCAGCATCTCAAGGTTCGAATCCTTGTGGCCCAGTAATAAAATTAGAAAAGAAGAAAGCAATGTTTATAACAAGACAATGCTTTCTTTTTTTTGTTTGCGAAAAAACAAAATATAAAATAGTTCCCCTTTACAAAGTATAATTGTGGTGATACAATCAAAATAATGACTGTAAATATATGTAAAACATAAAATTTATTAATAGTCTCAAAACAGTTATAAAAAGAAAGAGAATATGGAAGAATACAAATAGTTTCATAATAAAGGAGGACGTTTTAGATGGCTAGAAAAATGAAAACAATGGATGGAAATACAGCAGCGGCACATGTGTCCTATGCATTTACAGATGTGGCAGCAATATATCCAATTACACCATCATCACCAATGGCAGATTATACAGACCTATGGGCAACACAAGGTAGAGAGAATATATTTGGACATACAGTAGTTCTTTCAGAGATGCAATCGGAAGCCGGAGCAGCAGGAGCTGTTCATGGTTCGCTGGCAGCAGGAGCACTTACAACAACGTATACAGCATCTCAAGGACTACTACTAATGATTCCAAACATGTATAAAATGGCAGGAGAATTACTTCCTGGTGTTATTAATGTGTCTGCACGTACCTTAGCAAGCCATGCATTATCTATCTTTGGTGATCATCAAGATATCTATGCATGCCGTCAAACAGGTTATGCAATGTTATGTTCAAGTAGTGTGCAGGAAACAATGGATTTGGGTGCTGTAGCGCATTTGACAGCGATTAAGGGACGAGTTCCATTCCTACATTTCTTTGATGGTTTCCGTACTTCTCATGAAATTCAAAAAATTGAGGCATGGGATTACGAAGATTTAAAAGAGATGTGTGATTTGGATGCTGTCGAGGCATTTCGTCGTCGTGCATTAAATCCAGAGCATCCGGTTACTCGTGGTACTGCTCAAAATCCAGATGTATTCTTTCAAGCAAGAGAAGCGTGCAACACATACTATGATGCAGTTCCAAACTTAACACAGGAATATATGGACAAGGTAAATGAAAAGATAGGGACAGATTATAAATTGTTCAACTATTATGGTGCGGCGGATGCACAACATATTATTATTGCAATGGGTTCTGTCTGTGAAACAATCGATGAGACAATTGATTATATGCTGGCAGCAGGTGAAAAGGTTGGTGTAGTAAAAGTTCGTTTATACCGTCCATTTAGCGCAAAGCATCTAATTGATGCAATTCCTGAGACAGTAAAACAGATTAGTGTACTTGATAGAACGAAAGAACCTGGTGCGCTTGGTGATCCACTATACTTAGATGTAGTAGCGGCACTGAAAGATACAAAATTTCATAATATACCTGTTTATGCAGGACGATACGGTTTAAGCTCAAAGGATACAACACCAGCACAAATTATTGCAGTATTTAAAAATGTAGAGAAAAAACATTTTACAATTGGTATCGTAGATGATGTAACAGGTCTATCACTTACTATAACAGAAAATCCGAATACAACACCAGAGAGCACAATTAGCTGTAAGTTCTGGGGACTTGGAGCAGATGGTACAGTAGGTGCAAATAAGAACTCTATTAAGATTATTGGTGATCATACAGACATGTATGCACAAGCGTATTTTGATTACGATTCAAAGAAATCGGGTGGTGTAACGATATCTCATTTGCGTTTTGGTAAGGATAAGATTAAGGCAACCTATCTTATTGAAAAGGCTGATTTTGTGGCGTGTCATTGCCCTGCCTATGTTGGCAAATACAATATGGTTCAGGATTTGAAAGATGGTGGTACATTCCTGCTAAATTGTAGCTGGACGCCAGAAGAGATTGAGAAGCATCTTCCTGGTCAAGTGAAATCATATATTGCTAAACATAATATTAAATTCTATACAATTGATGGTATCAAGATTGGTAAAGAAGTTGGCCTTGGTGGACGTATTAATACAATTCTTCAAGCTGCATTCTTTAACCTTGCTAAGATTATTCCAACAGAAGAAGCAGTTACATTTATGAAAGAAGCAGCAACAGCTTCGTATTCAAAAAAGGGTGATGACATTGTACGTATGAACCATGAGGCAATTGATCGTGGTATTACTGATGTTGTAGAATTCAAAGTGCCTGAGTCCTGGGTAAATGCGGAAGCAGAGGAACTTCTTGTTTCCGTAGAAGGAAACAGAAAAGATGTAGTTGATTATGTTAATGTAATTCAAAGCAAGATTAATTCTCAGGAAGGTAATAGCTTACCAGTGTCTGCATTTGTTGATTACGTTGATGGCACAGCACCAGCAGGTTCAGCAGCGTTTGAAAAACGTGGTATTGCTGTAGATGTACCGAAATGGTATGAACAAAACTGTATTCAATGTAATTTCTGTTCCTATGTATGTCCACATGCGGTTATTCGTCCTGTGGCAATGACAGAGGAACAAGCAGCAGGTGCGCCAGAAGGTATGTCTATGTTAGATATGACAGGCGTTTCAGGTCACAAATTTGCAATTAGTATCTCTGCTCTTGATTGTACAGGTTGTGGTGCATGTATAGAGGTTTGTCCTGGTAAGAAGGGCGAAAAAGCATTAGGATTTAAACCAATTGATGCAATGTTAGAGGAACAAAAAGTTTTTGATTTTGGTATCGATATAGAAACGCCAGCAGCAGTTACTGAGAAATTCAAAGAAAGCACAGTAAAAGGAAGTCAGTTTAAACAACCATTATTTGAATTCTCAGGTGCATGTGCTGGTTGTGGAGAAACGCCATATGCTAAGTTAGTAACACAGTTGTTTGGTGACCGTATGTATATTGCCAATGCAACAGGCTGTTCTTCAATTTGGGGCGGTTCTTCGCCTTCAACACCTTATACAGTTAATATAGAAGGAAAAGGCCCTGCTTGGGCGAATTCATTGTTTGAGGACAATGCGGAGTTTGGATATGGTATGGCTCTAGCACAAAAAGCAATGCGAATACGTCTGATTTCTTCTGTAGAGGCTCTTGCTAAAGTTGCCGAAAAAGAAGGGGTAAAATCGGCATGTGAAAAATATCTTGAAACAAAGGATAATAGTGGAGCAAATGCGATTGCTTCAAAGGAATTAATTAAGGCATTAGAAGCATGTGATTGTGATAATGAAGACAGAAATAACATTTTAAATAATAAGGACTTCCTATCAAAAAAATCACAGTGGATTTTTGGTGGAGATGGTTGGGCTTATGATATTGGTTTTGGTGGACTTGACCATGTTATTGCTAGTGGAGAAAATGTAAACATTCTTGTATTTGATACAGAAGTGTACTCTAATACAGGTGGGCAATCATCAAAATCAACTCCTACAGGAGCAATTGCGCAGTTTGCAGCGAGTGGTAAAGATGTTAAGAAGAAAGACCTTGCGGCAATTGCTATGAGTTATGGCTATGTTTATGTAGCTCAGATTGCACAAGGTGCGGATTATAATCAATGTGTGAAAGCATTTGTTGAAGCAGAAAGTTATGATGGGCCTTCTATTATTATTGCATATTCCCCTTGTATCTCTCATGGTATTAAGGCGGGTATGATGTGTGCACAAGCAGAGGAAAAGCGTGCTGTGGAAGCAGGTTATTGGCATCTATTCCGTTTTGATCCTCGCCTTGTAGAAGAAAAGAAGAATCCATTCCAATTAGATTCGAAAGAGCCAAAAGCAGACTTTAAAGAGTTTCTTAATAGTGAATTACGTTACAATAGACTATATCGTTCAAATCCTGAAAGGGCGGAGAAACTTTTTGATAAAGCGGAGAACGATGCCAAAGAAAAATATAGTCAGTTAGTCTATAAAGCTGGTCGTGCAGAATAGAGAATAACAAAGATATAAAATAGTAGGAAAACAAGCCTTACGTTTCTGTAAGGCTAATAACCCAGAACGAGTAATCCAGCCCTTTCGCCAAAGGCGAACTTTAAATGGGCTGGATTTCGTTGCTGTGAACATCTTGTGTGAATCGCAACATTGTTTTCTGTAAAAGGGGTATAACATCCAAAGCAAAATAATATAATTTATAAAAAGATTATAGGATGTCTATGTCTAGGGAATTTATTTTTATTAAATTGGAAGACACAAGTGAGGAAGAGAGCTTTTTTGTTCAAGAGCAGGAAAGAGAGTTAAAATCATCTACGGATTTGTTAAAAAAGATTTCTGATAAGTGGTATTACAAAAGTCTTATAAAGAGATTGCCTATGAAGCTGGGGAGGTATTCCGTTCTAGGTGATTATGTTCCATGTGTAGTATTGCCTTTTACAAAGGAGCAAAAAGAGAATTTACCGAAGCAGTATCTAGATAATTATATAGAAGAAGTTATGAAATACCTGAATGTTAATCGAGCGTATTGTATTGGTGAATTACAAGAGCGAGACAATAAAAGAAGTGAAAGAGAGCGCAGTTTAATTAAATTTCTCTATATACAACACCTTGTTAGATCCACAAGAAAAGAGCTAAGAATTAGAGAAAAGGATATGAAATTGGTTGTTATTGATTCTTGTGATAAGAGGATAGAATCTGTATTAGAGATGTTTATTAGCAATTTGAATTATCTAACAATTATTACTAATAGAGAAGAATATTTTAGTAGCTTTAGAGATATGATATATGATACAACAGGATTAGTTGTAGAATTGGAATCACTACCACTTCAAAGTAATATTGATGGAAATATTATTATCGACTTAGATAGTGAAAGTTATAAAAATTATAAATATTTCCCTTATGGGGCATGTGTGATTGATGTAAATAGTTCTACAAAGAAGAGGCAGTATCTTCAAGAGAGAAGAAAGGATTTAAGGATTATCTATGATGTGGATTTATTGTATCAAGGAAATGTTATCAGGAAGGATATTGTAGTAAATTATCTGAGAGCGAAAAGTATGAATATTGAATCTATTTATGGGGAGTATTATAGGAATACAAACCAAAGTGAAATTTTTGCATTATTAGAGGAATGCAACATGGAGATTAGAGAGTGTGTTATGTAGTGAGATAGCGATTACTAGAGGAGTAGGAACTTTGATATTCTTGACATTGTACGGTTCATACGTTATAATACAAGGAATGTACAGTGAGAAAGTGTCAGTAGATATAAGCTGATAAAGATAAAGAATCGTAGTAACTATTCAGAAGAGTATTCGTAGGGGTCACAAATGAATGGTGGCTTGGAGTCTTATGGATAACGACTGTAATAATTATGTATGGAGGTTTGGTTTAACATGGCAGAGAAAAAAAATATTTTAACCTATGAAGGGTTAAAGACACTTGAGGAAGAATTACAAGAGTTAAAGGTTAATAAACGAAGAGAAGTTGCACAAAAAATCAAAGAAGCAAGAGAACAAGGCGATTTATCTGAAAATGCAGAATATGATGCGGCAAAAGATGAGCAAAGAGATATCGAAGCTAGAATCGAAGAGATTGATAAAATCTTAAAGAACGCTGAAGTTGTTATTGAAGATGAAGTTGATCTTAATAAAATCAACATTGGTTGTCGTGTAAGAATTATGGACATGGAATATGATGATATTTTAGATTATAAATTAGTTGGTTCAACAGAAGCAAATACACTAAAAGGAAAAATCTCAAATGAGTCACCAGTAGGTCAAGCATTACTTGGTAAAAAAATTGGCGATGTTATTGAAGTGGAAACACAAGCAGGTCCAATTAAGTATAAAATACTAGAAATTCAAAGATCTAACTAAGCCAGTTAGGTTACATAAAGGAGTGAATAAATTGGCTGAAGAAAAGAATGTAGTTGAGCAGGATATTAATGAAATATTAAAGGTGAGAAGAGCAAAACTTGCAGACCTTCAAGAAAGAGGAAAAGATCCTTTTCAAATTATGAAATATGATGTAACACATCATAGTATGGAAGTAAAAAATAACTTTGAGGAATTAGAAGAAAAAGAAGTAGCACTTGCAGGGCGTATTATGTCTAAACGTGTTATGGGAAAAGCTTCTTTCTGTAATATAGCAGACGTTCAAGGTAATATTCAATCCTATGTTGCTAGAGATAGCGTTGGAGAAGAAGATTACGCAGAATTTAAAAAATTCGATATCGGTGATATCGTAGGTTTAGCTGGTACAGTTTTCAAAACAAAAACAGGTGAAATTTCAATCCATGCAACAAAAGTTACTTTACTATCAAAGAGCTTACAAGTACTTCCTGAGAAGTTCCATGGATTAAAAGATACTGATGTTAGATATCGTCAAAGATATATTGACTTAATTGTAAATTCAGAAGTTAAAGATACATTTATTAAGCGTTCTTTAATTATTCGTGAGATTCGTAACTACCTTGATAGCAAGAGCTTTATCGAAGTAGAAACACCAGTATTAGTTCCAATCGCAGGTGGTGCATCTGCAAGACCTTTCACAACACACCATAATTCACTTGACCAAGATATGAATTTAAGAATTTCTCTTGAATTATATCTAAAGAGATTGATTGTTGGTGGTTTAGAACGTGTTTATGAAATTGGACGAGTATTCCGTAACGAAGGTTTATCTGTACGTCATAACCCAGAGTTTACATTACTTGAATTATACCAAGCATATACAGATTACTACGGAATGATGGACTTAGTAGAAGAACTATACCGTACTGTAGCTTTAAAAGTTCTTGGAACTACTGTAATCTCATATGATGGTGTTGAAATGGATTTAGCAAAACCATTCGAGCGTCTAACAATGGTTGAGGCTGTTAAGAAATATGCTGGTATTGATTTCAACGAAATCGAGACAGAAGAGCAAGCGAAAGCACTTGCAAAAGAACATCATGTTAAATTTGAAACAAGACATAAAAAAGGTGATATTCTTAATTTATTCTTCGAAGAGTTTGTAGAAGAAAAATTAGTGCAACCTACATTTATTATGGATCATCCAGTTGAGATTTCTCCACTTGCTAAGAGAAAACCAACTGATCCTAACTATACAGAACGTTTTGAATTGTTCATTACTAAGAGAGAGATGGCTAACGCATTCTCTGAATTAAATGATCCAATTGACCAACGTGGACGTTTTGAAGCCCAAGAAGCGAATCGTATTGCTGGTGATGATGAAGCTGATCACCTTGACGAAGATTTCTTATGTGCTCTTGAATATGGTATGCCACCTACAGGCGGTATTGGTATTGGTATCGACCGTTTGATTATGTTGCTTACTGATTCAGCAGCGATTAGGGATGTGTTGTTGTTCCCTACGATGAAGAGCTTGGATAAATAAGTCCAGTAAAATCAGTACTTCCAAGGTTTTTGATATAAGGTTGACCAAGTTGTGACCAAGAAAAAACATAGTCATTAACACGAGTCAACGCTTAGATAAAGAATGGTTTGGATTTCAATTTAATAGAAAAAAGCACTATTAGAGGACATTTTCTAAAGAAATTTAGAAGATGTCCTTTTTTTGCGTTATGGAAATTAGTCAAAGAAAATTTAAAAATTGGTCAGATAATAATGACCCAAAACTGAAGGAGAATTGTATGGATAATAAGATAGAAAAAAAGACTCCATTAAATCTTGAGAAGAAAAAATTAAACCCTGACAAGTTTGTTAGGTATTCTGAGGGAGCACAAATGTACCATATGAGTGTATCGAAATTTATGCAACTCGCTAAAGATGCAAAAGCTTGTTATAAATTGAATCAAATGGTCTTAGTTAGTCTGGAGGTATTGGATCAATACATTGAAACATTCAGAATACTAGATGATGACTTTTACAAGTAAGAGGTGATGATTTGTTGAATAAACTAAAACCATCTGTCAGGAGTTACATTCATGATGACAATATTTATAAAAGATATTTACGCCCAGAAGAGGCTAGCAAGATTTTTGGTTTAGATGAAAGTCGCATTATTCAATTTGCCTCAGCAGCTGGAGCTATCTATCAATTACCAAGGATACTTCTTATTCGTCATCAGAGATTGGAGGATTACATGAAACACCTTTACAAAGTACATGGTACAAATAAATTAGTTCATAAGAAATATGTTCGAATAGGTGAGGGTTCTATCATTTACAGTATTGGTCATCATCGCTTTATTGAAATGGCAAGAGCTGCAGGAGCGGTATATAAAATTAATGAAGGGACTGGTGGAACTGTTCTGATTAACTTAGAGTTATTTGATGATTATATGGAGCAGTTTAGAGAAAAGTCAGTTCCGATGAAAAACCCATTATGGAAAGAAAGCGAAAGTTAGGAAGGGGGAAGACATGGCATATTCGTATAAAAGCTATTCACAAACAAAGGATGTAATGAAGAAATACGTGAATGCGACAGAAGGATCTATTATTTACAGTTTAGGTAAAACACGATTTATGGCACTGGCGAAAGAAGCGGGAGCAGTATATAAAGTAGGAGCTTCTGCACTAGTTAATACAGAGGAATTTGAACAGTACTTGGAACAATTTTTGGAACCAGCCAAACCATTACCAAAGCATACTTGGAGAAACCAGAAGGAGAGTTGATTATAATGGTCTTTAATTATTATTACGGTTCGGAAGCGGATCAATTTAATTTCATACGAATTCCGAAGCGGTTAATTACAGATCCATTATTTGCAGACTTGTCATTGTCAGCAAAATTGTTATACGGAATTCTTCTCGATAGAATGAGTCTTTCTATGAAGAATAAGTGGTTAGACAAAGAAAATCGTGTATACATCATTTATCAAATATCTGAGATTATGGAAAATCTAAATATGGCTGAAAAAACGGCTATTAAAACATTGAAAGAATTAGAGGTTGTAGGTTTAGTCGAAAAGAAAAGACGTGGATTAGGATTGCCGAGTCTTCTATATGTTAAAAACTTTATTATTGATGATATGAAGCAAGAAAAGGAAGAAGACATAGAAGAAAAAGGTATCCAAAGTGAGAGAAGTTCAAGAACTGGTAAATTGTACAGTTCAAGACCTGTAGAAAATGACTGTTCTGGAACTGAAGAAAATACAGTTTCAAGACCTGTAGAAAATGAAGGTTCAAGAACAGTAAACATGGAAGTTCAAGAACAGCAGAAAAAGATGGCACTTATTAGTAAGACTGAATTTAGTGATACAGATTTTAGTAAGACTGATACGAATCATATCAAATCGAATCAAATCATATTTGGTGATGAGAAGCGAGATGATGGGATTGATGTCGTAAGTGCGTATCAAGAATTAATTAGAGAAAATATCGATTATGATTTGCTAATTGAGCGTCATCCCTATGATCGAGAATTGATAGAGGGAATTTACAATTTACTGATTGAGGTTGTATTGAATCAAAGTGAGATGATGGTTATTTCAAGTTCAGAACTGCCAAGTGCATTAGTAAAGAGCAGATTCTTAAAACTAAATTTGTCGCATATTGAGTATGTGATGAACAGTCTTCAAGGTAATACTACAAAGGTGAATAATATCAAGAAGTATTTGCTTGCTGCATTGTTCAATGCACCATCAACAATATCAGGTTACTATCAATCTTTAGTGAATTATGATATGCCTCAATTTGCTAGAAAATGAAAAACACCAGAAACTGGTGTGAAAAAGATAAAATACACCAGCCTAGTTTCTATCCGGATAACTGATATGAGGTTAATATATACATATTCCAAGCGAAAGCACGGAAGGACAATTGAATATCAGTTACAGATTTGCAATATAAAGCAACACAAAGAGAAATCTTTGAAGGAGTAAAATTTCAGGATATTCGCCTGGAGGGCTCAAGACCAATGTTATCACATTAGTAGTTCGATGGATTGAAAGATGAAGAACGAGAGGCAGGGCACAAGCTTGGTAAAGGGAAGTCGAATATGGTGGAAGGATAATAACCCATGGAGGTCGAGAGGTTCGACCTTATCCTCGAAACGGCAAGAGAGGAGATAGTGTTACCGCAAGGTAAGGCGTCATGAATGCGTAGGCAGCTCGTTTGTAACTCCCGGGAATGAGTACATTCCTTGTGTACGGGGCGAAGAGGGACTTGAAACAGTTGACGTACACCATACATAGCGAAAAGCTATGAATACGCAGGAGGATGCAGAATGATAGGAAGTGCGGTAACAGAAATACCAACATCCACATTCTATTCACTTGATAAACTAGTAAAAGCTGTGAATCAAAAGTTATTAGAACTTCATAATGCATTTATCCGATGGAAGGAATGTAAAGATGGAGGAAAAGAAGAATAACAAGCACAGATTAACGAAAGCGGAAAGAGAAGAACGAAAGTTCAACAAAGATCTAAAAGATTGTATGAGATGCAAATTCTTTTGGGGCAATGATAGTAGATGTATTAACAGCAATTGCTTTAAGGAGAAGAGAAAGGAACCAGAAAAGACAGTACGTAGTGAATGTACGGATTGTTCCTACAAACAAGGTGATGGGTATTGTTTTCCGTGTATGAAAAAAATATTGGAAAGAAAGTGACAAAAAAAGAATGTGGGGAAGAGCAAAAAGTTTATTGAAAAGGAGATTAAATCAAATGGATAATGATTTTGAAATCATAGGGATTGATCATGGTTGGTCAATGGTCAAGACATCAAGCCAGGTATTTGTTACTGGTGTAAAGGAGATAACTACCGAACCAGGGATGTTTGATGATGTACTTGAACTGGATGGAAAGTATTACAAAATTGGCGGTGTGAGATTAGAGGTAAGAGATGTAAAGATTGAAAATGACAATTTCTACATACTCACTTTAGCCGGTATTGCAAGAGAGTTAAGAAAACGTGGCAAGAAAGAAGCTAATGTATTTATTGCAGCGGGTTTGCCACTTACAAGATTCGGTGTTGAGAAATCTGGATTTTTGGAATATCTCACAAAACGAAAAGAAGTGAGATTTTACTATGAAAAAGAGATGTATCAAATCAAGATTGTAAATGCGGCTGTATTTCCTCAGTGTTATGCAGCAATTGCTGATAGAATTCAAAACTTTGGGAATAAGGTTGTAATCATTGATATAGGAAGTTGGACAATTGATATTATGCCTGTTGTTGATAGAAAACCAGATAATTCAAGATGTACCACAACACAGCAGGGGTTGATTACCTGTATGAGGTCAGTAAATGATCAATGTGTACGACAACTCGGAGCTGGAATTGATGAAAGCGAAATTCAGCATATTATGAGGAATGGTACAAGTGATATTGATGAAGAGTACCAAAATATCATCAAGAAAGAAATCACAGATTACACAGACCGTGTATTCAATTCTCTTAGAGAATATGGTTACAACCTAAAGACGACGCAGCTGGTATTTGTAGGAGGTGGAGCTGTAGTAATGAAAAATTTCAGCACGTTTAAACAAAAGAATATCAACTATATTTTAGACGTGAAAGCGAATGCTAAAGGATTTGAATATCTTGCAAATATTGGACTAAAAAGAAGATAGGGGTGAGATAAATGGCAAAAGCAGATCGTGATAGCATTGTTCATTATAGTCTTAGGCTTAATCTAAAGAATCCTAGACATTTGGAGATTCATAAGATATTTAAGCATCTGAATCAGGAAATGAACAAAACGCAAAACCAACTTTTTATATCTGCATTAGAGTTTTATGTTGATAATGTTGGGAAAGCCAATCTGGTAGAATTAGATAAAATAAAATCGAATGAATATGTGACTAGAGATGATATAGAGGAGATTAAAGAGGAGTTGCATGCCAGTGTAATTACCGAAGCTAGGAATGAAGTAATTCGATTACTTGGTGGTGTTGTAGCTGGAATGCAACAGATAGTACCGAAAGGATATTATCCGGTTCCGCAGGGTCAGGAAAGAAGATTTGATGAAGAAGATCATATGCAAGATAAACAAACGATAGACCAGCTGGCTGACCTTGCTAGTAGCTGGATGGAAGAAGATGGAGGAATGGGTGAATGAGAAAAGTTTTTTCAACAATAGGGTATGGATTTCTTGGATTTCTAAAAGGAATCGTTTGGCTTATATTGAATTTATTAAAATTGCTATTGGAGCTAGCAAGGGTAATACTTCTATTGTTTGGACTTGTTCTCAGAGTATTCCTTGCGTTCGTAAGAGCAGGAACACCATGAAAGGAGGTTGTTTGTATGGCTACTGGATATAAAGCGTACAGAGAAAACCGAAGATTGATGAAGTATTTCTTTCAATTAAGAAATATGGCAGTTTAAGAAAAGGAGAACTAGATGCATTTAATACGGGACAAACCATTTACTGTCTCCGTGTACAAAACTGAATAATTTCACACAGTCATGTGGATAGGTAGTAACGGAGAACAGTATTGCCTATCCACTGGATTGGGTAGGTATTAGCGGCTATAAGGAGCCGCTATTTTCATATAAACAATTACAAATAATAAAAGAAAGAATGAGGTAATCAAATGAAAGAGATTTTTGAACAGTATGGATCAGTAATTATTGCAGCAGTTGCAATCAGTGCATTGGTAGCAATTATCGTAATGCTTTTGGCAACAGATGGAGTAGTAGCAAATTCCTTCAAGAACCTGATCGACAGCTTCTTTAACAGAGCAGTAGGAACTATTACAGGCTAATGGAATGTAGTAGAGAAACCAATAACAACAATTAAGAAAGAATGAGGTAAATCAAATGAAAGAGATTTTTGAACAGTATGGATCAGTAATTATTGCAGCGGTAGCAATCAGCGCATTGGTAGCAATTATCGTAATGCTTTTGGCAACAGATGGAGTAGTAGCAAATTCCTTCAAGAACCTGATCGACAGTTTTTTCAACAGAGCAGCTGGAACCATTACAGGCTAATGCTGAAGAACGAGGTAAAGTCAGAATTACACGAAGAGGGGACATTCTCCCCTCTTGGGAAGGAGAACTATGGAACGAAGTACAAAGTGGGAGCTTGTTCCCGCACATTTTGGACCTTTATGGTCATATATCGAGGATGATGAAATCACGGATATTGATTTTAATGGTACGGATTTATGGATTACCAATACAGCAAATGAACGAATAAAAGTGGAGGAGCATGGCGTTTCGAAGGAATTTATCGAGAAGTTCAGCCATTATATTGCCAACAACGTGAGCAAGCCTTTTAACAAGGTGGAGAATCTGTTAGAGGCAGATACCGATACCCTTCGTATCAGTATTGTCCATGAGTCATCAGCAATTTCAGGAAGGTCGGTTTGTATCAGAAAGACCCTTCCGACCGTTCGTATGACAAGAGAAAGTATGATTACAGATGGATATTGTACCAAAGAAATTTTAGAGCTTTTGACAAATTGCGTGAAAGCACGTATGAACTTTGTATTCTGTGGGGAACCAGGTGTGGGAAAGACAGAGGGAATTAAGTTCTTTTCACAGTATATCTCTGCAAACGAAAGAGTCATTACGATTGAAGATACCCCGGAGCTTCATTACAGGGAAATCAATCCAGAAAAGGATTGTGTGGAATTGATGGTATCGGATGGGTTCAGCTATACAAAAGCGATTAAGACAAGTCTGAGACAAAATCCTAAATGGCTTATGCTATCAGAAGCCCGCTCTGTGGAAGTAAAATATCTGCTTGAAAGCTTATCTACAGGAATTCGTGGATTCACCACAATTCATACGGATGATGTAAGAAAGATACCAGATCGTATTTTAAATATGTTGGCAAGTAGAACTGATGCTGACCGAATGGAGAATGATATTTTCATGTTCATTGATGTAGGTATTCTAGTCCGTAAGAAACAGATGGAGGATGGCAAAATCAGAAGATACATTGATCAGGTTTGCTTCTTTTATCGAAAGGACGGATGCAATATTACGGTTCCGGTGGTATTAAATGGAGAATTGGCAGAGAAGAACCTTCCAGAACCAGTCTTTGAGAAATTTAATCGAATGGGTATTACACCTTTTTCAGAGAAAGGAGGAAATGAGGATTGAAGAAAGAATGTGGAAAAAAGAAAAAAAGTTCTCTCAGGTTTTTGCGATATAAGAACCTGACACTGGAGCTTGCAAGGTATGGATATGAGTTTACACCTAAGAAAGCAATGATTTCCTATGGAATGATTGTGCTTCTTGCAGCTATCTTTGGACTGTTGTATAAGTTGCAGTTACCTTATATTGCAGCAATCGGAATTATTGGGGTGGTGTTCTCGCCACTGGTTCTGATTCAGACCATGAAGGGGAAGTATCACACGACCATGTTTTCTATGGCAAATAATTATATGGAACAGTTCTTGTATTCCTTTAAGAGAAACAAAACCATACTGAATGCATTGACAGAGACGGCAACTATTTTTGATGAAGGAGAGTTTCATGAAATACTGCTTCAGGCAATCGAACATATTCAGTATGCCACAGACAGTGAAAATCCAGAGGAAGAAGCACTTGCGATGATTGGAGAGTTCTTTCATTGTGAAAGAGTCGATGCTGTTCATTCCTTTGTAATGGGTGCACAGAGACGTGGTGGTGATGCAGGAGGCAGTATTGCATTGCTTTCTAAGAATAGAGCCATGTGGGCAGAGCGCATTATCAATCTACAAAAGGAATTTCAAATTGTAAAACGAAATATCATGATTGCATTGGTAGCAACGTTGCTGATTTGTATTCTTCCTCTTTATCTGTTAGGCGGAGACTTGGATATCAGTGCGATTCCTCTATGCCAGGTATCGGCGGTGGTATTGATTGGTATCTGTATGCTCATCTATGTAAAGGCAGATAAGAAGTTGTGTAGAAGCTGGATTGAGAAGGAAACGGACAGTTCAGGAATGGAGCGGAAATACCTTCAGGTAAGAGACTACGATGAAGCAAAGGAAGCCAAAAGCAGTCAGAAAATGGCGGTCATTCCAGCAATCCTTTTTATCGGTGCATTTGTGTATTTTCAAAATATTGCTGTGCTGGTAGGTGGGATTGTAGTGGTACTGTTTTTCTTAAATCAGCATAAGGTGGGGCATAATCTTGCCAAGAAAAAGGTAGCAAGGGAGATTGAAAAACAGTTCCCTAACTGGTTGATGGAGGTAGCATTACTGTTACAGACCGATAACGTGCAGATGGCAATCCGTAAATCCATGGACAGTGCGCCGGAGGTCTTGATTCATGCACTGGATGAATTGATTTTGGAACTGGAAGATGATCCAAATGCAATTGAACCATATCACAGATTTTTAAAGGATTATCGAAACCCAGATGTGCAGTCAGCCATGAAAATGCTTTATGCATTATCCAGTGGAAATGCAGGGGATGTCACAAAGCAGGTGGAAGAACTTATAGACCGCAATAATGCCATGATGGATAAGGCTGAGAAGCTGACTCAAGAAGATAAGATTGCAGGGATGAAGATCTATATTCTGTTACCGTCACTACTTGCTTCTTTTAAGTTGATGGTGGATATGGCACTGCTTTTGGTGGTATTCCTTCAGAACCTGACGTTTGGAATGTAGGAGGGAAAAGAATGAGCACAACAATTAAGACCTATGTGGGAATTTTTATCCTTCTGTTATCCGTATTTACGATGGCTGGAGTTATGACAGCCTGTATAGACGCAAACAATGCGAGGGATTTTCATGCTTCTGTAGTTGCAGAAATCGAGGATTCTAACTTTGCACCAAGTGTGATCACTGCATGTAAGACGCAGGCAGTAAATGCAGGCTATGAGCTTTTGATTGACGAGAGCAGTATTGTAAAAGACGAAGATGGAAAACCAACTTTGATGGAAGTGATTCTGAAATACAACTATCATGTGGACTTCTTAGGAGTCATCAGCACCCAGCAGATTCGGGCATTTGCAAGATAGGAGGATTTTATGAAGTTGATTATAGAACAATTTGGAAGTGGGATTATTTATGCCATTGCAGGAAGTGGAATGGCAGCCATACTGATTGGCTTTTTAAGAGTGATCAGCAGTTGAGGAGGATTAAATGAAGGAGATTTTTGAAGAGTATGGAGAGTTTATCATTGAAGCAGTCAGTGGAGGACTCTTTCTTGGAATACTGGCATATTTCTTTCTCGGTACGCCTATGACAACGCTGATTCATCTTTTCATTACCAGTGTGTTAGGAGGTGGTGCTTAGATGAAAGAGATATTCCATGAGTTTGGAACGGCAATCATTGCTATAGTAACTGCTGTCTTGATACTTGGAGTTTTAGTTGGAATCTCGATATCAGGCAAAACAGGAATATTAAAGATTGCAGGAGTGTCAGTAGAAAAAGAAGAAACAGATTATGCTTCTTATTATGACTTTGATTCCGTAGTTACTTGGCATAACAGGACGAAGCCGGTTGCAGCATACACAGCTTCTTATGGTAGGTTCTTTGCTTTGGATAGTACCAGTTTTCTTTCCAAGTATTATGCCAAGGATATGGAAGGAACGATTTATCCGATGGATAAGGTAATCCTTGCAAAGTTGTTTACAAATACCATGTTTGGTAAAGTGTTAGATATCAGAAGAGCCGATGGAACAAGTGTTATGAGTTCCTATTCCGCTACGGATGGGAGCATCTGCTTTCCAAGTGCAGGCGTGTATGTGGTCTATTTCCAGATCAGGGACAGAGAAAATCTGACCAGTGTCTGGAAGATACCGATTGCAGTGGATGAGAGGAGGAGCTTGGGATGAAGAATGTGTTTTTAGGCTTTGGAATTACCATCTGTGCGATTATTTCGATTGTCATTGTAATGACCCTGTGTGGAACGAATATGAGACAGAACGAGCTAAATCGTGCAGTAGACAGTGCTTTACAGGATACCGTGGAGAACCAGTTTGATAGTAAGACCTATTCCGTGAGCAGTAATGATGAATTTGTAGCAGATTTTATGGAAGCCTTATTGGTGCAGATCAATTCTGAATGTTCCATAATAGTAAATGTATTGGATGTGGACTATCAGAAGGGTCTCTTATCCGTAGAAATCATAGAGAAATATAAACATCCAATTGGAACAGAAGGTCAGGTGTCTGTAAAGAGAACCGTGATTATGGAACAGTATACAGTTACAGTTAGTTAGGAGGCGCAAGATGAAAGAGAAGATGAAGAGATTTTTAAGAAAGCATTGGAAGTCAATGGTAGGTGTTTTAGCTATAATAGTGTTAGTTGCAGGAGTATTGATTGTTTCTAATTTGGAGTCAAAGCAGAATATGCTACAAATTTCCTCTGAAACTGAAGGCAATAGAATTACAAGTGAGGAAGAAGTGAAACCGACAGAAGCTCCTTTAGTAGAAGAAACGCCTCAAGTAGAAGATACAAAAGAACCGACAAAGGAATCTGCGGAAAGCACAAAAAAGAATACTAGCGTTACCGCAACACCAACGGTGGAAGCCAAGAATTCAGAAACAGAAAAGTCCACTGTAACGAAGAAAGCAGAGACGAAATCAGAGGAAGAAACCACATCAGCAGTGAAACCAACAGAAAAACCATCTACTCAGTCCGAACCAACTACGACGGTTGCACCGACGTCAGAAACAAAGTATGTTCCAATATCAGAAGGTTGGAAAGCGGAAGCATCTGCAAAGGGAGATATTACTTCTGCGCAGAAGGCAGATATTGATTCCATGATTCAGATTTGGAAATCAGGTGCTTTATCGGATACAGAGCTGAAGGATAAAATCATCAGTTATCTGGAGGAGCAAAAGATAGACTATATGGAAGTCAGTGTTACCAGTAAAGGATATGCACTATTTGATGAGGTTCCTGAAATTGATTTGAGAGACGGTGGAAATCTGTATTCCTATGTAGGCACCTATAGTACGGGAAAGCAGAATCCAGATGGAACCAACAAGACCGTATGCTATAACTGGTCGGCATTTGTATTTTAGAGGAAGGAAGAATTGAATATGAAGAAATCATGGAAAACAGGCTTACTCAGTCTGTTTTTCTTATTGTCCGTAATTGGATTTACAGCTCTTGCACCTCCACAGGAGGCGCATGCAGCTACCTTTGATAACGCAGTTACCTTTTATAATACGTATGGGTCACAGATTGTTTTTAAAGATGGATACTTTTACTTTGCGACAATGGGAAAACAGGCAAGTGCCAGTGTAAATACGACCCATTGGGGGACGGTAGGCTATCGGATGAAAGTGACAACGAGTTCACAGACCGCTTATATTTATTTTAATCTAAGTGGATATACCGTGGAGACAGTTGACTCGGTAGCCAGTGGTGGCTATATTTATGAGCTAAGCCGTATTAACTTAAGTTATGTAAAATCCAAGCTGGCACAGACAAACCGAACAGCATACAACGAATTTATTATCAATGGTGGTTATATCGTGGTAGATAGCTGTATGATTACAATCAAGATTGATAAGTATGGAAATCGTACCAATAGTGGTTCCATGGATGATTATGGGAATTTTTATGGTAGTGTTTATACTGACTATAATGGCATTGCAAATGCAGCTCCTTGGAGTAATCCAAGCTCTTTGCACAATTATTTTAATAAGACAATCAATTATGTAACGCAGCTAAAATCAAGACAAGTTGTATATGTCAGGTATCAGCAGGCAGATGGTGGTTATGGCAGTTATAGTGCTGTCATCAACAAAGATTATGTATATGGAGAAACAGTCTTTTGGTCAAGAGATGCTGACTCTTGCTATAATGCTGCAAGTATTTCCTATACAGCAAAGCAGGCGAAGACTTCATATGTATCGGTTACCCGTAAGCAATATGTGCAGAATGTCTATGTGAAATATCAGGATGCAAACGGGAATTACAGTGGTGACTGGGCACTTGCCAAAAGTCAGAACCTGTATTATGGGGCAAGCTTTGAATGGTCTTATTCCGGAGATGCCTGCTACAATGCTGCAAGTGTTAGTAAATATACGGTTACTGGAGCAAAGAATCATTATATCTATATTTCAAGAAAGAAATATTCAGTAAGTGCCAGTGCAGGGATAGGAATCAGTAGTGTTTCGGGCAGTGGAAGTTATTATTATGGAGCTAATTGCATAGTAGATGCGGTAGTGAAAACCGGATACACATGGAAGAACTGGACAGGAACCTATACTTCTACCAGTAAAAATTATACTTTTTTGGTAACTGGAAATGTTGCTTTGACAGCAAATGCAGAGGCGAATACCTATTATATTGTGTTTCATCCGAATGGTGGTAGTGGGACGATGACTACTTTAACCTGCAAGTATGATCAGAACTATACCTTGCCGGCAATGAGTTTTGCTTATCCATCCCATCCATGTAAGTATCTTGGATGGAATACGGATGCCAATGCTTATTATGCGACCTATGCTGAAAAACAGCAGATTCGTAATCTTACCAGTATGAATGGATACACGTTTCACTTTTATGCAATCTGGGACTATGCACCTGATCTGACTTGCACGGACAGATATTTTACCTTGTATGAAGCGCAGACAGGAGTGATTACCGAGGCGGAACTTCTTCGAACGGTAACATCAACAGACAGGGAAGATCGAACAACTACGATTAGGGTTAAAAATTATTCTACAAATACTTTTACAGGCTTAACAGGGTCTGTTGTGATTACGATAACGTATATCACAACAGACAGTAGAAATAATATAACGGAAAAGCAGGCAAAGGTAACGATTGTAGATACAGAAGCAACAAAAGAAGGTCCAATGGACTTTGATGGAAAGAAGCAGTATGCAAGATTTATAGCGGCAGATTATTATCAGAAAGATTATGCCTCGGGAGGATTGGAGGCAACATCAAAGTGGAGAAGTGAAGTTACCTATCGGAATACTTTAGCAGCGGCAATGAGCAATATGAAAGTGGAAGATGGAAACTGGTCACATGTAGTAAAGAGTTATGAATTTTCAAAAGATGAAATTAATCAGGTGAAGCAATATGTGAAAGATAATGGAATGGGCAATTCAGAAAGCAGAAATGCTTTATTAAGATTAATTTCTCAGATTTTTAATGACTAAAAAGGCACCTATAATTTAATAACACGAAATGTAACTTAGGAGATATGAGCCAAAAACCCATATCTTCTTATTTTTTTGCCCAGAAGGAGGTCGCAATGTTGAATAAAGTAAAAGTGAGCACCATTCCGTTAAAGAACGGAGAATGTGCAGTAGAGATTGTAATTACCATCGGAACGGAACAGCCAAAGAAAGTAAAGCAGGAGTCGACAATTTATGCAGAAACACTTGAAGCACTGGCAGAAACGTGGATGGACAAGGATCAAAGTAACCATGACAACGATGAGGATGAAGGATTCCTCTATGACAATTTAGATTAAGGAGAAGGATTATATGATGAATTATGAGATTTTTAAGGAAGTAGTAGCAGAGAAATTTATGGATTATTTACCAGCACAGTATCAGGGGATGAAGATTGATGTTCATCCAGTTGAAAAGGTAAATGTGACAATGGACGCAATTAATTTATTAGGGGATGGGGCAGGAATATCTCCTACAATTTATATCAATGATATGTATGATCACTATAAAACCACCGAGGATTTACAGGAAGTATTTCAGTCTGCGGCAGAGAGAATGGAACGTGCAATGAAAGAAGCTCCTGAGATTATTCCTTCGCTTGATATGCAAGAGGCAAAGGACAATATTGTTTTTCAGCTCATTAATACAGAGCAGAATAGGGATATGCTCTTAGATACACCAAATAGAAAGTTCCAGGATTTATCAGTGATCTACAGATGGGTAGTAAAATCTGACATGGATGGCATTCAGAGTACGGTGGTTCGAAATGCATTAGCGGAAAGATTGGGATTTACAGAAGAGCAGATGTTTAAGCTTGCGGTAGAGAATACCAGAAGAATGTTCCCGCCAACCGTAAAAAGTATGAACGATGTAATTAGAGATATGTTTATGAAGGATGGTATGCCAGCTGAAATTGCAGATATGATGATTGGGGAAATGCCACCAGAACAGACCATGTGGGTCATTAGCAATGACAGAGGTATCAATGGTGCAATTTCTATGCTTTATGAAGATCAGCTTCACAAACTTGCAGAGCAGTTAGAAACAGACCTCTATATTATGCCCTCATCTGTGCACGAAGTAATTGCAGTGTCTTCATCAATGGGAGATCCAAATGAATTGGCACAGATGGTAGCTGAAATCAATATGGATCAGGTGTCAATAGATGAGAGATTATCAAATCAGGTATATCACTATGATAAAGATTTAAGAAAACTGTCGCTTGCTACAGATACTCCTAACAAGCGTTTGGATGGAATTGTGGCTGAACCAAAGTTAATTTATGACACAAAAGAACAGTCCAGATAGGAGGTAGCTATGAAACAGGAGATTACAATGAAAGAATTGGTGGCTCTTGTAAATAGCAGAGATGGTGAATTCAGAATTGACATAGAGTTTGGGAAGGAGCATGAAGAAGGTGGAAAAGAGCAACAAGAAATCAACGATTCCATTAACAAATCCTTTCGAGCTTGAAGTGGTTTCTATTCGGCTTGTAAAAGATGCTCCGATATGTTCGGGGCATCCAATAACAAAGCCAGAGGATGCTGTAGAACTGGTTGGAAAATATCTCTGTGAAATGGATCGAGAAGTCCTATGCGTCATTAATTTGAAAACAGATGGCACACCAATTAATTGTAATATTGTAAGTATTGGAGCAATAGATGAAACAGTGGCACATCCAAGAGAAATATTTAAGAGTAGCATACTTTGTAACGCCTCGAGAATTATGCTCGTCCACAACCATCCCAGTTCTAATCTTGAACCTTCAAAGGCAGATGTAAGGCTTACTGACAGGATGATAAAGGTTGGAGATTTAATGGGGATACCATTAATTGATCATATTATTGTTGGTGGAAATAATAGTAAGTATTTTAGCCTTAGAGCAAGAGAAATGTTAAAAAGTCCGGATATTCTATTACAGAGTAATTACAGACAACTTGACTTTGAATCACAACTGGTTGCAGAAAAAGGAAAGAGTAGGTGAGCAAAATGGAGCAAAATCATTTTACAGAAGAAGAGCTTGCCATAGCAAAAAGTGTAGATCTTGTATCAGTAGCACAAAGTCTGGGATATACACCGAAAAGAATAGGAAAGTATTACACGTTAAAAGAGATGGATTCCATCCGCATTTATGATAGAACGCATTGGTTTCGTTGGAGTAGACAATTTGATAAAGGCGAGAACGGTGGCTCTCAGCTTGATTTTCTACGAGTGTTTGCTGGAATGGATGTAAAGACGGCAGTATTTTGGCTATTGGAGTTTTCAGGTTATCAGCAAATTTTAACTGCTAAATCTGAACCTGTATTGAAGTATCAGGTGAAAGAAAAAGAACCGGAAAGAAAAAACTTTCAATTACCAGCGGCTTCGTTTGATAATTCTTACCTGTATTCCTATCTAGGTCAAGAGAGGGGAATTAGTAAAGAGGTTATTGACTATTTTATAAGTCAGAAGCTTATTTACGAAAGCAGACACTACCATAATATTGTTTTTCTGGGAAATGACAAGGATGGAAATACAAGATTTGCAAGTATGAGGGGAGTCTTTGACAAAGAAGGAAAACCGTTCAAGTGCGATGTTGTGGGTAATGATAAGCGATTTGGATTTAATCTTAGTCACGAAAATAGTGAAAAGATAGTTGTATTTGAAGCAGCAATTGATTTGATGAGTTATGTGGACATTACGAAAGATTTTGAAAGTAATATGATTGCACTTGGTATGTTAGCCGATGCTCCACTGGCAACCTTTTTAGAAGAACATCCACAGATTACGACGATTCGATTTTGTCTAGATAGTGATGAGCCAGGAAAAAAAGCAACAGAGGAATTGTTGAAAAAGTATTATGAATTAGGCTTCGAAGTGGAAAACGTTCCTCCACCAGTAGGATTTAAGGACTTTAATGAGTGTTTGATAGCGACAAGACTTCCGAATCTTGGTGTGGCTACAAAAAGTATAGCCAAAATCAAGTGATGGCTACAAAAAGTACAGCCAGAAACGAAAATTGGCTACAAAAAGTGTAGCCACATAGAAGGAAGTAGCAGGATAAAGTGTAGTTACGATAAAGTTTGGCTACAGAAAGTATAGCCATTTTATCAAGTTGGCTACAGAAAGTACAGCCAACAAGCAATATTGGCTACAAAAAGTGTAGCCATATGTAATATAGAAGGGGTTTCAGGGGATTTTAGCCCCTGACAAGTTGCGATAGGACGGCGACGTCGCTATTGCGTAACTTGCCGTGCTCGGGTCTGTATCCGGGCACGTGAGCCAGGGTGAAAATGTACAAAACACAGATAAGGGAGGTACACCAAAAGCAATGGGAAAAGAAGTGAAGCTTTTTACAGAACCAGATGAATTATTGAGTTGGTTGGATGAAAACGACATCCTGATGAATCTTTCAAAGGAAGATGGACAGATACTTCTTAACTATATGGAAGGTCATGATTATGCAATTGGAAGTCGGGAAGAGCATATGATACGAAAAGACCTATCAGAAGAAGATGGAGAAGTAGTGGAGTACACAATTGATGAAGTGATTGATACAGTATGTGAGTGGAATTACGAATTGATTCGTGAAGCAGATGAAAAAAGACATAATCCCAAAGATTTTATAGATTTTGCCAATGAACAGAACCGTTATGAATCCTTAAAAAGAGATGAAATTCGCCTTGACCGTATGTTTGATAGAACAATCTATGCTAAGGAAATTGAAACGCTGGCAGTAAAATTAGCGAATGAATTTATAAGTAATCTGAAGCACGGCAAGGATGTGGAGAAAAGTGTTGTAGCAGTATCTGAGGAAGTCCACCGTTACAGTACAGATAAAAGAGGAAGGTGATAGGATTGGCAGATCGTATTCATTGTGTAAGAAAAACGCTGCGATTGATGCCAATGGAAGCGGAGTTGCTTTCCAATAAAGCAATCGCAGCAAATATGAAGGAAGCAGAGTATCTGAGATTACTTATCAGCCAGAAGCCGAATGATTATCCTGAAATTAGAAGATTGCTGAAAGATTTAATCAATGAGGTCAATCACATTGGAAACAATATAAATCAAATTGTTCGTAATAATAATTCAGCATTGTATACGAAAGCAGATAAAGAACGCCTAATAGCATATATGAAAAAATTGAATGTGGCAGTGAATGAGGCGGTGATTATGATTGGCAATCAGTAAGATAATGCATATGAAGGATTCTGGTAGTGGATTTCATGGAAGGCATTTAAGACGAAGTATTAATTATATTTTGAATCCTGATAAAACGCAGGAGGGTAGATTGATTGGTGGAGTTAACTGTCAGCCAGATATGGCATTTGAGCAGATGAAGGAAACCAAACGAAAATTTGGAAAGATAGATCAAAGACAGGGCTATCATATTGTACTTTCGTTTAAGGAAGGAGAAATCACACCAGATACAGCCTATGAGATTACAGAAAAGTTCATAGAACAGTACCTTAGAAATCAGTATGAAGTTGTATTTTCTGTTCATGATAATACGGATCATATCCATTCGCATATTGTATTTAACAGCGTAAGTTGCATTGACGGTAGGAAGTATCACTATAAAAAAGGAGATTGGGAAAAAGAAATACAACCAATTACCAATATGTTATGTGAAGAGTATGGACTATCTATTCTTGAGATAGGTGATGAGAAAAGTGATCCAGATCGTGGCTATCAGAATTGGAGCGTCAATCGTGACGGACCATTTGTATGGTCAGATATTATAAAGCGTGATTTAGATGCCTGTATTTTGCAGAATAACACATTTGATGATTTCTTAGTTATGCTTAAAGATAAAGGGTATGAGTTAAAACAGGGAAAATATCTTGCGGTTCGTCCACCTGGAATGAGTCGATTTAAAAGGTGTAAGTCGATAGGTGATGATTATTCAGAAGAACGTATTAGACAAAGAATTTTAGAAGAAGATATGTCATCTTATTTAAAGAATCAGCAAATAGAAGTGAAACCGCAGATCGTAAGATGCCGTGTGAAGCGATACCGAAGAGCGAAGATGTCAGGAATGCAGAAAAGATATTATGCTAAGTTGTATCGGATTGGTATGCTTAAGAAGAAACCGTATAGTCAGGTATATCAATACAAAGATGATATTCGTAAAATGCACAAATTACAGCAACAATACTTGTTTTTGGCAAGGCATGATGTGAAATCCAGTGTAGAACTTGCAGCAACTATTATGAATCTGACGGATAAAAGAATAGAAGTTTCTAGTGAAAAAAGCAAGATTTATTGTACTCAGAAAAAGTTTGAAAAGTTGTTTCAAATTGCTGAGGATATGACAGCTTTAAAGGAGTGTGAAAACACATACCAGAATGGGGATAACTTCTTTGAAGAGGAGCATAAAAGGTGGATAGGTCTAGAACAACAACTTAAAAGTCTGGGATATACTTATGAGGAAACAGTGGAATTGAAGAATTATTATAGAAAGTTATGTTCGGAAATAAGTCAGAAAGAAAAGGCTGTTGTTAAGGAACTGAATATTGGAAAGTCAATTTGGAAGGATACAGTAAAGGATGAGGATACAAAGGTATTAGAAGATATAATCGAAAAAGAAAAAATAAAAGAAATAGTGAAACAGCCAGTCCGTTAGGCTGTTATTTTTATGGAAAGAAATAGGAGGAACGTATGGAACAATCAGAAAAGACAGCAATAAATATTCATATTACCGAGTTTATACAGGGACTGAAAAACCTTGAGCGCTATCCTAATGAAGTCTTAGCACTGGTGCAGGAAGACTTGGAGTATGGATTAAGTGAAGAACAGGTGAAACAATACTATAAGAAAAAATGGAGTATTGGACAGATGAAAATCTATTCTAAGTGTCTCCGTAATGGGTATTCCGAGGAAGCAATTAAAGTTATTACTTCTGAACATCTATCAAGAAATCAGATGAGCATTGCCTTGGAATTTTATGAGAAAGGTGTCCCACTCGATAGTATCAAGGCAGTAGTTGGACAAAATGAGTTTCCAGCTGCAATGAAGAAAGCATATGAAATGGTACTTGAGCAAATGAAAGAAACAAGGATGGTGGCAGAGGATGCACCTGATTATGTTAAGAAACTAGTTGACCAAATATCAGCCATGATTACTCATATTGAATTTCAGGAGAAAAGATATGATGCATTGGCAGAACATCTTAAGATTTTTGAATCAACAAAAAAAGATGAAGATGTCAGAGATGATCTGGTAAAACAGAATGCTCATCAAGCAACGGTAATGAATGAACAGCAGAATCAGATTATGCAGGCAAATTCTGCAATCGCAAGATATCGCACTGAACTTGAGCAAAAAGAAAAGGAGATGAAAAAGATGCAGGATAAGACAGAGGCATTAGAAGAGCAGATCCGGATTATGGATCAAAGAGATTCTGATAGTAAGGCAGTATCAAAAACGGCAAGTACAGTACAGCCAGAAAGGGTTCTGGTGCCAGAGCCTAGCATAGAGTTGAAACAGTCAACAATCATTCCGCAAAACATTTCTGGATATGGGGTTCCGATTTACTACACGGTATCGATGGTGGATTCGTATGGAAGAGTGGTTCAGACACTGCCAATTGAACGCACGGAGAAAAAGACTAGTGGTATAACAAATTTATTTTCAAAATTGGGAATAAAGAAAAAATCCAGACAGGATATTGTAAAGTTAGTGGCAAGTGGTGATTTAGTGCCTGATCAGCTAATGCAATTAAAGAGTGCAATTGAGCGTGGGTTAACAGAGAGTCAGCTGGTGGAACTGATCAATAACAATGTCTCTGCAGAGAAGATGAAAGAAATTATTGAGATTGCAGTTCTTGAAAATGCAATGTATGAGAAGGAGTAGGAAGCATGATAACGATAGAAGAAACAATCGAAGCAATTCATAACAGCCATGGTGGTTTAACAGATGAAGAGATACAACTGATTGTCCAATTTGCATTCAAGACAGGTGATGTTGAATTGACTTTGAAGATGATTGAGGAATTTGCAGCAGAGGGGAAAGACAGCAATGCCTTGATTCTGAAATATGAAGCTGCTTTGGATATAAAGCCAAAATGGGTTGATCAAATTGAGAATCTCTTAGTGGCAATAGAGATGTATCGTCTGGAAGAAGAAAAAGCGGTGAATCGATTGGCTGATGTATTGGGCGCATATGGTATTCATGTGTCGGCAGAGGAAATCAGGAAGTCGGATACAGAGCAGATAAAACAGAAAGTGAAGATTTTATAAGGAGGAGGTAAGCTGGAGTTGTTTTGAAAATTCCAGTAACGAATATGGCAGAAGAAATACAAGAAGCAGTCCAAATTATACGCGTCGCATATGATGGGATTGAAATAGCAATGAAGGTTGGAAATGGTGGCTTAGGAGCCATGCAAAAAGCCATAGACTTTTTAAAGGGAATGCTTGATTATGAAAAATCTCTTGGAAAAACATCTATGAAAAAGCTGCTTATGAAAGGTGGCGATTTACAAGTCTTGCAGTTTAAAACGTCTGATATGAAGAAAGTTGAGAAGCTGGCAAAGAAATACGGTATTCTCTATTCTGTACTTCCAGATGTTAAAAAGGCAGATGGTTTATCGGAGGTTATCTTTCATACAGAAGCAGTACCAAGAGCAAATATGATGATTCAGAAATTAGGCTTTGGAAATATTGCATCTTTTGATGATTATCTAAAGAATGGAGATGAGAAATCATTAGGAAAGCTATTGGACTTTCTCAAGCACCAAAAGAAGGAAACCGATAAGAGTATGTCTTCTGATGGTGCAAGAGCAGGTGTTGTTATGGAGGGATTGATTGAAAAAGTAGGTCTTTTTGCAATGGAAAAGCAAAGTATCAGTGTAGATGCGGTGAAAGAAAATTTCAGTATTGGAAATGAACAGGCGAATAGTGTGATTAAGCAGCTTGAAACCATTGGATTACTCGATAAAAGAGATGCGAATGGATATCATAAGGTCATGATGGACAAAGATGCATTCTTAAATCGTGTTAGGGGATATCAGGATTTGGCAGAACGAATGAGGGCAGTATCTGCTTCTAAGAATCTAAATCTTTCTGATGTTACAATTAGTAAAACTCTGATTACAGCAGAAAACGACCATGCAGTGAAAACGAGAGTGCCAGGAACCTGGGGTAAGGATGCAAAGTATATATGGTTTGATAAATCGAAAGCAATGGATATTCATGGAGGTAAGACTATGCTTACCTTTATTGATAAGGAAAAGGATTACAAGATTTATGATGAAGAGAATCGAATTGTATCAACCATGAAGGGCGAAGAATTATATGCTGGTCATTATGATAAAGTGGAATCAGCTGTTCGAGAACATTATGAAAGAAATCAGACCAAAGAAGTTGCAAAAACGCAGACTACAACTAAGACCACCGGTACGAGAAAGAGGTAGATACCATGCAGACAAGTAAGAAAAAACCATCGGTTGTTTTTATTCTTGTTGGTGCAATCCTTGCGGGTTATTTTGGTTATTTGATTGGTGGAGCATGGGAAAAGGGCGTGGAACTAAATGATTTTATCAATCGTTTGAATGAAGTTTGTTCCGCTCCCTTAGCAAATTATATGAATGAGAATACAGTGAAAGCAGTAGCCATTGCCATAGGTATCTATGGGATGGCTATCTTAATGTATTACACCAGTCAGAGAAATCTAATGCCCGGAAAGGAATTTGGTACTGCAAGATTTGAAAATCCGAAAAGAGCAAACAAGATATTAGCCGATAAAGATGAGAACTTTAATCGAGTCTTAAGTCAAAATGTAAAAATGTCTTTAGATTTTCGCAGATTGAAATTGAATGGAAATATTCTGATTTGTGGTGGTTCTGGTGCAGGTAAGACATTTTATGAAGTAAAGCCGAATCTTATGCAAATGCCACATAATTGTTCTTTTATTTGCACTGACCCAAAGGGAGAAATTTTAAGAAGCTGTGGTCAGATGCTAAAGGACAACGGATACAATGTAAAGGTGATTAATCTACTGGAGATGGATAAGTCAGATTGTTATAATCCATTTTCTTATATTCGAGAAGAAACGGATGTAGTAAAACTGATAACAAATCTAATTTCCAATACAACACCAAAAGGGTCAATACCATCAGATCCGTTTTGGGAGAAAGCAGAAGGATTATTTCTACAGTCTATCTTTTATTATGTGTGGCTGGTAGAACCAGCTTCAAGAAGAAATTTTGAGACAGTATTAAAACTGATTGGCGAGGCAGAGGTTGCAGAACAGGGTAAGATGTCCATGCTTGATAAGCGTATGAAAAAACTAGAGGGGTTATCACCTTTAGGAGCTAATCATCCAGCCGTAAAGCAGTACAACAAATGTATGCGAGGTGCAGGGGACACGGTTCGTTCCATTATAATCAGTGCCAATTCAAGATTGGCATACTTAGAGAATCAGCAAGTGCTACGATTATTATCAAAAGACGAGTTGAATCTGGCTGATATAGGAATTGGAGTAAATGGAGATGGTGAAACAAAAACAGCGCTTTTCTGTGTGATACCAGATTCTGATAAATCCTATAATTTTATCATAGGACTTCTATATACGCAGATATTTCAGGAACTATATTATCAGGCGGATTTTAATTGTGGAGGAGCACTTCCAATTCATGTAACTTTTATGTTGGATGAATTTGCTAATGTAGCATTGCCGGATGACTATTGTAGCTTGCTTAGTACCATGAGATCTCGGTCTATCAGCAGCATTATTATTATCCAGAACTTTGCACAGCTGAAGGCTTTGTTCAAGGATACCTGGGAAACAATCCCGGGCAATTGTGACACCTTTATCTATTTAGGTGGCAACGAACAAAGTACCCATAAGTACGTTTCAGAGCTCCTTGGGAAGGGTACGATTGACAAAAAATCCAGCGGAGAAACTAGAGGAAGACAGGGGAGTAGCAGTAGAAATTATGATATCTTAGGTAGAGAGTTATTTACACCAGATGAAGTACGAAAATTAGACAACAAAAAGTGCATCGTATTTATTCGTGGTTTTGATCCGATTATTGATGGTAAGTTTGTTCCATTTGGTCATCCAATGTTTCAGCAGACGGCAGATGGAAAGGGGAAAGCTTATATTCATAATGTCAGAGGTAAGAGAGAATTAGTTGGAAGACCTTATGAAATCTTGTCAGCGAAAGCACTGGAGCATTTTGAAAAACGAAAAGCGAATGGAGATAACGTATATATTGATAAGTTGACTTATGATGAATTTATGCTTCTTGGTGATGTGGAGATGAGCAAACGATTTACGAAACTTGACGAGAAGGAACAGAAGGAAAAATTGAATCAGGAACTGGAAGCAGAGCTTGAATATGCAGAGGATATGAATCAAAAAATAAATGAAATGCGTCAAGTAAATCGACCAAACTTGAAAGAAGACACAATCATGAATCGTATAATCCATTGGCCTTATACCAAGGAGCAGAAAGAGGAAGCTCGTAAGGCAATGGCTGCAAAAGTCCCTCAGAGTAAGATATTAGAATATTTCTATCCAGAAACAAGTGTTGAGCACATGATTAAAGTCAGAGAATCGTTCATGGCATAACAGAAAAATAATCGGATAAGATAAAAGTAACACATATCAGGTAAACCTGAAGTGATAATATAACGGAGGAAACTCCGATCATATAGATAACCTAAGTGGAATGGGTGGTTATTATTGCAAGCCAATAATAACTGCCCATTTTTTCGTTGTAAAGGAGATTCAAATGAAAGAAAGAATAGTAAATCAGAACATGAATAACAAGCAGATGGAGGAAAAAGGAATGAAAGGATTATTTAAAAACGTGAAAAGAAAAGTAGTGCCAGCAATGTCTGGTGCAATTATGGCAGTCAGCCTTATGAGTACACAGTGTTTTGCAGCATCAGGAACGTCTGCGGTTACGCAGCCACTTGATAACCTAAAGACTCTGGTAATTGCGGTTATCGGTGCCGTGGGTGTAATCATTCTTGCAAAGAATGTTATGGAATTTGCACAGGCTTATCAGCAGCAGGATTCTTCAACTATGAACTCTGCATTAAAGGGTATTGTAGCAGGAGTCATGATGACAGGTATTTCAACCGTATTAACTTTCTTAGGATTCTAAGAAAAAGCAGCACCGGGGGTGGAAACACCCCTAAAACAGAAGGAAGAGGTGAGAAACAAGTATGGATATTTTTAAACTTGGAGACAAGATTCTTTCCCTGCTGGAAATGGTATTCGGATTCTGGAACAACCAGATATCTTTAGTATTTGCAATGCTCGGACAATCACCCGTAAATTTCAAAGGTGGCGGTCCCTGGGCAGTGATTGAAGGAATTGAACCAATCTTTGTAGCGGTTGGCTCATCCCTGGTGGTATTGTTCTTTGTCATTGGGTTTTGCTCCGAAAGTGTGGACATCAGGGAAGAGATGCGATTTGAAGTGATACTTCGGATGCTCATCCGAGTGGCACTAGCTGAATGGTTTGTGGCGAATAATGTGACAATCATGAAGGCATTTTTCACATCCATTGGAAACCTGGTAAATATATTATCAGCGGGCACAAATACGACAATGACCATTGATAGCACACAGGCAGACATAATTAAGAATTTAGGATTTGGAGAAAGCCTTATTATGCTAATACTTGCGGCATTGTTATCCATTATTATCATTATTTGTGGATTTTTTATGATATACACAGTGTATTTCAGATTTTTAAGATTATTGATCATTGTGCCAATGGGAGCAATTGCATTTTCAACTATGGGAGGAAACAGAACAGTCAACCAAACGGTAGTGGCGTATTGCAAATACTTTTTATCTGTCACGTTCGAGGCGGTTACTATGGCACTTGCAATTATTGTATGTAATGCATTTGTGAATGCTGGGCTTCCATCATTTACAGGAAGTTACGCGGATTGGGCACAGACACTAATCTATCTGTGTGAAATGACATTTACCATTGCACTGACGGTAGGAAGTGTAAAAGGAGCACAATCATTAACTAGTAAGGCATTTGGATTGTAGGAAGGAATGGAACATGGAAAAGACATTAGAATATGAAACCCAGTGGGGAAGCAAAGAAGAGGTATTCTTTGATATTAATAGCTATCAGAACAATGGGTGTATCTATATTGGATTGGTAATAAATGAAGAAGGATACCCCGAACCATTTGGAGATATCACTGTTAATCTGGGTGGAAAAGCACCGGATTATTGTGGATATATTGATCTCAACAATATGCCAGAACTTGAGAGGTTTATTGAAAAAAATGAACTTGGAGAGTTTACAGGGTTAACACAGAGAAGTGGATTTTGTGAATATCCATTATATCTGTTTAATCCAGAAAAACTAAGAGAACTTTGTCCCGATGGAATGGCAGCGTATGAAAAAAACATTGCTAAAGAAAAGTTGTCCGAAAAGGAAAAATGTAGATAGGAGGTATTTCAACAGTGGTAATTGAAATCAACAAAGATATTGATCGCTATCAGGAATCAGTAGCACTAGGATTATCAGCAAAACAGCTGGTGTTTTCTATTGCAAGTATAGTTGTGGGTGGTGGTCTAGTTCTTCTTTTGTACCGCTATATTGGTTTAACGGGTGCAGCTTATGTTGCAATTCCTTGTGTTGCACCAATCGCTCTAGGTGGATTTTATTCTTACAATGGAATGGGCTTTTATGAGTATATGGGAAGAAAATTCCATTTCATGTTTGGGAACAAGGCATTAACCTATGTTTCTACAGAAGGAGAGCAAGCAATAAAGGAATTTGAAACGGAGTTTGCTTTTGCAGAGAAAGCAAAGGGAATAAAGTGCTTTACCAAAAAGATAAATAAGTCAAAAGAGGAAGTAAAATCAGTAAATAAAGGAAGTAGGGAGGAGTTTGAAGAGATGAAAAAGAAAACAAAGAAAATTGCAATTGCTTGTATGGGAGTAATTGTAGCAACGATTGCAGGCATTGCAGCATATAAGTATATGCATTAGAAACTTTGAAATAGATTGCACTGACCTCTTAGGTCTGGACAATTCGGGCATCAGCCGGGATAGTTCCCGACTGGTGTGTTATTAAGCGAAAGAGAGGTAAAGAAATGGTATTATTTACAGATGAATTTAAGGAACTGAAAAAAGCAAGTGAACCGCTTTATAAGTCTCCGAAATCAATTCAGGAAACCATTGAAATTATGGCAGTAGCAGAGAATGGGATTTTCGAGGTGGCAAAGAATCGATATTCAAAATGCTACCGCTTTCAGGATATTAACTACACCACCACAAATGAGGACGAGCAGATTGATATTTTTGAACGATACTGTAAGTTCTTGAATTCTTTGGACTGTAATTTTAAGATTACAATCAACAATAAGAATAAAAATATGGAAGATTTAAAGCAGTATGTGTTATTGAAGTATATGGATGACGGTTATGATAACTTCCGTAAAGTATATAACGATATCATAGAAGCAAAGATTCTAGAAGGCAGACAAGGGATTGAGCAGGAGAGATATGTAACACTCACAATCGAACGAAAGAATTTTGAGGAAGCTAAGGCGCAGTTTGCTACATTAGAAGCAACGCTTCGCAAGGCATTCAATGAGTTGGGAGCAGATATCGTAGCACTCAGTGGGAATGAGAGATTAAAAATTCTTCATGATTTTTATCACCTTGGTAATGAGAACAACTGGGACTTTGACATCAAAGAAGCAAAGAAAATAGGAAGGGATTTCAAAAATGATTTAAGTAACGGTATGATTAAGTACTTTCCAGATAGCTTTGAGGATGAGCGTAAATTTTGCAAAGCATTGTTCATAAAAAAGTATCCAAGTAGCTTATCTGATCGATTCCTAAATGAAATCACATCACTTCCAGTTCACTCCATTGTCAGCATTGATGTAGTGCCAGTTCCAAAGGATTTGACCACTAAGGTATTGCAGAAGAAATATCTGGGCATTGAATCTGATATCATCAAACAGCAGAGAGTTCGTAACAAGAACAATGACTTCTCGTCCGATATCTCCTATGCTAAGAGAACGGAAAAGAAGGAAATTGAAACCATCATGGATGATGTGCGTGAGAATGACCAATGCCTGTATTATGTAGCGGTGACAATCATTTTGATGGCAGATTCAAAAAAGGAATTAGAGAGTATCAGTGAAACCGTAGAAACTATTGGAAAGCGTAACAGCTGCACTATTGATGTGCATTATCTGAAACAGAGAGAGGCATTAAATACAGCATTGCCGATTGGCGTAAGGCAGGTAGAAAATATGAGAACCATGCTTACCCAAAGTCTTGCTGTATTGATGCCTTTTAATGTGCAGGAATTGAATGATGCAGGTGGTAATTATTATGGTATCAATCAGGTATCAAAGAATATTAATATCGGAAATCGTAAGAGATTAATTAATGGTAATGGTTTTGTATTTGGTGTTCCTGGATCAGGAAAATCTTTCTTCTGTAAGATGGAAATGGGAAATGTATTCTTGTCTGGAGACGATGAAATCATAGTGATAGATCCAATGAACGAATATTTTGATATTGCTGAAACCTACGGTGGAACAGTTGTAAATATGTCAACATATACCGATAATTATGTGAATCCGATGGCAATGGATGTATGGAACTTGGATCAGAATGATTCCAAAGGATGGGTAAGAGAAAAAGGTGAATTTATGCTGGGACTTTGTGAACAGTGTATCGGCGATTCCCTAAATTCCAGACAGAAATCCATTATTGATAGATGTGTAAGAAAGCTGTATATCGACATCGCCAGATGCAGAGAAAAGTATATTCCAGTTATGTCAGATTTCTATGAGTTATTGAATCAGCAGCCAGAAGAGGAAGCAAAAGACATCGCATTATCACTGGAACTGTTCGTTAATGGATCACTTAATATCTTCAATCATCAATCGAATGTGGATGTTGACAATCGCTTCACAGTCTATGGAATTAGAGACTTAGGATCAGAGCTCTCGCCTATTACCATGCTTGTCATGATGGAAAGCATCCAGCAGAGAATCGTGGAGAATGGAAAGAGAGGGAAAGCAACTTGGCTCTATATTGACGAATTCCACGTCTTACTAAATTCCGAGTATTCTGCAAAGTATTTACAGCAGTTATGGAAGAAAGTAAGAAAACAGGGTGGGTTATGTACAGGCATCACACAAAACGTCGTCGATCTATTACAGAATTACACAGCAACCACAATGCTTGCAAACTCTGAGTTTGTAGCATTATTAAAGCAGGCAAATACAGACAGTTCTAAAATGGCAGAGGTTATTGGTGTGTCAGAAGCACAGCTTCGATTTGTAACTAACAGTCCATCAGGTATGGGACTGATTAAGTGTGGCAGTGCAGTGATTCCATTTGATAATCAGATTAGTAAGGATACAGGATTATATAGACTTTATAATACAAATATCCACGAGAAAATTGCGGAACAGAAAGCAAGAGAAGAAAAAGAAAATATCAATGGATAGAAGTAGGTAAATTTAGTATAATGGAGCCAGATGCCAGAGAAGTATCTGGCTCTAAATTTATGATTGAGGAGACTACCATGATTGATAATCTTAGTATTGAGGATTTTTTACTTAAAATATCTTTGCCAAAAAGATATGATCAAGAAGAATTTATTATTTCTGAAAAATATGAAGAAGAAAAAAACAACTTTTTGAGATTATTTAAAGATTGTCACGGGGAAGAATTTAAAGATAAAAAGAATGAGAAAGTACATACTGTTTTAGAAAGTATTTCGACTGTTATAGAAGCCAATTTCAATCTTGTATTAGACATTTTTTCTTATTATGAGAAAGCTGATCTTGGGAGTGCACAACAGTCTTTTGATATTCTTATGGCAAATATGAAAGATGATTTATTTGTTTCATATATTGACGATTGGACAAAGATTACTGTAGATAACAAGCCACATTATACTAAGTTTCGCATGACGCCAGGACGTTCATTTTTTAGAGTTCGTGCAGTAGATTCACCATCAGTAGATATATCAGATAATGCAAATGAACTCTTTCATATTCCTTTTTCGAAAAGGAGAAATGTAAGCAATGAAAGATTTAGCTTGGCAGGATTTCCGTGTCTCTATTTGGCTACAATGTTACCATTAGCATGGCAAGAAACAGGATATCCAGAAAAATATTACTATTCAGAGTTTTGCTATGACGATCTGGGTAAGAAGGATGGTGATAGATCAAATGAATTAAGATTTTTATCAATATATTCTCCAAATGAAATTAGAAATTGGGGTACATCTGTAAAATATAATGATTTTGAATTCTGGATTCAGGTTATAAAACAATCCTTGATAATGTACCCGTTAACGTTAGCATGTGCTTTTGTGAATTCAAGCGGAAAATCTCCATTTAAGCAAGAGTATATTATTCCCCAAATGCTGATGCAGTGGATACAAAGAAATATTGGTTTTGTACAAGGAGTTTCATATTTTACGTGTCTTGATACGAGCGCATTTACGAGCAGTTGGTGTGCATACGATTTAGTATTACCAGCTCTTCTTCCTGGTGATAAGGATATGTATAGCATTAAACTTAAAGAAAAACTGAATTGGTCAATGCCAATTTATTACTCAATTCCAATTGCAGATAAAAGCAAAAATGTTGAGGACATCAAAAAAATAATTGATTTTAGGAATGATTTATTAGAGGCTTTAAATTCCTATGATTTTGACAAGCAATTGCCGTCTTATTTGATTAAGATGTATGAGGTGGCTGGATATATGCAGAGTCTTCTTAAAATGGCTCAGAATACAAATATGCAATTAATATTACAAATGCTGGGCTCGATTCGGAGTAATTATTCTAATATATGCAATGAGAAATTATCGGATTTGATGGAAGAAATTCGAAGTAATGAAAAAAAATTATCGGATGATATTATTGCTGAACAGTGTGAAAAATTAAAACAGATATATGATAGATTCGCAGATAGAGGACAAGGCAGTGGAGAGATAGGTAAAATTATTGATAAATATTATTGGACTACATGGAATGAATTTGCACCAAACAACTATCTAACGATTTTATATTTACCTGACTGTAAATTAGATTCAATTAGAAAGTGGTTTAAAGAAAATCACATCTTGTATTGGGGTCAACAGTTGAAAGCAGATGATACAACAGTAGATTTAATTAAAAAAATTGCAGATGAAAATATGATACCTGTAGATACATTTTGGGATAAAACGGTGATTGATGATGAGTGGATGAAGGAAAATATAACTTCAATAAAAGAACCACTTATTGTTAAATATCACAACGATAGCATATTATCTACAGAGAAAATGAAATCACCGGAACTAATTTGCTTTGGTTTTGACGAAGACAAGATTAAGAAATATCTTCAGTTATAGAGTGTCATTTTTGGAGTAACGCATAGAACATAGAAAAATTAAAGCAGTGAAGATGATTTTTTGAGATAGATCAGGGAGGAGTATAGAATGATTATACCGCGTAAGTTAAGAAAAGGAGATAGAGTAGCGATTGTCAGTCTTTCAAGTGGAATGTTGGGAGAAGATTTTTGCAGTCATAATATAGAGATTGCTGTAAATAGATTAAAAGAGTACTTCTTAGAACCGATTTTTATGCCAAATTCTTTAAAAGGAATTGAATTTTTAAAAGCGAACCCAAAAGCAAGAGCCGAAGATTTAAAAAAGGCTTTTTTAGATGACTCTATAGCTGGAATTATATGTGCAATAGGAGGAGATGACACTTATAGAATTCTTCCATATCTGATGGATGATATAGATTTCATATCATCAGTAAAAAAGACTCCAAAGCTATTTACTGGTTTTTCGGATACGACAATCAATCACCTAATGTTTTATCAGTTGGGGCTTACTACTTATTATGGACCTAATTTTATTTGTGATTTGGGAGAAATAGATAATCAAATGCTACCTTATAGTAAAAAAGCATTTGAAAGTTATTTAGAAGGACATGAGCAAAAAGAGATTACATCGAGTAAAATCTGGTACGAGGAAAGAACTGATTTTTCAAAGGCAGCCGTTGGAACATCAAGAGTTGCGCATGATGAATCAAGAGGTTATGAACTGCTACAAGGGAAAGAAGTTTTTTCGGGAAGATTATTAGGTGGATGTTTGGAAAGCCTTTATGATATTTTGGCGGGGAGTAGATATGAAGATGAAGTGAAGATCAGTGAAAAATATCACCTATTTCCAGAACAAAGTGAATGGAAAGACAAAATCTTATTTATAGAAACTTGTGAGGAGAAACCATCGCCTGATCTATTTACGAAAGAGTTACGAGCCCTAAAAGAAAAAGGTGTATTTGAAGTCGTTAGTGGTATTATAGTCGGTAAACCGCAAGATGAAACATTCTATGAGGAATATAAAGTTGCTTTAAGAGAAGTTATTTCAAATGTAAAGCTACCGATTTTGTATAATGTAAATTTCGGACATGCAACACCAAGATGCACACTACCAATTGGTGCTGAAATACAGGTTGATATGATAAAGAAAAAAATCATCATCATGGAATAATATAGGCAACGTAAAATCTAAACATAGGAGTTGGTTACCATGAAAAACCACAAAATAATAGACGGCAGACTTCTTCAAACTAATAAGAAATTCTCAGCACTAAAAGAGTCCCAAAAGACAAAAATTGCAGAGTGGGAATATGAGGTATATAAGGACTGTTATCTGAAATATAAGAAAGTACCGGATAAACGCAAAGTAGATGAGATTTTGTTTTCTGTATTTGAAAGGATAGAAGCCGCTGAAATCTGGATTCCAGAAGATGAGATATACAAGCATTATCAAAGCAGGCATAGCAAATTACTGAAGAGATTAAAGAAGGAATTCTCGGAAGATTTCCAAGATGAAAATGTAACTGAATAATAATTATACATAGAGCATTCAAGCCAAAACTTGTCTGCTCTCTTTTTTTTATCTCGATTGGAAAGAAGGTGAGACAATTGAAAATCAAAAAAGTGGATGACAAACCAATGATAATCCACACAAAAGCGAAGACAAAGATTCATTCACATGAAGCGAAGTCTACTGGGATTAAAGGTCACAATGTTTATTCTGTAAAAAGAAGTCCGAAGATTATGTCAGCCACTACTACAACGCAGACAATGGGAAAAGGGGCAGTTCGTAGAAGGGGAAAAACTACGTATCGGAAAAGCACGATTCATCAGAATCAGGAAAAACGTAGAGGACGAATCCATCAGCATAACAGAAATATCAAGGATGACAAGAAGACTATTAAGACAAAGAATTCCAGTATTAAGTTAGTGGGTGCAGTAGGTGCAAATGTAGCAGCAAATCAGATGGAAGGTGCAGAGGAAATAAGAGATGCATCAATGATTGCTTATGGGGTTACAAGACCCATGACTGGAGCAGCTTCTAAAGGAGCAGAATTCTTTAGGCAGAAGTCATTGGCAGAGAAGAAGCGAAAGATTAAAAAAGTGGAGTCTGGTAGGAAGCTTTCGAGAAGGCAGATTAAAAAGACAACACAGAAGGTTGCAAAGAAAGCAGCAAAGGACACTGCTAAGAAGGTGGCAAAAGAAACAGCAAAGAAATCAGCGAAAGTAGCTACAAAAGTTACGACGGATGTTGCTGTGACGGTAGCAGGAACTGCGGCAGTTGGACCACTTAGTCCATTGATTGGGATTGCTGCCGGAGAAGTTGTAGGAGCAAAGATAGATCATGATGATATGAAGCGTAATAGCCGAGTCCGTAAAATCAAATTCTTTATAGATAAGATGAATTCCCAGGATAAACAGCAAGACAGTTTATTTAAGCTTTTAAAAGACTTAGTTATGAATCGGGCTGCCATTCCATTAAAGAAAATGGCTCTTGCTGTGGGAGGATTCTTATTAATATTGATTTTGCTGATATCTGTTATAACAGTTCCAGTTGTTACAGTAGTTGCAACGATTTATAATTCCCCGTTTGCTCTATTCCTGCCACCGTTGGAAGAAGGTGATACGGTAATGAGCGTTACAACAGAATATGTTGCTAATTTCAACAGGGAGGCCAACACACTAGCCAATGAGCATAATGGATATGATAGAGGAGAAATCGTCTATGTGGACTATGAAGGTACAGCTGCTAGTCCAAGCAATTATTACGATATCATGTGTGTCTATATGGTAAAGCATGGCATTGGTGATACTGCTACAATCATGAATGATATGTCAAAAGATTGGCTTCAGGATATAGTTAATGATATGTGTTCTTACACGACCAGTTCCCGAACAGAAACCCATGAGAATGGAGATGGAACAACAGATTCGGAAACAATTCTTTCTGTTAATGTTACGCTGAAAGATTACAGAGATATGATTACCGAATATAACTTTGATGAAGACCAGATAGAACTAATCAATGAAATGATGAGTCCAGAAAACCTTGCGATGATAGGTTATAGTGGTGGAGAATCTGGTGGAGGAAGTGGCAGTGGAAATAGCGTATCCTCTTTAACTAATACAGAAATTGAAGCAATCGTTAGTAGTATCGCTGATCCAACACAGAAGGAAACCGTAAGTTTTGCTTTAAGCAAAGTAGGATATCCATATAGTCAGGCTTACAGAGATACAGGAATTTATTATGATTGCAGTTCGCTGGCTTACTACTCGTGGAAAACGGCTGGAGTCGATATTAGTTTTGGCGGTGCGACCACAGCGGCAGCAGAAGCACAGGGGCTTGATGAAGCAGGCAAGAGTATAACAGAAGCAGATTTACAACCTGGAGATCTTATTTTCTATAGTTATACCACAAACGGAAGATATAAGAACATCAGTCATGTTGGGATATATACAGGTAATGGAAAGATGGTCGAGGCAAAGAATGAAGCAGAGGGTGTTGTATATGGAGACTTCCATAATGGAAGTGTTGTAATGTATGCAAGACCAAACAAATAAATAGGAATAGAAAGTGAGGCGGAGCTAGTAACATAAGGTTCGGTCTTTTTTTGATTGGAGGAAAAATGTCTAAAGAATATGAGGTCGAAATCAAAGAGGTTTTGTCAAGGATTGAAAAAATCGAAGCAGCTTCTCTTGGAGAAGCCATTGATAAAGCAATGGAAAAGTATTATGCACAGGAAATCATTCTTGATGCCGAGGACATGAAAGATGTGGATTTTCGTCCATATGAACAAAAACAACAATTAGGAAAAAGCAAATAGCGGAGGATAAAGAATATGAGCAAAGTAGTAGAAGAAAACGTAGTAAAGAACATGGCATTTTTAATAAAAATGCTGGAAAAGGAATGGGAAGTTTCAAAGGAGAGCATTAAGACTGTTTTTATTTCAATGGATGAGGTAGCAAAGGTAAAATCTGATCTGTCTTTTATGATTCAGGTTAATACAGGAGTTCTTAACAGTAATAATGGAATGACATTTAAGGAGTGTATGATGATGAACAAAGAAAATCATACGCTTCTTAGAATCACAAAAAAGATTATTACCGCAATTGAAAAGGCAGAGAAGGATGAAACAGAGGAATTTGCCATTACTTTAGATAAAGAGGAAGCAAAGCTTTATAAGGAGTTGTTTGACAAGAAAAACTAGAACAGGAGGAGAATCGGATGAGCAATAAGTATGAAGCAAAAGCTATCTATGATGAGATGATTCATGATGTCACCACTTCTGAAAAGAAGTGGCAGGATGTTTGTCGACTCACCGGTCAGATATATAGATTTGAGTTTGATAACATCCTGATGGTGTATGGTCAGCGCCCACATTCAACTATGATAGCCGATTATGATACTTGGAAAAAAGTTGAAAGATATGTCAAGCGTGGAAGTAAAGGCATAGCTATTTTTCCATCAAGAGCATTAAATCCTCGCATGAGATATGTATTTGATATCATCGATACGGGTGGAAAGAAACAAAAGCTCACATGGGATTTGGAGGGTGAAAACCTAAAGGATTATTTGGATTATCTGGTATCTGAAGGACAGATGGAGCAGTATGAAGGAACAACACGAGAAGAATTACTAAATTCATTAAAATTATTTACAGGAACAAATGTTTGGGGTATAATAAGAACAGATTTTGAGGAAAGAATCTCAGAATTATCGCAGCTAGCTGGGAGTATGATAAAGGAACTCAATTATGAAACGTCAGGGCTAACCACAGATGACTTGGTATATCAAAGTGTTATGTATGCGGTTGGTACGAGATGCGGATTTGACTTATCTATGCAAGAACAGGATTTTAGTCAGATCGTAAAGATAACCGATGAGGAAGTCATTTACCGTCTTGGTTCCCTGGTATGCGATGTCTCCTGCAGCGTTCTTAGAGAATTTAGTAGAAACCTAAAAACGATTGAAAGCGAGAGGAGAATTGCATATGGCAGAATTAACAATGACGTATCACGAAGTGGACGGACTACTGTATCCGGATATTCGGATGCCGGAAGAGCAGGAAGTGAAATTAACGAATTTAGGGAAATACGGAATACTGGCGATGAATTATCTAAAGGAGAACGAACCAGCAAGGTACAAGACACTTTACCGATTCGGGAAACTGGCAGAGAAAATGAACGAGGTGAACGAGGAAGCTTATCAACTGTTAGACCAGCTGATGAACGATTACCTGAAGAAACACAAACCAGAGAATCCGAATTCCACGATGGAGATGTGGAAACTGAGAGAACAGGCGAAGATGCAGGCAGAGGAAGTAGTCCTTCAGCAGATCGTAATGAAATTTCACTAGGAGCAGATGAAGAACTGAATAGAGAACTAAATGAAATCAATTCATTTGGAAATAGTAAGGAAGCCAATTACCATCAGGCTTCCTTTTTTGATGGGGATTTTGGGCTGAATACTAGCGGATTGATGCATGTACAAACCACCAAAATTTCAGCTGCTGGACAAAAATATACTTATATTCAACCGAAGAAAGAGTTGGTTGTACCACATGAGTTTGTACGCCAAACCCTACTTCGTGGTACTGGCTTTGTAAATGGTATGAGCCGAGTATGTAAGATATATCAGAATGAAATTGATGCAGGAACCAGAGCCAGACGTATTAAAAAGGAGTATGGTCAAGGTGGAGCAGGCTGGCCGATAGAGGGTTACGGTTTGCATGGTTATGATTCTTTCCATGCACAAGGACTTCGCTTCCAGTGGAGAGATGAGGAAGGCGAAAAAGAAGGCTATATTTCATGGGGGACAGTTGAAAAAGAAATTGGTGTTCTAATTATGACTGGAGAGTATCAGCCAGAGAGACAATCATTAGATGAAATCTCTATGGATGCTGACAGGGAAGATTATGTTGATATCGTTCACCGAGTAATAGATGCTACTGATGAACAGGAAGTCGTTGAGGTCGTGGATGCATTTGCGATTCCCGATGAACCTGAAAGCTATGAAAGTCATAGGAAGATCACAGAACAGAAAGCAGAGACAGAAACTTATGAAATGACACCAGAGGAACTTGCAGAAGAAGACCGTATGGTCACAATGGCTGAATATGGTGCGGAGATTGAAGCAGAAAATCGTGAATATGAAAAGCAGTATGAGGAGAGCCATAGTGATGAAAGACTGGAAGTAATTCCTACTGATTATGCAAACATAATTGCAGATATGGATGAAGATATGCGAGAGGCAATGGAAATTCTTGTGACAGAATGTAGCTGTTATATGCCTTTTAAACCATTTTTACAGGATATTGTAAATTCAGAGTATTTGCTCATTCCAAACAAATTAGAACTTTTATCAGATATGGTCTTAGGAAGTAAAGAAGAGCAAAAAGGCTATAGCAACAACAAATATGGCTTAATTGAATACACCTTAAAGCCTTATGAGATTAACATGAATTATAAGAACCGCTTTGGTGAAAGAGAAACAGTTGCAACAGGCTATAGAGAACTGTATGAAGTATTGTCCTATATGTCAAAGCAACCATTCTTCTGCGGAGCAGATCATAGACAACGGTATAATGAAATGATGGCAACTGAGGATAGAACAACCTTACAGCCAATATATCAGAGATTCCTTGATAAATGTGACAGCGCAAAACAGAATCGTGAGGAACAAGCACAAAGACGAGTTGCTACTGGTAATGAAAGTGCAGCAGAGAATCTCATAGATGATGCAGTAACACATTCCGAGAAACGTAACTTTCATTACAATTTGTGGGAACTTCCTAAAGGTGGAGCAAAGACAAGATTCCAATGGAATAGTGAAGCAATAGGAGTATTAAAGCAGGTGGAATCAGAACATAGACTGACAAACAGTGAGGAACAGAAAATCTTATCAAAGTATGTTGGCTGGGGTGGTATTTCTCAAGTATTCGATGAAAATAATGAAAACTGGAAAAGGGAATATGTAGAGCTGAAAAGTCTTTTGACAGAAGATGAATATATTGCAGCTAGAGCTACTGTAAATAATGCATTTTATACTTCACCAGAAATTGCAAGTTGCATGAATCAGGCGTTACTCCAATTTGGTTTCCGAGGTGGAAATGTGTTAGAACCAAGTATGGGAGTCGGGAATTTCTTTGGAAGCATGCCAACACCTTTGCAGAATTGCAAATTATATGGTGTGGAACTAGATAGCATTTCCGGTAGAATTGCAAAGCAGCTGTATCAGAAAGCAGATATCAGTATTACTGGTTTTGAAAAGACCACCTTCCCAGATAATTTCTTTGACGTTGTGATTGGGAATGTACCATTTGGAGATTATAAGGTATTTGATCCGAAATACAATAAATTAAATCTTCGTATTCACGATTACTTTATTGCAAAAGCGATGGATCAGGTAAGACCAGGCGGTATTGTTGCGATTATTACGACGAAAGGAACGCTTGATAAAAGCAATGCTACCTTCCGTAAGTATTTGGCGGAGAGAGCGGAACTAATTGGTGCGGTAAGACTTCCTAATATGGCATTTAAAGAAAATGCAGGAACTGAAGTGACCAGCGATATTTTATTTTTACAAAAAAGAGAACGTAAGATTGATATTGAACCAGATTGGGTGCATTTGAGCTATACCCAGAATGGAATTGCGGTCAATTCTTATTTTGTAGAGCATCCAGATATGATGCTAGGACATATGGAATATGACACTAGAATTTACGGTCAGGATAGCAGATATACAGTCTGTGTAAATGATGCTGAAAACTTCAATATGTACGAAGAATTGAATAAAGCTATTCGTACAATATCTGCACAGATGACTGATTTTGAACATTTAGAAGAGTCAGAGGAAATAAGTGAAGATGCGATACCTGCAGATCCCGATGTGAGAAATTTCTCTTATACGTTTTATGAAGGAAAGTTATATTACAGAGAAAATTCCCATATGTACCGAAAAGAAGTAAATGCTACAGTAGAGGATAGGATTCGCTTGCTAGATGAAATTCGAAATAATACCAGACACTTGATCGATATTCAGACAGATGGTTGTAGTGAGGAAGAATTAGCAGAAGGACAAAAAACATTGAATGCAACCTACGATGCCTTTGTTGAAAAATATGGATGTATTACTGCACAGGCAAACAGCAGGGCATTCAGAGATGATTCTGACTACCCACTGTTATGCTCTTTAGAAGATGTAAATGAGGATGGGATTGTGAAGAAAGCAGACATGTTCTTTAAGCAAACCATCAAAGCCAGAATTCAGATTGAGAGAGTGGAAACAGCGGTAGAAGCGCTTAATGTATCAATCAATGAATATGGCGCAGTCAACATTCCCTATATGTTAAGTATTTATCAGCCTGATTTGTCAAAGCTGGTAGAGGAATTGGCAGCAAAAGGGAATGAACCGTCCTCGAATATTGCACTATCTGATGACGTAAAAGCAGAGTTAGAACGTGCGGTTATGCTTGAAGAATTACAGGGATTAATTTATCTGAATCCAAACCGTTATAACGAAAATAATCCAAACGCAGGTTGGGAGACAGCGGATGATTATCTGTCTGGAAATGTAAGAGAAAAGCTGCGTGTAGCAAAAGCTATGCGAGGAGCGAATCCAGAGTTATTCGTACAAAATATAAAGGCGTTGGAACAGGTGCAGCCAAAGGATATTGAAGCAAGTGAGATTGATGTAAGAATTGGAACCACATGGGTGGAGGCAGAAGACTATGAGCAGTTTATCTACGAACTTCTCAATACTCCGAGAAGGGAAAGAGCAGTACGAACTCAGTGGTACAATTCGGGAATACAGGTTCATTTGAATAAGCTGAGTATGGAATGGTTTATTGAAAATAAGTCAAGAGATAAACATTCTGTTGCAGCCACGAAAACTTATGGAACGAGCAGAGAGGATGCCTATTCAATTTTTGAGGATACGCTGAACCTAAAGACAGTTACCATTCGTGACAGAATTGATGATGGTGATGGAAAATATCACTATGTCGTGAATAAAAATGAAACGATGTTAGCAAGAGAAAAGCAGAACCAGATGAAAGAAGCATTTAAGGAATGGTTATTCCGAGATCCAGAGAGAAGAGCAAAGTATGTGGAGTATTATAATGAAACATTCAATAATATTCGCTTGCGGGAGTATGATGGTTCACAGTTACAGTTTCCAGGGATGAATCCAGAGATTGAATTACAGCCACATCAAAAGAATGCAGTAGCAAGAATCCTGATGGGAGGAAACACGTTACTGGCTCATTGTGTTGGGGCGGGTAAGAGTTTTGAAATGATGGCTGCTTGTATGGAGCAGAAAAGACTGGGACTTGCAGGTAAAACAATTATGGTGGTGCCAAAACCATTGATTGGACAGACGGCAAGTGAGTTCCTGCGCCTGTATCCGTCCGCTAATATATTAGTGGCAACAGAGCGTGATTTTGAAAAGAGTAGGAGAAAGCAGTTTGTCTCTAGAATTGCAACGGGAGATTATGACTGTATTATTATGTCGCATTCGCAGTTCGAGAAGATTCCTATCTCGGCAGAAAGAAAGGAGCGGATGTTGAACCAACAGATTGAGGAGATTGCCTATTCTATTGATGAAATGAAGTCACAGAACGGAGAACGATGGACTGTAAAGCAGATGGAGGCACAGAAGAAAAAGCTAGAGGAACAGTTGAAATCATTGGCAGATGAAAGTCGAAAAGATGATTTGATTACCTTTGAGGAGTTAGGTGTGGATTCAATTATGGTGGATGAAGCTCATAATTTTAAGAACCTTGCTATTTTTTCCAAGATGAATAATGTTTCCGGTATTAGCAGCTCAGGAGCGAAGAAATCTACAGATATGCAGTTGAAATGCCAGTATTTGAGTGAAATCAATGATGGCAGAGGAATTGTATTTGCAACAGGAACCCCGGTTTCAAACACTATGTGCGAACTGTATGTGATGCAGTTATATCTACAAAAAGAGGCACTAGAGCAGATGGGAATTTATCATTTTGACTCCTGGGCAGCAAACTTTGGTGAAGTAACAACAGCACTTGAACTTACCGTAGAAGGAAGCGGATTCCGATTCAAAAGCAGGTTTAATAAGTTTACGAATCTTCCAGAATTAATGAACATCTTTCGTGAAGTGGCAGATGTACAAACCAAAGATATGCTAAATCTGAAAGTGCCAACACTAAGGGATAATAAGTACACAATTGTGGAAAGTGAACCAGACTGGTATGTAAAACAGGTCATGGAGGATTTTGTAGTAAGGGCAGAGCGAATCCGTAATGATGGAATTGACCCATCAGAGGATAATTTCCTAAAGATCACACATGAGGCTAGACTGCTAGGTACTGATGCAAGGCTATTAGATGCAGATGCACCAAACAATACGGATGGAAAATTAAATAAGGTCGTAGAAAATGTATGCTACGAATATTTCAAAGCTGTCAACGAGAATAAAATCGGTTGTCAGCTTATTTTTTCGGATATTGGTACGCCTAAGAGTGGATGGTCAAGCCGTGACTTGAGTAAAGATTTTGATGTCTACAATTATGTTAAAGAGCAACTAATTTTTCGGGGAATTCCAGAAGAAGAAATAGCATTTATCCATGATGCTAAGACAGACGGGCAGAGGGATATCTTGTTTAAAGAAATGCGAACAGGTAAAAAGAAAATTCTAATCGGTTCTACAGATAAGTGCGGTACTGGTGTAAATGTACAGACACATCTTGTTGCGATGCATCATATCGACTGTCCTTGGAAGCCTTCTGCTATTGAACAACGAGAAGGCAGAGGTATCCGTCAGGGAAATGAAAATTCCGAGGTGGCAATTTATCGTTATGTTACAAAAGGAACTTTTGATGCGTATTCATGGTCATTAGTGGAAAATAAGCAGCGATTTATCAGTCAGGTTATGACAAGCAAATCTGTATCCAGAACTTGTGAGGATATTGATGAAGCAACTTTGTCATATGCAGAAATTAAAGCAGTTGCAACTGGCAATCCATTGATTCGTGAAAAGATGGAATTAGATAATGAGGTACAACGTTTGAAGTTACTAAAAGCTTCTTATGACAATCAGCATTATTCGTTGCAGGATAATTATATGATCCGCTATCCAAAGCTGATTAAGGCAGCACAAGAGAAACTGTGCTGTGTAAAGGAAGATATCAAGCTGAGAGATGCAGAACTAATTCAGAATCCGGATTTTTCTATTACGATAGGTAGAGCAAGTTTTGAGGAGCGTGTGGATGGTGGAACCGTTATGTTAGAAGCAATTAGTAAGTGCAAGACAGGTGAAATCAATCCTATTGGTCAGTTTCATCAGTTTGAGTTGCTGGTAGAAAAGAACTTCATGGGCACAAATTATTTGGTGCTTCGTGGAAAGACAGACTACAAAGCGGAACTGTCAACTAGCCCAGTTGGAAATATGGTGAAATTAGAAAATTTATTTAGTGGAATTCATGAGAATGAAGAGTTTTTACTGAAGAAGATTGACCAGTATCAGAATGATTTGGATGCCTCAAAGTCAGAGTACGAGAAGCCATTTGCTTATGAAACAGAATTGAAAGAAAAGCTGGCGCGTCAATATGAATTGAATGCACAGCTAAATCTGGAAAATGGGAAAGTGGAAGATGTGGACTTAAGTGCGACAAAAGAAGAATTGGACGAGGGCAATATAGAAAAGTCTGAAAATGATAAATATGTTGCTGAAGCAAAAACTGCTTATCAAACCAACGTGGATGATAGGAGCAGATGATGGATAGGGAAGGACGTGAGGAGTAATGGAGAAAGTGTATCGCTTGTTCGAAGTGGAAGAAGTGATTGCAGAGATGGATTTATCAGATATTGATGATGATATAGCTGAAACAGATGAAGAGTATCAAATTGTTATCAGTGGATGGTGGGTGCATATTCCAGAATTAAATCTAAATCTGCATGAGGGGGTTGTATGTACTTGGGAAGAAGAATCACAAATGTTCATGCCTAATTTTGCTGTCACGGTAGTATATGAAGCTAGTGCAGAACATCAGCACTATATCTACTTTGAACAGGACGGAATGGTCATTACCTTAGCTAATTGGCTGAATGGTCGTGTCCCTTTGGATGTAATTGAGCAGATGCGTTGTAGCATCTGCAAAGAGTAGTGAAGTGGATGGTAGGCATCCACTTTTGATTTTGGTGTATGCACGGAGCATACGGAAAGTGAGTAGTAAATGAAATATTCAATTCATGTAAATGAAGTAAAAACAAAGGAAGGCAATATCAAAGGATTTGCCACAGTAGTCTTTGGTGATTCATTTAAGATTACCAATATTGCAATCTTAGAAAATCCTGAAAGACATCAGTTATTTGTATCTATGCCTAGATATCGTTCCAGTGAAAGAGATGAGAATGGCGGTGTTATTTTTAAGGATGTCTGCAATCCCATCACCAAGGAATTTCGTGAGGAACTGTACGATAACATCCTTGAAGCTTATGAGCATGTAATAAATCAGGGAAAAGAGCAAGGACAGATTGAAAAAACACAGTCTGAAATGCCAGAGTTTTCAGTAAAGGTTACACCATTTGAAAGAGATGGTAGCAATGTATGTGGTCTTGCACGTATTTATTTCGATAATCAATTTATTGTAAATAATGTAAGTATCCTTCAGGGGAAAGATAAGCTGTTTGTTGCAATGCCGGCTTATAAGACAAAGCAGATAGACGAACAAGGCAAAGCGATTTATCAGGACGTGTGTTATCCAGTAACAAAGGAGTTTCGTGAAAAACTTTATGGAGAGGTAATGAAAACATATGAGGAAGAAAAGGAAAAGAAGCAGGAAGAGCAAAAAGAAACAAAAAATGATTTGCAGAAAGAGAAAGAAAAGTCAGGACAGTTTCAGAGTTTGCCTGATAGAGAGACACCGTTTCGATAGTAAATAATGTAGATGAAAGAGTCAGGGATTATCTCTGGCTCTTTCGAATTTGGAGGAAAAGACAATATGAGGAAAAGAGAATTTCAAAGAGCAGCTGTTTTTGCGATTATTCCAGTGATTGTAGAGTACACGAAAGAAGAAGGCAAAAGACTAACATTAAGTGTGACATCTAAGTTTTATGACACATTTATTAATCATCGATTCAGTGGAGGAATGTTACAAATCAACCTATATCAAAAAGGTGAAATAACATATAAGGTCTGGGACTGTATTGGAATATGCCGCAAGGAATATGTGAAATATTATGTTTATAACGAGAATGATAATCATGAACAGATTTTAGCTAAATTTGTTGAGGATTTCAGCAGGTTTTTAAAAGATTTGTATTCGATGGGGGATGTGCATGACTTCTCCGATATGTTTGATTTCACAGTGGAAGGAGATCCGAATAATTCGCTGGAAAAATATGAGAAGTTCATCAGAGTGATGCGTGGAGAAGAAACAGGGGATGAGGAGGCGTAAGCTATGGATATAGAAAAATCATTAACACAGGATGAAATGATAAAAGAATTAATAGGTCTGTTAAAAGCAAATCAAATGGGCGATAAAGCGAATGACTTATATGAAACACAAAGTGAAAAAAACAAGATAGAAAAGTTTCCACGTACGGATAAATGTGAAAAATTACTCAAGACATCAAGATGAGCCTATCGGGCCACGTTGAGAGTATAATTTTGATGACGTATTGTGGTTCAGGGGGCGAAAAGTAGAAGTTGACCACAACATATAGTGGTTCAAGAGTGATTTTGGAGCAAAAAATGAGCGAAAAAACACCGTTTTTTGACCCCTATTTTTGGGGTGCTTTATAGATGACATAGGGTAAAAAGAGTGATGACATTATAAAGGTGGAAAAATTGATGGCTCAGAAAGAGGGAGAAATAATCCTCTGGGATGATAAGAATTTTATATAATCTACAATATTTGTGTTTTTAAAATAGGTTTGTATAGAAATCACCCTTTTATGGTATTAATGTCGTAATAGATGGTTTTGAGATATTTCAAATAATATAAAAAATACTTGAATAAATGCTCATATAACTATTGACATATGAGAAAAACAATAATATAATAAATACACAACGTATAAATGCTTGCTCAAGCATTCATATGAAATGATTTAAAAAGAGGTGATAATATGACTGAAAAATTTATTTCAATTGAAAGATGTGACTGCAATGTAATTCATGAGGATATTGTAAATCAAGTTAGAGATAAAATGCCTCAAGAAGAAAGCCTTTATGATCTAGCAGAATTATTTAAAGTATTTGGAGATTCAACACGAATCAGGATATTATGGGCTTTACATGAAGCTGAAATGTGTGTTTGTGATATCGCTGTATTACTTAACATGACACAATCAGCAATTTCCCATCAGCTGAGAGTCTTAAAACAAGCTAATTTAGTGAAAAACAGAAAAGAAGGCAAAGTAGTATATTATTCATTAGTTGATGATCATGTAAGAGAAATATTTGACCAAGGTCTAATTCATATCAACGAGAAGTAGTAATGCGGTATAATAGAATATTTTTTGAAGATATTTGGGCAGATATTTAAGTCTTCATATCAAATGAGCAATGTTTCAAGAAAATTTGAAAAAGACTTGTAGTATTCAAAATAAAATTACAAATAATATTTAGGAGGATTTAATAATGAAAAAGAAATTTATACTTGAAGGTTTGGATTGTGCAAATTGCGCGGCAAAAATGGAAAAGGCTATTAATGAGCTTGATGGAGTGAAAGAAGCTACTGTTAACTTTATGACCACAAAACTCGTTATTGATGGTGAGGATGAAAAAATGCCAACAATAATAGAAGAGGCCGAAAAAATAATTAAAAAAATTGAACCCGATACAACTATGAAAAAGGCTTAAAGGAGGCTATTTAGTATGACAAAACGACTATGGCGAATAATTATTGGTGCAGCCTTGTTAGCTACAGCAGTATTGCTTAATTTAAATAACGAATGGTTACAGATTGCTCTCTTTATAATAAGTTACATTATTGTAGGTGGAGATGTTGTAAAAAGAGCTGTAAAAAATATTTTTAAAGGTCAAGTTTTCGATGAAAACTTTTTAATGAGTATTGCAACAATTGGTGCATTTTTTATTGGTGAGTATCCTGAAGGTGTTGCAGTTATGCTGTTTTATCAAGTTGGAGAACTGTTTCAAAGCTATGCAGTTGGCAAGTCGAGAAAGTCAATTGCAAGCCTTATGGATATTCGACCAGATTATGCAAATGTTAAAAAAGGCGATGAACTTGTCAAAGTTGACCCAGATGAAGTACAAATTGGAGATATTATTGTAATTAAAGCAGGAGAAAAAATTCCTCTTGATGGCAAGGTAATAGAGGGAAGTTCAATGATTGACACATCAGCACTTACTGGTGAATCTGTTCCTCGTGAAGTAGAAGTAGGAAGTGATATCCTGAGTGGTTGCATCAATATTAATGGAGTTATTACAGCAGAGGTTACCAAGGAATTTGGAGAATCTACTGTAAGCAAAATTCTTGATTTAGTTGAAAATGCAAGTAGTAAAAAATCCAATTCAGAACAATTTATTACTAAGTTTGCGAGATATTATACACCAGTTGTGGTTATAATTGCAGTTTTTCTAGCTATTATACCGCCTCTTGTTATAGACGGGGCGACTTTTAGTGATTGGATATATAGAGCACTAGCATTCCTTGTGGTATCCTGTCCGTGTGCTTTAGTTATTTCAATTCCTTTGAGTTTCTTCGGTGGAATAGGTGGAGCTTCAAAAAAAGGTATTTTAGTTAAAGGTAGTAACTACCTTGAAGCATTGGCTCAAACAGAGATTGTTGTTTTTGATAAAACAGGTACACTAACGAAAGGTGTATTTAATGTACAGGAAATTCATCCAGAAGGGGTTTCCAAAGAAGAGCTACTTGAATTAACTGCATATGTGGAGAGCTATTCCAATCATCCAATTTCACTTTCACTGAAACGTGCATATGGCAAGAAATAGACAATGGACGTATTTCAGATGTAGAAGAGATATCAGGTCATGGTGTTATTGCAACAGTAGATGGCAAAAAGGTTATGGCAGGAAATATCAAACTTATGAAAATGATGGATATCCCTTATTTCAAGGGAGAGCTGATTGGTACTGCTGTACATGTTGCTGTTAATAATAAATATATAGGTTACATTGTAATTGCCGATGAGGTAAAGGAAGATTCAGCACAAGCAATCAAGGAACTTAAGGCAGCTAATATTAAGCAAACAGTTATGTTGACAGGTGATAATAAAAGTGTTGGTTCAAAAGTTGCTAAAGAGCTTGGTCTTGATAAGGTTTATGCAGAACTATTGCCAGCAGACAAAGTTGAAAAACTAGAAGAATTATTTTCACAAAAATCCACAAAAGGTAAACTCGCCTTTGTCGGTGACGGAATCAATGATGCACCTGTATTAGCTCGTGCAGATATTGGAATAGCAATGGGTGGTTTAGGTTCTGATGCAGCCATTGAAGCTGCTGATATTGTAATTATGACTGATGAGCCATCGAAAATTGCTACTGCAATGAAGATTTCTAAAAAGACATTAAAAATTGCAAATCAAAACATAGTATTTGCAATTGGAATAAAGATAATTGTTCTTATTTTGAGTGCTTTTGGAATAGCTACTATGTGGGCAGCTATATTTGCAGATGTAGGTGTAACTATCATTGCAGTATTAAATGCTTTTAGAGCTTTGAATGTAAAGAAGCTATAAACTATTTTTCCTATTCACCCCTTGAATGATACCGATAATTGACGATACAATCAAGGGGTATTTTTTAATTTAAAAACTATAAATGAAAATTGGTTGGGATTTACCTTGAATTAAATGGTTTTAAAGATATGGAGGTTATGTAATTGAAAGTTATTGATGAATGTTGCTGTGAATGTATCACACAAAATTTAAATAGAACAAAGGAGAGTTGCCCTGTCTGTAATAATGAAGGAGTAACAGTTAGTAGGATAACCGTTGAACACTTGGTGACAGATGATTATCGTAATGCCGTTGATGGAGATCAATATAAGATATGCATGAATGAGGACTGCGACGTTATTTACTATAACTTAGATAAAGAAATAAAATTCTTAAAAGACCAAGTTAGGGTTCCTATCTGGTTTAAGAAAGATGCAGATCCTAAGTATGCTTGTTATTGCAGCAAAGTCACAGAAGATCAGGTAATTGAAGCAGTTGTAAAGCATGGTGCGAAAACCGTTAAAGAAGTAAATGCCATAACTGGAGCAATGAAAAATTCGCTTTGTAAGGAAAACAATCCTTTGGGGGTATGTTGTCATAAGATTATTCAGGAAGCCATTGATAAGGGATTAACCATGAAATGATTTGAGTTGATATGTTCTCACGAACAGACAAAACCGTTGATATCTTCCCACAAACGAGAGCCAATGTTGGATATGTTTCCAACTACGAGTGTGGATATGTTCCCCTTAACCATAGGAAACCTTGTACCGTTCGGTTAATGGGGAACTTGAGAATGCAGAAGCAGTGAACGGATTACTAAAACATATAAACGACAGTAAAGGATTTACTGAATTTGACGCAGAGGCATTTGAAGTACACGTCGACCACATTATAGTTTACAGTAGAAGTGAAATAGGCTTTATGCTCAAGTGCGGATTAAATCTTAAGGAAAGGTTGTGAGAGGATGAGCCATATTCCATATGGATACAGAATTGAAAACGGTAAAGCTGTCATTGATGAAGAAAAAGCAGAGCAAGTAAGGAAGCTCTATAAAGGATATCTTTCTGGACTTGCCTACATGCCTGCCGCAGAAGCCGTTGGACTTAAGCTTTACCACACAAGTGCAAAGAAAATGCTGCAAAATAAATATTACCTTGGAGACAATTATTATCCGGCTATTATAGATAAAGAGACCTTTGATGCAGCAGAAGCCGAGCGTGTTAAAAGACAGACTAAGCTTGGGAGAGTATTTGATAAGAAACCAGACAAAGTGAGCCAGGTTGCTACAGGTTTTAAAATGCCAAAGGTACAAATCAAATATGAGGACCCTTTTATACAGGCAGAATACGTATACAGCTTGATAGAAAGTGAGGTGAATGAATGATTTCCTTAGCTAAAAATGTTACGGTTATTCCAGCGAAGAAAATTATCGGTACTCAGAAACCAACCGAAAAAGTTCAGAAGACACGAGTAGCTGCTTATTGCCGAGTTTCTACCGACAGTGATGAACAGGAAAGCAGCTACGATACACAGATTGAGCATTATACCACCTATATTAAAAGTCATCCAGAGTGGACACTAGCGGGGATTTATGCCGATGACGGTATCTCCGGAATGAATACGAAGAAGCGTGATGAATTCCAGAGAATGATTAACGATTGCAACGACGGCAAGATAGATATGATCATCACCAAGTCCATAAGCCGATTTGCAAGAAATACGGTTGATTGCCTGAATTACACGAGAGCCCTTAAGAACAAGAATATCGGTGTTTATTTCGAGAAAGAAAACATCAATACGCTCGATGCCAAGGGTGAAGTTCTTATGACAATTATGGCTTCTCTTGCACAGCAAGAAAGCGAGTCATTATCAGCTAACGTTCGTTTGGGCTTACAGTTCCGATATCAACAAGGGAAAGTTCAGGTCAACCACAACTGGTTCCTGGGATATACCAAAGACGAAGATGGTCACCTTATCATTGATCCAGAGCAAGCCGAAGTAGTAAAGCGCATTTATAGGGAGTACCTTGAAGGCAAGAGCTTCTTACAGATAAAAAGGTCTCTTGAGGCCGATGAAATACGAAATGGTGCAGGAAATAAAAAATGGCATGAAAGCAATATAAGGCAGATACTTACGAACGAGAAGTACATCGGGGACGCATTGCTTCAGAAGACTTATACAGTGGATATACTCGATAAGAAGCGAGAAGCCAATAAGGGTCAGGTTCCTAAATATTATGTAGAAGACAGTCATGAAGCTATTATTCCAAAGGATATCTTCTTAAAGGTACAGGAGGAAATTGCTAGAAGGGCAAATCTTACTAACGGGACAACAAAACGCAAACGTATCTATAGCGGGCGATACGCCTTATCCGGTATGGTATTCTGCGCACACTGCAGCGATATCTTCCGCAGGATTAAATGGAACAATCGAGGGTGTAAGTCCACCGTTTGGCGCTGCGTTAGCAGGGTTGAAAAAGATGGTCCTGATTGCCCGGCAAGAACAGTTCACGAAGAATTGATCCATGAGGTGGTTATCAAGGCCATAAACGAAGCGTTCCGCGAAAAGGAGACAATCCTTCCGCTTTTGCGAGAGAATATCGAGAGTAGCTTAGAGGAGATCAACCTTAGTCAGATTGCAACAATTGATGATCAGATGAAATCAATGCAGCAGGAGCTACTGGCAACGGTCAATTCAAAGAATACCGGTGATGAGCTAGGTATGGAGATTAGAAGGCTGCGTGATGAGAAGCAGGCCCTTCAAAATGAGCAGGCATTAAGACAGGATCTGAAAACTAGAATTGATGAGATGATGCGTTTCCTTAATGACCTGCCTTGCGAGCTTACTGATTACGAAGAAGAATATGTGAGGACACTCTTGGAAAGGATTACAGTTTACGATGATCACATCATTGTTGAATTTAAATCAGGCATTGAAATACAAATAGACAAAGAGGTATAGAATATTGAGCTGACCGCCAATAGAGGGAACCATATCACAACACCCTTTGGCGGTTTTTCCATTTTTAAACGTTGATTATATCATTTCGTTGTGTTATAATAATTGATACAAATAAGGATTTAGGAGGAACCGAAACTATGACAGCCTCAATGCGTTTAAGATAAGCTGGCAATAAAAAAGGCAGAATCTATCCCCGATGATAGGCTTTTTTGTTGTACTTATTTATACGATATTGAGCATTCGTTAGTTACGGTGAGGATATAGATTATTTAACTATACCTTAATTTAACTATGTCTAAATATGAATGCTTCTAATTGTATGTAAGCAGACCAAAAGCCACATTGTGGATTTAGGCCTGCATTTTTTATTGCCTAGAATGATATCCAAAGTAGAAATTCAAGCAAAATAATATGCAGGAGAAAATATAAATGGAAAAATACAACAACTGGAAACTTAAGTTTTTTACAATATGGGCAGGACAGGCAGTATCTTTAATCACTAGTGCCATCCTGCAAATGGCGATTATTTTTTACCTTACAGAAAAAACAGGATCTGCTATGGTCTTGTCTATGGCTTCACTAGTAGGTTTTTTGCCCTATGCAGTCTTTGGACCTGCCATTGGTGTATTAGTGGATCGTCATGACAGGAAAAAGATAATGATAGGTGCTGATTTAATTATTGCAGCAGCTGGGGCAATGCTAGCTATTGTTGCATTGTATATGGAATTACCCGTATGGATGGTTATGGTAGTATTGTTTATCCGTAGCATTGGAACGGCTTTTCATTCTCCGGCTCTCAATGCGGTTACGCCACTTTTAGTACCAGAAGAACAGCTTACGAAATGTGCAGGTTATAGTCAGTCTGTGCAGTCAATAAGCTATATTATTAGTCCGGCGGCTGCAGCATTGTTATACTCCGTTTGGGAATTAAATGCAATTATTGCTATCGATGTATTAGGCGCTGTGATTGCATCTATTACGGTAGCCATTGTAAGTATTCCTAAGCTGGGAGAACAAGTGCAAAGTTTGAAACCAAATTTCTTAAGAGAAATGAAAGAAGGAATCGTCGCACTGAGACAAAATAAAGGATTATTTGCCTTATTACTCTTAGGAACGCTATATACGTTTGTGTATATGCCAATTAATGCACTGTTTCCTTTAATTAGCATGGAATACTTTAATGGAAAACCTGTGCATATTTCAATTACCGAAATCGCTTTTGCATCTGGAATGCTAGTAGGCGGTCTAATATTAGGAAGGTTGGGTAATTTTGAAAAGCGTGTATTACTAATAACTGGTTCATTCTTTATAATGGGGGCCAGTTTAGTCGTTTCAGGATTACTTCCTCCAAGTGGATTTGTTATATTTGTAGCTTGCTGTGCAGTAATGGGGCTTTCGGTGCCATTTTATAGCGGTGTGCAAACAGCTCTTTTTCAGGAGAAGATTAAGCCTGAATATTTAGGACGTGTATTTTCTTTGACCGGAAGTATTATGTCATTTGCTATGCCAATTGGATTAATTCTTTCTGGATTCTTTGCTGATAGAATTGGTGTAAATCATTGGTTTTTACTATCAGGTATTTTAATTATTGGCATTGCTATAGTGTGCCCCATGATAACAGAGGTTAGAAAATTAGATTTAAAATAAAATAATATTGGAGGGATATTTATGTATCTTATTTTCATGTAATTCTTCCTGCTAAAATCGCAGGGTTTTCCCTGCGTACAAGCAAATGAAAGCATGCGATTATAGACAGGAGGAAATAAGATGGAATTGATATTAAAAGCTAAAGACATTCGTGTGGAATTCACAGGGCGAGATGTTTTAGATATAGATGAATTAGAAGTATATGATTATGACCGTATTGGTTTAGTAGGAGCAAATGGTGCAGGGAAAAGCACTTTACTCAGGGTGCTTTTAGGGGAATTAACTCCAGCAGGATGTAAAATGAATCGTCTGGGTGAACTTGCTTATATCCCTCAGTTGGACGAAGTAAGTTTGCAGGAGGAAAAAGATTTTGCACTTGTAGGCAAGCTGGGTGTTGAGCAATTAGATATACAGACCATGAGCGGTGGTGAAGAAACAAGACTTAAAATAGCACAGGCTTTATCAGCACAAGTACATGGTATTTTAGCCGATGAACCTACCAGTCATTTAGACCGTGAAGGAATTGATTTTCTAATTGGACAGCTAAAATATTTTACAGGTGCACTGTTAGTTATTAGCCATGACCGATATTTTCTTGATGAGGTAGTAGATAAAATATGGGAACTGAAAGATGGAAAAATCACTGAGTATTGGGGAAACTATTCTGATTTTCTTCGCCAGAAAGAGGAAGAACGCAAGAGCCAGGCAGCAGAATACGAACAATTTGTTGCGGAACGTGGCCGATTGGAAAGGGCTGCGGAGGAAAAGCGAAAACAGGCTCGTAAAATAGAACAGAAGGCAAAAGGTGCTTCAAAAAAACAAAACACTGAAGGCGGAGGACGTTTAGCTCATCAAAAATCAATAGGAAGTAAGGAAAAAAAGTTGCATAATGCCGCTAAATCCCTAGACCATAGGATTGCGGCCTTAGGAAATGTAGAAGCTCCAGAAGACATTCGCAGGATTCGTTTCAGGCAAAGTGATGCATTGGCACTCTACAATCCATATCCTATTGTCGGTACGGAAATTACTAAAATATTTGGGGATAAGATACTGTTTGAAAAAGCATCTTTTCATATTCCCCTAGGAGCAAAAGTGGCGCTAACTGGTGGCAATGGAACAGGAAAAACAACTTTAATCCAAATGATGTTAAACCATGAAGATGGAATTTCTATTTCACCTAAGGCAAAAATAGGTTACTTTGCACAAAATAGTTACAAGTACAACGGTAATCAGAAAGTCCTAGAGTTTATGCAGGAGGATTGTGATTACAATGTTTCAGAAATTCGTTCAGTTCTAGCATCAATGGGGCTTAAACAAAACGATATTGGAAAAAGCTTATCTGCTTTAAGCGGCGGAGAAATTATTAAATTGTTGCTGGCTAAAATGCTTATGGGTAGATATAACATCCTGCTAATGGATGAACCGAGCAACTTCCTTGACATACCAAGCTTAGAGGCTTTGGAAATATTAATGAAGGAGTATGCTGGAACTATAGTGTTTATCACACATGACAAACGGCTACTCGATAATGTGGCTGATGTGGTTTATGAAATTAGCGATAAGAAAATAAATCTGAAACATTAAATTTAAGGTAGTCGCCGGTCAATGTAGTCTATACTGGCTGGCGGCTCCATTGTTAAAAAGTATAAAGACTTTTTTTCTTTGGCAAGAATTAATGTATACTAAAATAATTTTAATAAGGAGTATTAAAATCAATGAGAGATATCGAAATAAAAGAGAATATACTATTTCAGATAGACATGTGCTGGCAACTTTATCTTTATCACACAGAGAATCTAAAGGAGACAGAGGCACTTTGGACATTCAGTCCCATGGGTCTGCAGATACGAAGGCAAGACGATGGATGGAGTATAGATTGGCCTGAAATCGAAAGTTACGAGATTGGACCGTCCAGTATTGCATGGATTATGTGGCATATTATATATTGGTGGCGCACTACGTTAGATTACAATTTTGGAGATGGTACCTTGAAAAAGGAAGACATTACTTGGCCTGGAAGTGTTGAAAAAGCAAAAGAAGAAATAAAAACTCTTCATGATAAATGGGTTGAAAAATTAATCAATATGTCGGATGCAGAATATCAATCACAGCAGTATGCAAAATGGCCACTTGAGGGTAGAAGCTTTGCTGATACTGCATTATGGTTAAATGGAGAATTGATGAAAAATGTAGCCGAAATAGGTTATGGACGATTTCTATATGCAGCTTGTAAAAAATAGAGATAGCGATAAATACGAGAATAATTTTTTTAAAGAAGGAGACTACCAATGAATAGTATAATAGAAAACATATTAACAAGAAGAAGCATACGAACTTTTAGAGAGACTCAGCTATCGGAGGAGGATTTAAATACCATTCTAACAGCGGGAAGCTATGCGCCTAACGGGATGGGAACACAGAGCTGGAAGTTTACAGCCATTCAAAAAACCAGTGTACTTGCAAAAGTGAATGAGGCTATTCGCCTAACCCTTATATCTATACCTGTTGTAGCAGAAACGCATCCTTATGTTGTGAGCCTTGTTGAAAAAGCGAAAGACGAGAGTTCAAATTTCCTGTATCATGCCCCCACCTTTATTATTGTTTCTAACTTAAAGGACAACGGAAACTCTATGCCGGATTCAGCATTAGCCATCGGGAATATGATGCTGGCAGCACACTCACTCGGTATTGGTTCCTGCTGGCTAAATCAGCTGCCAGGACTCACACACATGCCCTTAATCCGTGAGCTTTTGTCAGATCTTGATGTTCCCGTAAATCATATTGTTTACGGATCTGTCGTTATGGGTTATGCTGCAGAGGAGCCGAAACAGGCTGCCCCTCGTAAAAATGTCGTAAATATTATTCGTTGAGAACGAGATTGGAGGTTTAATATTGTTTATACGAGTAGTTCCGTATGACCCCTTTTGGGAAGTAGAGTATGAAAATGAATCACAGAAGATAAGTGGTATTTTGAAGGACGTATTGGTGGATATTTACCATATTGGCAGTACAGCAGTTAAAGGGTTACATGCTAAATCAATCATTGATATAATGCCCGTAGTGACAAATATTAGTTTAGTTGATAAGTATAATGAGGAATTTGTAGCCATTGGATATGAGTGTATGGGTGAGTTTGGTATTGAAGGACGGAGATATTTCCGCAAGGGTGGCGATAATAGAACACACCAGATTCATATTTTTGAGCAAAGCAATCACAAAGATATTAATAGGCATATAGCAGTAAGGGATTTTCTGCGTACACATCCTGACATCGCTTTAGAGTATGGTGAATTAAAGATGGAGCTGGCTAATCGATTCCCGGAGGATATTGAAGGCTACTGCGCTGGTAAGGATGCATTTGTAAAGCAACTAGAAAAGGATGCTTTGCGATGGTGGCAAACTGTCTGTTAGGAGGTTATTCTCAAAGGATTGCAAGAAGCAGTTGAGGATAATCCGTATAACTAACTATTACATATCATGCTGATTCGTATTGGTAGAATAACACGAATTAACAAAGGATATATTTGTAGTAGCAAGTGTATTTGTTTTATATTCTATGAACCTATTTGATTTACATAATTCTATGTGGTATAATGGACTTGCTTATAATATAGATGCTTGGATAGCAGGAGGTTGCAAGATGATGATGGCAGTTAAATTAGCCTTCTAAAATTAAAGAATAAAATTTTAGGAGGCTAATTTATGAAATTTAATTTGATAGATATTGAGGATTGGAATAGAAAGCCATACTTTGAGCATTATTTAAATGCGGTTAGGTGCACTTACAGTATGACTGCAAATATAGAGATAACTGGTTTACTGCGTGAAATTAAACTTAAGGGCCTGAAACTGTACCCTACGCTTATTTATATCATCACAACTGTGGTTAACCGTCACAAGGAGTTCCGCACCTGTTTTGATCAAAAAGGTAAGTTAGGATACTGGGATAGTATGAACCCAAGTTATACTGTCTTTCATAAGGATAACGAAACTTTTTCAAGTATTTGGACAGAGTATGACGAGAACTTCCCACGTTTTTACTATAATTACCTTGAGGATATTAGAAACTATAGCGACGTTTTGAATTTCATGCCTAAGACAGGTGAACCTGCTAATACAATTAATGTGTCCAGCATTCCTTGGGTGAATTTTACCGGATTCAACCTGAATATATACAATGATGCAACATATCTAATCCCTATTTTTACTTTGGGTAAGTATTTTCAGCAGGATAATAAAATTTTATTACCTATGTCTGTACAGGTGCATCATGCGGTTTGCGACGGTTACCATACAAGCAGATTTTTTAATGAGGCACAGGAATTAGCGTCAAATTATGAGACATGGTTAGGAGAAAAATAATATAAAAATTGCTTGTGCTTGGGAGCTATAAACAAAGATCGAAAAAGTTGTGAAGCTCGTGAGGAAGCAAAGCGACCGAAGAAGCAGATGTTCCACCTATGCAAGGACTTCCCGAGAAGACGAGTGACAGCGAAGACCGATTGGAAGGAGTCTGAGCTTAGTGGAGTAATATATTCCTTATAAAAATCATTTCAAAGGATTAGAGAAATCTAATCCTTTTTCTTTGTATTTTTATACCAAAGCATATGAATTTACTGGCCGGGGTCAAATTGCAGGAATTGGAGAGGGCTGTTATGACAATTACGAATTTAATTTTTCATTTTGGTGATATTTATCCTGCATTAGTTTGGGTTGATGAAACTGCAGTTCTAGTTTACTCAGGATATCCTGGTCAACTTACTCAAATATAGAAAGCGATAAAAAAGGTAGGAATCCCATTTGATAAAATCAGTAGGATTATTCTTACCCACTAATTGCCGGTGATATGCTTTGAGTTGCGGATGGGTATCTTGTTCCTTCTCCTGAGCAGATTAATTTCGATCATAATATGTATCATCATTTTAATTAGTGGATATGTTCCCTAAAACCTTAAAACCGTTGATATGTTCCCTCATACCTCAAAAACGCTAAAAAACGGTTGACCTGTTTCCACTTACGTATGGTATCAAAATTTCGGAGGTAGACATCATTTGGGGCAACTCGGGCCACGTTGAGACGTGTGTTTTATTGTCCCACAAAAGTGCAGACGATTTTATCAGTGTAAAAATGGAGTACGCAGACGACCGAAAAATCCAGCCAGATCGTATCACCTACAGGCTTATTCAGGAGTATATCGAAGAAAAGTACGGCTTCAAAGTTCACACTGCAAACATTGCAGAGGTCAAAAGAAACTTAGGCCTGCCGATGTACGACGCACCAAACGCAGTTGAAGAACTAAAACGCCCATATAAACCAGCACCAGAATATAAAGTAGAAGCTATTAAAGACGCATTAAGGCACTTCAAGGTCATAGATTAAAGTAAAGTACCCTTTCAGCAGATCATTACTGTTGAGAGGGTCTTGCTTTTTCAGAAGCCGGCCAATGTAAGGATAGCCCTACAAGATTGCGGGTCTTTCTCTTCGAGCCATGTTTCCAGATTGCTTATAGCGATATCCTTTTGAATATGGATGCTCTCTTCAAATCGATATTCGATTGCACATGTAAGGATATCAACAGGTTCATCAAGAACCTTACCGCCAAGAACTGGGTATTCGTCAATTACAATCCAGTCAGGTGGGAGACCATCAAAGAGAGCCTGCGGATACAATTCCCTAAAGTGAATCTCAATTTCCATAGCTTCGATCTCACCTTGTTCTTTATCTGGGTAACAAGTGGCATAAGATACATCGAAGCCTCTAGTGAGCAGCATCTGAACGACATTGATGAGTTCAATATCAACAGGAATGGTCTTATCGGCGCATTTACAACAAGGCTTCGACCAAATTTCACTGTATAGCTCTAAACATCGTGGACACATCGTCATCATACAATCACTTCCTTCACCAGTTTATAGAAAGTAGTTCTTTTAAGATTAAGTGCCTGCATAGTTGCAGTTGCAGTTTGCTCGCCAGTGCGGTGATATTTACCGCCGGGTACACTGGAATAACCGAGGTTACAAGTCTATTGTTTGGAGATGCGTCAGCCGTTTGGAGGAAAAAGGATCTGAATGTACTGCCCCTACCATAAACGAGGAAACATTGCAGACAGCAGTGGTCAAGGCTATTAACGAACTTTTGGCTAACAAAGAACCCTTCCTCCAGGCGTTGCAGAAAAACATAGCTACTATACTTAATGAAGAAAATGATAATGCCACCAATGATATTGATAGCAAATTGGAAGAATTACAACAACAGCTTCTTATCCAAGCAAAATCCAAGAATGACTATGAAGATGTGGCTGATGAAATCTACCACCTTCGAGAATTGAAGCAAAATGCACTTGTTGAAAATGCAGAGCGTGAAGGAAAAAGGCAACGAATCGCTGAAATGACTGATTTCTTTAATGAACAATCCTGTGAGTTAGAGGAATATGATGAGCAGTTAGTAAGGAGGCTTATAGAAAAAGTTACGGTATTTCATGATAAGTTCGCCGTTGAATTCAAATCAGGAGTCGAGATTGATGTAGAAGGGTAATCTTTAGAAAGAGAACAGAAGAATTATATTGGATTTTTAAAGATAATATGATATAATAAAACGACTTGGAGGTGGAAGAATGTATAACTTTTCTTGATAATTATATGATGAATAATAAGATATTTAAAGAAACGGCTATAGAACCGTTTGTTTTGTTATGCAAATTGCAAGAAAGTTAAGTATTCTACACTCAATAATACATTACAGTAACCTTATGTTATGTATAACAAAAGGTAATAATAGTATTTGTTTTTGAGCCGTAAGAATTTACTTTCTTGCGGCTTTTAATATTTGTAAAAGAAAGGAAGATAAACGTGATAGACAATGATACTATGTCATTCATGACAAAATCCTTGCAGAGTTGGATAACATTATAGAGTAATTAATGCCGAAAACCGACTTTGCTTATAAAATTTTTATAATGTAAAGGAGGAAGAAATATATGTCCTTAATAAATGTTTCAAATCTAACTTTTTCATATGAAGGAAGTTATGACAATATTTTTGAAAATGTAAGTTTTCAGATAGATACAGATTGGAAACTCGGTTTTATTGGAAGAAACGGACGCGGTAAAACTACTTTCTTAAATTTACTGCTTGGCAAATATGCGTATTCCGGCAATATAAGTTCTACAGTTAAGTTTGAGTATTTTCCTTATGATGTGGAAGATAAGAGTCTATATACAATTGAAGTAATGAAGAGTATTTGTACGGAATGTATGGATTGGGAGATTTTTCGTGAAATATCATTGCTTGATGTTCAAGAAGATGCTTTATATCGTCCGTTTAATACATTGTCAAATGGTGAGCAAACAAAGGTCCTTCTTGCAGCTTTATTCCTTACAGCGAGTTGTTTCCTGCTTATTGATGAACCTACAAACCATCTTGACATCGATGCACGTAATGTAGTGCAAAACTATTTGAAACGCAAGAAGGGGTTTATTTTGGTATCTCATGATAGAAGCTTACTTGATCAATGTGTTGACCATATACTATCTATCAATAAAACGAATATCGAAATCCAAAAGGGAAATTTTACTTCTTGGTGGGAGAACAAAACGTTACAAGATAATTTTGAACTGGCAGAAAACAAGAAACTCCTTAAAGAAATAGGAAGGTTGTCTTATGCAGCAAAACGTAGTTCAAACTGGTCAAATAAAGTAGAAAAAAGTAAATATGGAACAACAAATTCTGGTTCAAAACTGGATAAGGGTTATGTTGGACATAAGGCTGCAAAAGCGATGAAACGTGCCAAAAATATTGAGTCAAGACATCAGGAAGCCGTTTTACAAAAATCAGAACTGCTCCACAACATTGAACAATATGATGACTTAAAAATTTCACCACTTGAATTTCACAAAGAGTGCTTAATAGAAGCGAATGATTTATCATTGTCTTATGGAGATAAAGAAGTATGCAGTAATCTTAATTTCAGAGTCAATATTGGTGATAGAGTTGCCATTATCGGAAAAAATGGGAGTGGTAAGTCTAGTATCCTAAAATTGATTAATGGAGATGATATTAAATTTACCGGAAATTTTATGCTAGCAAGTGGACTAAAAATTTCTTATATTTCGCAAGATACTTCATATTTAAAAGGTAATCTATCTGAATTTGCCTATAATAATAAGATCGATGAAACTCTATTTAAAACGATTCTTCGTAAACTGGATTTTAATAGAGAGCAGTTTGATAAGAACATGGTGGATTTTAGTGCTGGTCAGAAAAAGAAAGTACTAATTGCTAAAAGCCTTTGTGAAAGTGCACATTTGTATATATGGGATGAGCCATTGAACTATATTGATATTTTTTCACGTATCCAAATTGAAAAAATGATTTTGGAATATTGTCCTACACTATTGTTTGTGGAGCATGATGATGCTTTTTGCAATAACATTTGTACGAAAAATATTAATTTAGGTTTGTAGAGATTTTGAGTTGCCACAATAACTAAAAGATATTTACATGAAAGGGTGAAGAAATGTTAAAACAAAAAGAATTAATTGCAAACGTTAAGAATCTTACTGAGTCAGATGAACGAATTACAGCTTGTATGATGTATGGATCGTTTACCAAAGGAGAAGGTGACCAATACTCTGATATAGAGTTCTATATATTTTTGAAAGATAGTATAACCTCGAACTTTGATTCATCCAACTGGTTGTTTGACGTAGCTCCGTACTTGATGCTTTATAAAAATGAGTACGGAACAGAGGTAGTTATTTTTGATAATCTTATACGTGGGGAATTTCATTTCCTTTCTGAAATAGATATGAACATAATCCCCTCGTTTAAAGATTCAGGTTATATTCCTGATACGAAGGCTATGCTTATTTACGATGAAACAGGGCAATTAGAAAATTATTTATCAGAGATAAGTGGTGCAAGACCAAATAGACTTACTGAAGAAAATGCTAATTTTTTGTTGTGTAATTTCTCTAATCTATGGTTGATGGGAATCAACGTTCTAAAAAGAGGAGAATATGCTCGTTCATTAGAACTCTTATCACAACTTCAAAAAAATACACTACAACTTATACGTATGGCAGAAAAAAATGCTGATAATTGGCTAAACATGAGTAAAAACCTTGAAAAAGAAATTAGCCTTGAAAATTATAAAAAATTTGCAAAGACCACTGCTCGATTAGATAAGGTAGAATTATTTGAAGCCTATAAAAATTCTTTGCTATTAGTTATGGATTTGCAAAGTCACCTTATTGAACAATACAACTTAAAAGTTACACATGACATTTTAGAAAGATTGTTGAATTACATTAGTGAATAGGAGAGTAACGTTATTCACAGTATTGGGTACTGAAAATTAACAGCATACCTCAGTTTTTCAAAAAACAGCGAAGCCTATGGATATGTTCCCGTCTACCGATAGTGCAAAAAGTGTCGTGGATATGTTTCCGAGAACGGACATACACAAATGACATTCATTCTGTCCTCTCAATCCATGGTGTTAGAGGAAACATATCGACTGTGAACCTTTTAATTTTCCCTATACTTTTTAATTATTTTGACTGAATGAATGTAAGGGTATTCAAGTTAGATTTATTCAGTAACGTGCCAATCGAAAAAACTCAATATGTTAGCAATCTAATGTGTTTAGAAAGTCTGATGGATTCTGTAAACGCACTGATTTGAAGCCTTTTCCGGGGTTAATCCCAGGAGAGGGCTTTTTATTATTGTATCAAAATCTGCATGAACATAGAGAGAATCATTCAGAAAATGATACAATTTAATAAAGCCCAAAGGTACTGTGCATAGGGGTATGCAATGTGCAAAAAGGGTGTGCAAATGTGCGAGGCCGGGAGCAACCGGTTATTTTTATATCTTTTATTATATTTTAGCTGAAATTTACTTATTTTGGACTTGAGTTCAATGATTAAAGGATGGTGAAAATGTGAATTATCAAGAGTGGATTTTCAAGATTAAACACCATTTAGAAAATGTTCGCAAACAGGCGGTAAAACTAACTGCAGAGGTAATTGGGCAAACCCTATGTGAAGATGATTTCTACATGATTAGTATTTTAGATAAATGTATTAGGCTCATCGATGGGTTTGCAATTATGATAGAGAAGCGAAACTTGACGTGTGCAGGGATACTATTACGAGTACAGATTGACAACTGTTTACGGACATATGCACTTTATGCAGCGGAAAATCAAACTGAGATTATCCGAAGTGTGTATAGCGGGGAGAAACAAATTAACAGAATGAAAGCTAAGGATGGGAATCTTATGACAGATGCCTACCTACGTAAGCAGCTAGCGAAATTTGACAAGAGATTTGATTCTGTGTATAAGGCTGCTTCTGGTTACATCCATCATTCTGAGAAGGCATTTTACTCTGTGGTATCTGTAAAAGAACCCTCATTTTTGGAGTTTAATGTTGGTCATCCAGTTCGTAATGAATTAGATCCTGTTTTGCAAGAATGTAGCGAAGCATTTCTATATTTCGTAAAATTTCAGTTTGAGTTAACACGTCCGTTCATAGAATCAAAAGTTCTCATTGATTCTACGGATACAGATAGCAATGTTTAAAGGTGTTCTATTTAAGGATTATGGCAATTTATACATTGTTTATTCAACACGTTATTAATTCATTAAAATCAACAGGCAAGGGTGCAATTGTAATTCCGACAGGATTTATTACAGCTAAAACAGGCGTTGAGAAAAAAATACTTCAGTATATAGTCGATGAAAAAATTGTTTATGGGTGTGTTTGTATGCCTTCGAATGTTTTTGCGACTACTGGTACAAATGTATCAGTATTATTCTTTGATAATTCCAAGAGAAACGACAAGGTTGTGTTAATTGACGCTTCAAATTTGGGAGAAGATTATCAAGATGGTAAAAACAAGAAATGCAGGCTGAGACAAGAAGAAATAGAATTAATAGTTAAGACTTTTTTAAAGAAAGAGACTATTGAAGATTTTTCGATAGCTGTAACTTACGATGAAATCAAAAAGAAGAAATATTCACTAGCAGCAGGACAATTTTTTGATGTTAAATTAGAGTATGTAGAAATAACTAATCAAGAATTTAATGAAACAATAGATGAGTATATTATTACTCTTGAATCATTGTTCTCTGAAGGTGAGAAGGTTCAGAAAGAAATCATTGAACAGGTTAAGAAAGTTAAGTTTCTATAGAAAGAAGGTGCAATAATGAGCGATTTCCCTAAAGAATTATGTTTCGCTTTAACTGATAGACTAAATGATGATGATAATGCAAAACAAACGTATGGGTGTAGACATACAAATCCAGATATTTGTGGCTCCAGCTATATAAATAATGTTTGTGCATTTGCATCTGAAGATAAAATTTGCAAAAAGCCTTCTGCAAAATGGAAAAAGATATATTACTTACTAAAAAGGGAGGAGGCTTAAATGGATTTTTTCAAATTAGAATCACTTTGTGATGAGATAATTGATTGTCCACATTCTACTCCGAGGTGGTTAGATAGTGGAATAAGAGTAATTAGAAACTACAATTTAAATGGAGCACATTTTGACTTCTCCAAATCATCATATGTTGATGAAGAGACATATTTGAATAGAACTAAAAGAGCAAAACCAGAAGCAAACGATATTATTATTTCGCGTGAGGCACCAATGGGGACAGTTGCAATCATGCCAAAAGGTTTAAAATGTTGCTTAGGTCAAAGACTAGTTTTGCTAAAAGTTAAGACTGAAAAGGTAAATCCACACTATTTACTATATGCATTAATGTCCCAATACGTACAAAAACAAATTAGAAAAGTAGATGTCACTGGATCAATAGTAAGCAACTTAAATATTCCAGACTTAAAGGAGCTAGTAATACCTGTATGTGAACGAAATGAACAAGATAAAGTTGCATCCATCTTAGTCTCTATTGATAAAAAGATTGGGATTAACAATAGAATTAATGACACACTTCAACAGCAAGCACATGATATTTACATGCACCTATTCTATAAAAAGAATACAAATGGAAAAATTTCTGACCTGTTAATAGAAAATGGAAAATCTAGTATAAAGGTTGGAGAAGCTAAAGATATTAATGGGGACTATCCGTTTTTCACAAGCGGTGAAGCAATTCTTGAATGGAAAGAAGCACTTGTTGAAGGTAGAAATTGTTTCTTAAATACAGGTGGAAATGCTGATGTAAAATTCTATGTAGGTGGTGCTGCATATTCTACTGATACTTGGTGTATTAGCGCAAGGGATGGATTATCAGACTATATGTATCTATTATTGAATTCTATTAAAGGTGAGTTGAATAAAAAATTTTTTCAGGGAACTGGTCTTAAGCATCTACAAAAAGAATTATTGAAAGACCGACCAATTTATGTCCCAGATGAGAATGAAATAAAATTATTTAACGGCTCTATTTATCCGATTTCCAACATGTTATCTGAGAAAACACGAGAAAATCTAAAGCTAACTGATCTAAGAGATTGGTTATTGCCATTGCTTATGAATGGACAGGCTACAGTTAAATAATCATGCCTCCGGTGAGCCGCTTTGGTGGTAACCGTACAAAGGAAAAGCAGACAGTAATCGATGAGTTAAAATACTTTTTCGAGAAATATTTCGGAGTAGGTGAATCTGCTAAATTTGCTAACTAATGCAACATGGGATTAGTGATTATGAAGGAGGTAAGTGCTATGGCTGGTAAAAATATGAATTATTTTCTTATGGACAGTACCCCTAACGGTCGCATAAAGTGTACACTTGCCAATTGGACAGGGGTTGCCTATAAGATTCCACGGATAAAGCTCGTGGACTGCAAGAATATTGATTACCTAAAACAGAGTGGCGTTTACTTCCTTGATTGGTGGCTTTTCTTATTTACGGATTGACTTTGACTGTGAATATACGTATAATAATATCAACAATGTTGTTGATATTATTATTAATAAGGAGTGGACAACATGATTGATGTAAATGAGCTATTGGAAGAAGCTATTAGAGAAACTGAAAATCTAAATGATGGCGAAGTTTTTCTTGTTAAAGATTTATTCAAGGGATATGTGTGGAATAGGATACCCAGAAAGGATCGACTTCTGCTTGGAACGTTATTTTTAAACCATGTTAGCAAAATGAATGGTAATTTAAAGGCTATTGAAAAGACTTCATCTAATCAGCAGAGGTATAAAAAGACAATTGATAAGTTTTAACTATCTTTTGTGAAATTAAAAAAATTATAAATATGTTGAGTAGAAGCAAAAGATTTGGCTTGGAATTTTTACAGCAGTGAATCGATAAAAGGAGCATGCTTGATGGTAGATAATATTATTAAATCAGTAGCAGAGAAATTATCCTCTCTGTCTTATATAGAAGGTATTGTTTTAGGTGGTTCACGTGCAAGGGGCACCCATACAGAGGATTCGGATATAGATATCGGCATCTATTACAATTCAGAATCATTTGACATAAATACTATTAATCAATTCGCTACAAAGCTGGATGATGAGCATAGAAATAACCTTGTTGTACCTCCCGGAGCATGGGGTGATTGGATTAATGGCGGCGGATGGTTAGTCATAAACGGGTATCATGTGGATTTAATTTTACGTGATATTAAACGTGTGGAACAAATAATGAAAGATACAGAGCACGGAATTGTTACTGCCAATTATCAGACTGGGCATCCCCATGGTTATATTAGTGCAATGTATCGAGGAGAATTAGCGATTAGCAAAATACTATATGCTAAGAATGAAAGCTTATGCGAATTAAAAAAACAGGCAGAAACTTATCCCAATGCTTTGCAGAAAAGTTTAGTTAACTTTTTTATGTTTGAAGCAGGGTTCTCTTTAATGTTTGTAAAAGCAAATTCGGGAACAGACGATAAATATTATATTGCGGGTCATGTTTTTCGTATAGTTTCATGTTTAAATCAAGTGTTATTTGCATGTAATAATGCTTATTGTATCAACGAAAAGAAAGCTATAAAACTGCTTGAAACTTTTGAACATAAACCTGAAAAATATACCGAGAAGGTAAATCATATTTTTGAAGTACTCGGTATCTCACTTTTTGAATGCTACGACATGACCGAGAAGCTTTATAATGAAGTGAATGAAATTGTATCGGAGATAAATAACTTTTTAAACGAGGAGAGTTCAGATGAAAGAAAACAAATATGATGATAATATATTTTTTCAAAAATACAGTCAAATGAGTCGCTCGCAGAAAGGACTGGCTGGTGCGGGAGAATGGGAGACTTTGAAAAAGATGCTACCTGATTTTAAGGGTAAGCGTGTGCTTGATTTAGGATGCGGCTATGGATGGCACTGTATATATGCGATGGAAAACGGTGCTTCCTCTGTAGTAGGTGTTGATATTTCTCATAAAATGCTCGAAGTAGCAAAAGGAAAAACCCATTTTCCACAGATTGAATATGAATGCTGTGCCATAGAAGATGTGGATTTCCCAGAGGAGAGCTTTGATGTAATACTAAGTTCGCTTGCGTTTCATTATGTAGCAGACTATGAGAATTTAATAAAAAAGATATATAGGATGCTGAAGGCTGGTGGCAATTTAGTTTTTACAGTTGAACATCCTGTTTTTACTGCTCATGGAACACAAGACTGGTATTATAACGAAAAAGGAGAAATACTGCATTTCCCGGTGGACAATTATTATTATGAGGGCAAACGGACAGCTATGTTTTTGGAAGAAAAGGTTACAAAATATCATAGAACACTGACCACATATCTAAATACACTGCTTTCAAATAGTTTTATAATAAATCAGATTGTGGAGCCACAGCCGCCAGAGAACATGATGGATATTCCGGGGATGGCGGATGAAATGCGACGCCCAATGATGCTGATTGTATCGGCAAAAAAGAAGATGTAATAATATAGAAAAAATAAACGAGGAGTATGTAAATGAGATCAGAAAAAGAAATGATGGATTTAGTACTTTCTTTAGCAGAACAGGATGAACGTATTCGAATTGTGACCCTTGAGGGGTCACGCGCAAATATTAATATACCTAAAGATGAATTTCAGGATTATGATATTACATATTTTGTAAGTGATATAGAACCGTTTATATCTAATGATGACTGGCTTAATCAATTTGGGAATATAATAATGATGCAAAAGCCGGAGGATATGGAATTATTCCCACCTGAAGAAAAGGGATTTTCCTATCTTATGCTATTTGATGATTACAATAAAATTGATCTTACCTTATTGCCCTTGGAAGAGTTAGATAATTACCTAAAGGGCGATAAATTAATAAAGGTTCTAATTGATAAAGATTGTAGAATTAAAAGGGACATAGTTCCGACTGATATAGATTATCATGTAAGAAAGCCAAGCGCAAGGGAGTATGATGATTGCTGCAATGAATTTTGGAATGTAACACCTTATGTTATTAAAGGATTGTGCCGCAAAGAGATACTGTTTGCAATCGATCATCTGAACCAGATTCTACGGTTTGAACTACTTAGGATGATGTCGTGGAAGGTTGGGATAAAGACAGAATTTTCATTAAGTGTTGGGAAAAATTATAAGTATATTAACAAATACATTGATGAAGATCTATGGAATAGATTATTATCTACATATCGCATGGATTCCTATGAAAATATTTGGAAGTCATTATTTATATGCCACCAATTGTTCAGGGAAGTGTCCAAAGAGGTAGCAGAACTACTGGGGTTTGATTATCCAGAGTATGGTAAGAACATAACAAGATATACCGAGGACATGTATAAAAAATATGTTGAAAATGACTATTTTTAAAGATTAGCAAAGATTATTAACCATAAGCAAGGGGTGTAAATGTATGGAAAGTACTGATGTTATAAATGAAATTAGAGGTATATTACCTCGTAACTCAATTGGAAAATATGATTTACTAACTATTTTTACACATAAAACCGTTTTTGATAAAATTGTAAAAGTACTATCATTGGATTTTCAAAATAAAGTAGATTATGTGGCTGCCCCAGAAGCAATTGGATGGATACTAGGCACTGCCATAGCCAAAGAACTTGGAGTGGGGTTTATTGGAGTAAGAAAAGGTGATAAGCTGCCATACGCAAAAGAAGAGATTATTTCGACACATTTTACCGACTATTCAGGTCAAGATAAAAGCTTTGAAATATCTAAGAGTTCTATTGTGAGGAACAAAAGAGTTTTGATTGTAGATGATTGGATAGAGACAGGTTCTCAAATGAAGGCTTTAATAGCTTTGTTAGAGAAATTGGATTGCAGCATTATTGGGTTGGCTACTATTGGGATTGATATAAATGAGGTTACTCAAAAATGGATAGACAGCAGTTTTGTAGCTTATATTGGCTCAAACATATAATAAACCGAAAGAAAATCTTGAATCAAAATTTTGGATGGCGTTAATTTACAATACAACGAAAGATGTTTACTCTTTTTTTATAAATTTTAAGAGGCGTTAAAAAACAGTTTTCAGACGAAAGGAGATCGAAGTTGAGTATAGATTTAAGTAACAAAAAAATTCCGAAAGAAGCAATTCAAGCATTAAAAACTATAGCGGAACTACTTGATAATATGTTAATTGGGGTGTATTTGTATGGTTCGGCAGTAATGGGTGGTTTACGTATGAATAGCGATGTAGATATTTTGGTAATAACAAATCAAAGTTTATCTGAAAAAACTCGAAGGAATCTTACAAATAGGTTAATGCTTATATCTGGGAAAATAGGAAACATAAAAGATATGAGGCCTCTTGAAGTTACGGTCATAAATCAAAAGGATATTGTCCCTTGGCATTTCCCCCCCAAATATGAATTTATGTATGGCGAGTGGCTAAGAGAGCAGTTTGAAAAGGGAGAAATTCCTGAGTCGACTTATGATCCGGATTTAGCAATACTTTTAGCACAACTAAGAAAAAATAGTATTAACCTTTTGGGACCAAAGGCAACAGAAGTAATTGAGCCTGTGCCAATGACAGATATTCGAAAAGCAATTAAAGAATCGTTGCCCGGGTTGATAGCTAGCATTAACGGTGACGAACGCAATGTGATTTTAACTTTAGCCAGAATGTGGCTGACAGCATCTACTGGTGAAATTCGCTCAAAAGATCTGGCAGCTGAATGGGCGATACCTCAATTACCCGATGAGCATGCTACTTTACTCAACAAAGCGAGAGAGGCTTATTTAGGAGAGTGTGTTGACAAGTGGGAAGGAATGGAATCTGAGGTGGCTGAACTCGTTAATCATATGAAAAAGTCTATAGAGTCTTCCCTTAATATCCAATTACCTTTTCGAATAGTTTAAATATAACAAAGACTAGTTGTTAATGTGCATTATTGATTGCTTCGATATGTTCCCCCATATATCAGTTTCTTAAAAAATAATCAAAATACCGTTGATACGTTCCCGCGAACGAAAGGGTTAAAAATCAGCTTAAGACATCAATGCCATCAACTCGAGCCATGGTGTTAGAGGAAACATATCTACACTGAACCTTTTAATTTTACCTATACTTTTTAATTATTTTGACTGAATGAATGTAAGGGTATTCAAGTTAGATTTATTCAGTAGCGTGCCAATCGAAAAACTCAATCCGTTAGCAATCTAATGCGTTTGACAAGTCTGAGGACTTCTCTAAACGCATTGATTTCAAGCCTTTTCCGGGGTTCTGCCCAGGAGAGGGCTTTTTATTTTTGTATCAAAATCTGCATGAACATAGATCCTTGTATGGGAAGTGGTCATATTCTGGTATATGCTTTTGACGTACTTATGGAAATATATAGAGAGTGTGGATATGTGGATAGGGATGCGGCACAAGCGATTATTGAAAATAATCTATTTGGTTTAGATATTGATAACCGTGCATATCAGCTTGCATATTTTGCTGTTATGATGAAAGCAAGAAGTTATGACAGAAGATTCTTAACAAGAAAAATTCAGCCGAATGTAACTGCGATTATAGAAACAAATGCGATAAGCCAGTTCTATTGTGAAGGGGTTACCAATGATAACGAGTTCAATAAAATAGGCGAATATTTAATCAAGACATATAAAAATGCTAAAGAAGTTGGAAGTTTGATTTCTGTTGAGGGAAATGATTATGTTGAATTTAAGGAATACATAGATAATTGTAACGTATCAGGTCAGATTACTATGGAAAGTAATAACTGGTATAGTGAAGTTATGCCTACAATGCAAAAAGTAGCAAAACAAGCTGATATTATGGCGAGAAAATATTGTGTTGTATCTACAAATCCACCATACATGAACAAGTTAGAAGGGGAGCTGAAAAAAGTTGTTATTGAAAAATATAAAGCATATAGTGGCGATCTGTTTTCTGTGTTTATGTATAGGAATTTTGACTACTGTACAAAGAATGGATATTCTGCATTTATGACCCCATTTGTGTGGATGTTTATCAAGACTTATGAGCAATTAAGAACGTATATTATTGAGCAAAAATCAATTATAACGCTTGTTCAAATGGAGTATTCTGCATTTGAGGAAGCGACAGTACCTATTTGCTCCTTTGTTTTAAAAAATGGAAAAGAATGCAAAAATGGATTATACATTAAATTATCTGAATTTAAAGGTGGAATGGAAGTACAGAGACAGAAAGTTATAGAAGCACTTAAGGACAAAAGTTGTAATTATTTTTATAATGAAAAATAGTATGAAAATCTAGTTATCCGTATAAACACTGGACTTATCACACTTTATCAAGGTCGAAACCAATCAATTTACTACTAATTTACTACTTATGAATGAGCTTTGATACGACGATTTACCCTTGAAAAGTGAAGAAACAAAGATACTTCCAATAAAAATTGAATAGGCAAAAGGTGGACACTTCAAAAATGAGGTGTCTATTTTTTTACCCGATTTGAAAGGACGTGATACTACGAAAATAGAAAAACAAGAGAATAAAGGTCGCTCCCCACCGTGAAAGACCATCAAACAAACGAGATTCATTCAACCATAAAAAAGAAAGGATAGGTAAAAATATGGAACTTAAATTTGTGATTCCCAAGATGGAAAAAACATTCGGCAATTTAGAATTTGCTGGCGAGGATAAAGTCGTACAGCGAAGAATCAACGGACATCTAACCGTCTTATCTCGAAGCTATAATCTCTATTCAGACGTTCAAAGAGCAGATGATATTGTGGTCGTACTTCCTGCTGAAGCTGGCGAAAAACATTTCGGCTTTGAGGAACGTGTTAAGTTAGTCAATCCACGTATTACCGCCGAGGGCTATAAAATCGGCACTCGTGGTTTTACAAATTACCTTTTACATGCTGACGACATGGTAAAAGAATAAAGAAAGAGAGGAAAAATGATGAGATTAGCAAATGGTATCGTATTAGATAAAGACACGACTTTTGGAGAATTAAAATTCTCTGCTCTACGTCGTGAAGTGAGAATCCAAAATGAAGACGGTACGGTTTCAGAGGAAATCAAAGAACGTACCTATGACTTAAAATCCAAAGGGCAAGGACGCATGATTCAAGTAAGTATTCCTGCCAGCGTGCCTTTGAAAGAGTTTGAATATAACGCACGGGTGGAACTTATCAATCCCATTGCGGATACTGTCGCTACTGCTACCTTTCAAGGAGCAGATGTTGACTGGTACATCAAGGCAGACGATATTGTGCTGACAAAGGATTCTAATTCCTTTAGAAATCAACAGCCACCTAAGAAAGAACCTGCTACGGACAAATAGCCACGTATCTTCCATTAGAGAGAAAGGAGAAAATCAAACATGAAACAGCGTGTCTTTCGTGGTAAAAGGATTCGTCCGAGTGACAAAGATTTAGTCTTTCATTTTACAGTAGCGTCCTTACTGCCTATTTTACTGCTTGTTGTCGGACTGTTTCATGTGAAGACAATCCAGCAGGTCAACTGGCAGGACTTTAACCTATCACAAGCAGATAAGATTGACATTCCGTATTTAAGTATCAGTTTCAGTGTCGCAATTCTTGTCTGCTTGCTGGTGGCGTTTCTATTCAAACGGTATCGCTATGATACGATTAAACAACTCTACCACCGTCAAAAGCTGGCGAAGATGGTTCTTGAAAATAAGTGGTATGAATCAGAACAGGTCAAAACAGATGGCTTCTTCAAGGATTCCCCCAGTCGTACCAAAGAAAAGATAACCTACTTCCCTAAAATCTATTATCGCCTTAAAAATGGCTTAATACAGATACAAGTGGAAATCACTCTGGGGAAATATCAAGACCAGCTCCTACACTTGGAAAAGAAATTAGAAAGTGGCTTGTACTGTGAGCTGACGGATAAAGAGTTAAAGGATTCCTACAGTTAAGTCCGATTCTTCAAGTTTAAAAACGGAACGTCAAAGTAATACAGTTCAAGAAAGAACGGTTCAAAAGCCAGTAACTTCAACTGCACCAACAGATAGAGCTTCACAACGTTCAATCACAAAAGAACGTCAGTCTACTGTTCAAAGAGTACCACTACAAAATACAAAAAGTAGACCACCAATCAAAACCGCCACCATTAAGAAAGGCAGTAAGAAACCATGAAGCTGAAAACTTTAGTGATTGGTGGTTCGGGATTATTCTTGATGGTCTTCTCACTGCTTCTGTTTGTCGCCATTTTATTTTCAGATGAACAAGATGGCGGTTTTTCCAACATTCACTATGGCGGTGTGGATGTTTCCGCAGAAGTGCTGGCTCATAAGCCTATGGTAGAAAAAGTTGCCAAAGAATATGGAATTGAAGAATACGTCAATATACTTCTTGCGATTATACAGGTGGAATCGGGTGGTACAGCAGAAGATGTTATGCAGTCCTCGGAATCCCTCGGTCTTCCACCTAATTCATTGAGTACAGAAGAATCCATTAAGCAAGGTGTGAAGTATTTCAGTGAGTTATTAGCCAGTAGCGAAAGGCTTGGTGTAGATTTAGAATCGGTTATCCAGTCCTACAATTATGGTGGTGGTTTCTTAGGATATGTGGCTAATCGTGGGAATAAATATACCTTTGAACTGGCTCAAAGTTTCTCAAAAGAGTATTCGGGTGACGAAAAAGTGTCTTACCCCAATCCCATAGCCATACCTATCAATGGGGGCTGGCGATACAATTACGGGAATATGTTTTATGTGCAACTGGTAACGCAGTATCTTGTCACAACAGAGTTTAATGATGATACAGTACAAGCCATCATGGACGAAGCTCTGAAATTTGAAGGCTGGAAGTATGTCTATGGCGGAGCTTCCCCGACTACCTCTTTTGATTGTAGCGGACTGACACAATGGACGTATGGAAAAGCTGGAATCAACTTACCACGAACAGCACAACAGCAATATGATGTAACCCGGCATATCCCATTATTGGAAGCAAAAGCCGGCGATTTGGTTTTCTTTCATTCTACCTATAACGCTGGCTCTTATATTACTCATATCGGGATTTATTTAGGCGATAACCGTATGTTTCATGCAGGCGACCCTATCGGTTATGCCGACTTAACAAGCTCTTACTGGCAACAGCATTTAGTGGGAGCAGGACGAATCAAACAATAAGAAAGGACGATTCAATGATGAAATTCGGAAAAAATCAGAATACAGAAAAACAGACACCAAAGGAAAAGAAACCTCGTGTCTATAAGGTCAATCCTCGTAAAAAGGTTGTGATTGTCCTATGGGTACTTTTAGGACTTAGTTTCAGCTTTGCGATATTCAAGCACTTTACAGCCATTGATACCCATACCATTCATGAAACCACCATCATAGAAAAGGAATATGTCGATACTCATCATGTGGAAAATTTTGTAGAGAACTTTGCGAAAGTCTACTATTCATGGGAACTAAACGACAAGTCCATTGATAATCGCATAGAAAACCTGAAAGCATATCTGACAGAGGAACTTCAAGCTCTGAATGTCGATACAGTTCGTAAAGATATTCCTGTATCGTCTTCTGTAAAAGGATTTCAGATATGGACGGTAGAAGCAGATGGCGACAATCAATTTGATGTAACCTACAGTGTAGACCAACTCATTACAGAGGGGGAAAATACAAAGACCGTCCACTCTGCTTATATAGTGAGTGTCTATGTAGACAGTACTGGAAATATGGTCCTCATTAAGAATCCGACCATTACTAGCATACCAAAGAAATCAGACTATAAACCAAAAGCTATTGAAAGTGAGGGTACGGTTGATTCCATTACAACCAATGAAATCAATGAGTTTTTAACGACGTTCTTCAAGCTCTATCCTACAGCGACAGCCAGTGAACTTTCCTACTATGTGAATGACGGGATATTAAAACCAATCGGAAAAGAGTACATCTTTCAAGAACTGGTAAATCCTATTTACAATCGTAAGGATAATCAAGTCACGGTATCGCTGACAGTGGAGTATATCGACCAGCAGACCAAAGCAACGCAGGTATCTCAATTTGATTTGGTACTTGAAAAGAACGGGAGTAATTGGAAGATTATAGAATAACAAATATTGGTACATTATTACAGCTATTTTGTAATCACGTACTCTCTTTGATAAAAAATTGGAGATTCCTTTACAAATATGCTCTTACGTGCTATTATTTAAGTATCTATTTAAAAGGAGTTAATAAATATGCGGCAAGGTATTCTTAAATAAACTGTCAATTTGATAGTGGGAACAAATAATTGGATGTCCTTTTTTAGGAGGGCTTAGTTTTTTGTACCCAGTTTAAGAATACCTTTATCATGTGATTCTAAAGTATCCGGAGAATATCTGTATGCTTTGTATGCCTATGGTTATGCATAAAAATCCCAGTGATAAGAGTATTTATCACTGGGATTTGTATGCCCTTTTGGGCTTTTGAATGGAGGAAAATCACATGAAAATTATTAATATTGGAGTTTTAGCTCATGTTGATGCGGGAAAAACTACCTTAACAGAAAGCTTATTATATAACAGTGGAGCGATTACAGAATTAGGAAGCGTGGACAGAGGTACAACGAAAACGGATAATACGCTTTTAGAACGTCAGAGAGGAATTACAATTCAGACGGCGATAACCTCTTTTCAGTGGAAAAATACTAAGATGAACATCATAGACACGCCAGGACATATGGATTTTTTAGCAGAAGTATATCGTTCATTATCAGTATTAGATGGGGCAATTCTACTGATTTCTGCAAAAGATGGCGTACAAGCACAAACTCGTATATTGTTTCATGCACTTAGGAAAATAGGTATTCCCACAATCTTTTTTATCAATAAGATTGACCAAAATGGAATTGATTTATCAACGGTTTATCAGGATATTAAAGAGAAACTTTCTGCGGAAATTGTAATCAAACAGAAGGTAGAACTGCATCCTAATATGCGTGTAATGAACTTTACCGAATCTGAACAATGGGATATGGTAATAGAAGGAAATGATTACCTTTTGGAGAAATATACGTCTGGGAAATTATTGGAAGCATTAGAACTCGAACAAGAGGAAAGCATAAGATTTCATAATTGTTCCCTGTTCCCTGTTTATCACGGAAGTGCAAAAAACAATATAGGGATTGATAACCTTATAGAAGTGATTACGAATAAATTTTATTCATCAACACATCGAGGTCAGTCTGAACTTTGCGGAAAAGTTTTCAAAATTGAGTATTCGGAAAAAAGACAGCGTCTTGCATATATACGTCTTTATAGTGGCGTACTGCATTTGCGAGATTCGGTTAGAATATCGGAAAAGGAAAAAATAAAAATTACAGAAATGTATACTTCAATAAATGGTGAATTATGTAAAATTGATAAGGCTTATTCCGGGGAAATTGTTATTTTGCAGAATGAGTTTTTGAAGTTAAATAGTGTTCTTGGAGATACAAAGCTATTGCCACAGAGAGAGAGAATTGAAAATCCCCTCCCTCTGCTGCAAACGACTGTTGAACCGAGCAAACCTCAACAAAGGGAAATGTTACTTGATGCACTTTTAGAAATCTCCGACAGTGACCCGCTTCTGCGATATTATGTGGATTCTGCGACACATGAAATCATACTTTCTTTCTTAGGGAAAGTACAAATGGAAGTGACTTGTGCTCTGCTGCAAGAAAAGTATCATGTGGAGATAGAAATAAAAGAGCCTACAGTCATTTATATGGAAAGACCGTTAAAAAAAGCAGAGTATACCATTCACATCGAAGTTCCACCGAATCCTTTCTGGGCTTCCATTGGTCTATCTGTAGCACAGCTTCCATTAGGGAGCGGAGTACAGTATGAGAGCTCGGTTTCTCTTGGATACTTAAATCAATCGTTTCAAAATGCAGTTATGGAGGGGATACGCTATGGCTGTGAACAAGGATTGTATGGTTGGAATGTGACGGACTGTAAAATCTGTTTTAAGTATGGCTTATACTATAGCCCTGTTAGTACCCCAGCAGATTTTCGGATGCTTGCTCCTATTGTATTGGAACAAGTCTTAAAAAAAGCTGGAACAGAATTGTTAGAGCCATATCTTAGTTTTAAAATTTATGCGCCACAGGAATATCTTTCACGAGCATACAACGATGCTCCTAAATATTGTGCGAACATCGTAGACACTCAATTGAAAAATAATGAGGTCATTCTTAGTGGAGAAATCCCTGCTCGGTGTATTCAAGAATATCGTAGTGATTTAACTTTCTTTACAAATGGACGTAGTGTTTGTTTAACAGAGTTAAAAGGGTACCATGTTACTACCGGTGAACCTGTTTGCCAGCCCCGTCGTCCAAATAGTCGGATAGATAAAGTACGATATATGTTCAATAAAATAACTTAGTGTATTTTATGTTGTTATATAAATATGGTTTCTTGTTAAATAAGATGAAATATTCTTTAATAAAGATTTGAATTAAAGTGTAAAGGAGGAGATAGTTATTATAAACTACAAGTGGATATTGTGTCCTGTATGTGGAAATAAAACACGATTAAAGATAAGGGAAGATACTGAATTAAAAAAATTCCCCCTCTATTGTCCGAAATGCAGACAAGAAAATTTAATTGAAATAAAGCAGTTCAAAGTAACTGTGATTACAGAGCCAGACGCAAAGACGCAGAGCCGATAAAATGAGATTAATACAATCTCATTTTATCGGCTCTTTCCGTTATGTATGGATTCTTTTAATTAGTCTTCGATGTTTCTTGCTTCGTTGATACCGCTGGCTAAAGATTCCATTAAGGATAGTTCTTTGTCTGTAAAGCTATCCATGTATTTCTCTATCTGTAATCGTCGGGTGCTTTTTACCAAGTTATTAGCAGGTAAGAAAAATTCATCAACGGAAACATGAAGTAACGATACAAGGTCATAAAGAACTTGTATGCTGGGGTGTTGCCCCTTATTTTCAATATTAGTTAAGTAACGTGGGTCAATTTCAATCAATGCTCCCACTTGTTCACGAGTTAAACCTCGTTTCAATCGAGCTTCTTTAATGGCTAAACCAAAGGCTCTAAAATCATATTTATCTTCTTTTTTACGCATAGTAGACCACCTCTATACATTTTACTGTTCCTATTGAATTAGAAACAGGTATAGAAAAACATGTTATATAGTTTATAGGTTCATATTTAATAAAAAGCACTACTAAACGCCAATAAAAAAAACCGTTATATGGTAGTGCTATTTATGCTGTTAAAATATTGTATCTTACTTCCAAATGGCGGTTTGTTGGAGGTCAAAGTCGCCATGAAGTATATCACATACAATCAAGTTCCCCACATTGAGTATTTATCAAAAAAAGTCGTCTATCTGCAATAGATAAGTACGTCCACCAATGTGGTTTTATAAATCATATAGATAGAAAAATAAAAGCATGTAAACAGAGAAATCAATCTGTTTGTGTGCTTTTTTGGTTATTCAGAACTTTTTTACAAAGTTTATTCATCAGTAATGCAACAAATCCCCCTTTCACATTGGGACTAAGAGTGAAAGGAGATAAAAGAGCAAGGCTCACTTCCTTTCCTAGACAGAAAGGGGGTGAGAAACATGAAACCATCTTTTTTTCAGACCACAATAGAAAATCAGTTTGACTATATCTGTAAACGTGCTATGGAAGACGAGCGAAAGAATTATCTGCTTTATCTTTCAAGGATCGCAAAGCGTGAAGTGTCCTTTTCTGATGTTGGCGATTATCTTGTTAGCCAGTTTGCGACAACAGATAACTATTCAACTGACTTTCAGATTTTTACACTCAATGGAATATCAGTTGGTGTTGAAAATGATTTATTGAGTGAAGCATTACGTGAGTTGCCAGACAAGAAACGTGAAATTCTACTGCTGTTTTACTTTATGGACATGAGCGATTCAGAAATTGCAGACCTGTTGAAATTGAACCGTTCTACTGTCTATCGGCATAGAACCAGTGGACTAGCCTTAATCAAAAAGTTTATGGAGGAATTTGAAGAATGAAAACACAATATCCTATGATTCCCTTTCCTCTCATTGTAAAGGCAACAGATGGCGATACAGAAGCGATTAACCAGATTCTACATCATTACAGAGGGTACATAACGAAACGTTCCCTACGACTTATGAAAGATGAATATGGCAATCAAAGTATGGTCGTTGATGAAGTCTTACGTGGAAGAATGGAAACCAGACTGATTACAAAGATTCTGTCATTTGAAATTAAGTAATAACCTCTCTCTTTTCGTGGAAGCGTGCCATACTATTCCACGCTTCCCGAACAGGGAGGTTTGTTATTCCATCAAAGCATATTGAGCTTTCAATGTGTTTTGATAGGCTAACGAGCCATTGTTCTTTGAAAACTGAATAAAAGTAATTGAATACGTTTCGATAAGAAAAGAGCCAACGGAGCTAACCGCCATGACCTATCTTCTAAAGATAGCGAGCGTTTCAGTTAGTGTTCCGAAAAACAATCTTTAGCAGGATTGCCAGCGACGACTTTCTTATCGTGATAATGATACTCCCATACAGTCAATAGTCCGAGCGTTAAAAGCGTCGCAGGCAATGAGTATGGCTACATGAGAACCATGCAGGGGTGGAACTCCCGTGAGCTTTGCTAGAGCTGTTCGATTGCTTGTAAAACAACTTTTATGAAATCCAATAAGTGATTTGGAAAGGAGGATTTTATGAAGCAGACTGACATTCCGATTTGGGAGCGTTATACCCTAACTATTGAAGAAGCGTCAAAATATTTTCGTATTGGCGAAAACAAGCTGCGTCGTTTGGCAGAAGAAAATAAAAATGCAAACTGGCTGATTATGAATGGCAATCGTATTCAGGTTAAACGAAAACAATTTGAAAAAATTATAGATACATTGAACGCAATCTAGCGTAGCCAAAGGGTCTTGTATATGATAAAATAGTATTAAGTCGTATCAGGGCTCTTTCCATAATGGAAAGGAGCAAATGCCATGTCAGAAAAAAGACGTGACAATAAAGGTCGAATTTTAAAGACTGGAGAGAGCCAACGAAAAGACGGAAGATACTTATACAAATATACAGATTCATTTGGAGAACCGCAATTTGTTTACTCGTGGAAACTTGTGGCTACAGACAGAGTACCAGCAGGAAAGCGTGATTGTATCTCACTTAGGGAGAAAATCGCAGAGTTACAGAAAGACATTCATGATGGTATTGATGTTGTAGGAAAGAAAATGACACTCTGCCAGCTTTACGCAAAACAGAACGCTCAAAGACCAAAGGTTAGAAAAAATACTGAAACTGGACGCAAATATCTTATGGATATTTTGAAGAAAGACAAGTTAGGTGCAAGAAGTATTGATAGTATTAAACCATCAGACGCTAAAGAATGGGCGATTAGAATGAGTGAAAATGGTTATGCCTATCAAACCATCAATAACTATAAACGTTCTTTAAAGGCTTCATTCTACATTGCGATACAAGATGATTGTGTTCGGAAGAATCCATTTGACTTTCAACTGAATGCAGTTCTTGATGATGATACTGTCCCTAAGACCGTACTAACAGGAGAACAGGAAGAAAAACTGTTAGCCTTTGCGAAAGCTGATAAAACCTACAGCAAAAATTATGATGAAATTCTGATACTCTTAAAAACAGGTCTTCGTATTTCAGAGTTTGGTGGTTTGACACTTCCAGATTTAGATTTTGAGAATCGTCTTGTCAATATAGACCATCAGCTATTGAGAGATACTGAAATTGGGTACTACATTGAAACACCAAAGACCAAAAGTGGTGAACGTCAAGTTCCTATGGTTGAAGAAGCCTATCAAGCATTTAAGCGAGTGTTAGCGAATCGAAAGAATGATAAGCGTGTTGAGATTGATGGATATAGTGATTTCCTCTTTCTTAATAGAAAGAACTATCCAAAAGTGGCGAGTGACTATAATGGTATGATGAAAGGTCTTGTTAAGAAATACAACAAGTATAATGATGATAAGTTACCACACATCACTCCACATAGTTTGCGACATACATTCTGTACCAACTATGCAAATGCAGGAATGAACCCAAAAGCATTACAATACATTATGGGGCATGCAAATATAGCCATGACGCTGAACTATTACGCACACGCAACATTTGATTCCGCAATGTCAGAGATGAAACGCTTGAATAAAGAGAAGCAACAGGAGCGTCTTGTTGCTTAGTAGTACAAATGAATTTACTACTTATTTACCACTTCTGACAGCTAAGACATGAGGAAATATGCAAAGAAACGTGAAGTATCTTCCTACAGTAAAAATACTCGAAAGCACATAGAATAAGGCTTTACGAGCATTTAAGAAAATATAAAAAGATAATTAGAAATTTATACTTTGTTTATCTAAAAAATATAGAAGAATTTTGTTTTATTACAGGAAGTCCACTTTCCTTTTGGGCAAGCAAAGCTGCTGTAAATTCATTTCAAGATGGTAAATCTCTAGCTGACATGTGTAGCCCTAAAGTTGGATTACAAACAGGTGATGTAGATTTATTTGTAAGAAAATGGTTTGAATGTTCAACTGAAAACTTATGTTTAAATAATGTGATTATGAAAGAAAAAAGTGTATGGTTTCCATATAATAATGGTGGAGAATTTAGAAAATGGTACGGGAACAATGACGAGGTAGTTAACTGGAAGGATGATGGGATTTACGTGATTAACCATATTAATAAGGCTGGAAAAAAGGGAGCCAGGCCACAAAATAGAGATTACTATTTTAGAAATGGTGCTACTTGGTCTGCAATATCAAGTAGTTCATTTTCTGTCAGATTATTTCCAAAAGGTTTTTTGTTTTCGAATGCTGGAATGGCTATTTTTGCAGAAAGAGCAGTTTTATATTATATAGTTGGGTTCTTAAATTCTAAGCTTGCACAAAAATACTTAGGTTTTTTTAACGAAGGGTTGAATTATAATCAAGGAGATATATCCAAGCTTCCGATCATATTATCAGAGAAATATATTTCTGACACAATTGATTTAGTTGCTAATAGTGAAGTGATTTCTAAAATGGATTGGAATGCTTTCGAATCATCCTGGGAATTTACAAAACACCCATTTATAGATTCATCAAATTTAAAAAATGCATTTGAAAAGTGGAAAAGAGAATGTGAAAAACGCTTTTGTCAACTCAAAAAAAACGAAGAAGAAATAAATCGTATATTTATTGATATTTATGGCTTGCAGAACGAATTAGGTCCAGAAGTAGAAGATAAAGATATAACAATTTATCAAGCTGACTTACAAAAGGATATAAAGAGTTTTATATCTTATGCAGTAGGTTGTATGTTTGGGCGATATTCACTTAATGTTGAAGGACTCATATATGCAGGAGGTGAATGGGACGATGGCAAATATGGTGATTTTGTTCCAGATAAAGATAATGTTATTCCTATTTCTGACGAAGAGTACTTTGAGGATGACATACTGGGATTATTTGTTGAATTTGTAAAGATGGTCTATGGAAAAGAAACCTTGGAAGATAATCTTGCTTTTATTGCAAGTGCTCTTGGCAATAAAGGAAATACCTCAAGAGAAATTATCCGAAATTACTTTCTGAAGGACTTCTACAAGGATCATTTGAAAACATATCAAAAGCGTCCGATTTATTGGCTTTATGATAGTGGTAAAAATGATGGTTTTAAGGCGCTTGTTTATATGCACCGCTATACTGAGGATACAACAGGAATTGTTGTGTTGATTATTTGCATAAAATGCAAAAAATTTATATGAATGAAATAGAACGAATGCAGGAAATGGTTGATAATTCATCTAATTCTAAAGAAGTTGCTCAAGCAGAGAAGAGAAAAGAAAAGCTAGTTAAGCAATTAAAAGAAACAAAAGAATATGATGAAAAAATAGCCCATCTCGCACTTAGCCGGATTGACATTGATTTAGATGATGGTGTAAAAGTAAACTATGAGAAAGTACAGACGGGACAGGACGGAAAGAAACTTGATATTCTTGGGAAGATATAGGGGGTGATGAAATGGAAAAGAAAGTTGTATTATCAAGAATTGCATTATTGCTTGATACGAAATCTATCATCATAAAAAAGCATTGCTTAATTATTTTCCGGAAGATTTATCGCAAAATTATGAACAGATGGAAAGCTTTTTTGGCTTTATGCTTGAAAATAGAGGGGATTATTTTAAGGAACGTATCAAAGAACTAGAGAAAGAAGCAGAGCATTTACAGATGCAAAAACAAGAAATTAAAGAAATAATAACACTTAGTACAAGGATCTTCCAGAATACTCAGATTGTTGACGATATACATAATATTAACGAACAACTTAATATAGAATATTTGAGATTAGCTGATGTGAAAATGAAAATTGAAAAATATAATGAAATTAATGATTTGACCAAACAATCAAATGAAAAAGGTAAAGAAATTCTTGAAAAGACTATTGAGTATGAAGCCGAATATAATCAGTATAGTGAAAATATTGAAAATATTGAAACGCATTTCCAAAACCTTGTTCAAGCTGCATATGGTGAAGATGGAGTTCTAAATTACAGCTACGAGAATGACGTAAAGAAGAGATCAAGTACTGGACGTATAAAAATTTGCTGCCAAATTGCTGATGAGAATTCACATGGTCGTTTATATATGAAAATAAACATGTTTGACCTAGCCCTGTTTCTTAATCGAATTGATAATAATACAGGGTGTGATTTGTTAATTCACGATGGTTCTTATTGTAAGCCTAATCCAGGGGCAAAGGCTAAAGTTGTTAATTATGTAGATAACTATTTGAAAGACGCTGAGAAGGGGCAGTATTTTATCACAATAAATAAGTCCGAAGTGGAAGAAACGGATTTAGAAGATTTTCGAAAGAAGAAGATGATTGTAGCTGAATTTGATAGAGAGCATGGAGATGAGCACCGTTTCTTTGGCTGTAAGTATTAATGATTTATATGGAAAGTTGTAAATGTGCCTCAATCATTCAACACGAGATGCCGATGATGGCAAAGATTATGAGATAGAGTAAAAAAGTGGGAACTTCTTAATATAGTAATGCTTAAGTAAAGTTCCCTCTGTTTTTAATTTGAAAAGGTAAGGTTGACACGAAAAGTTATAAAATATATAATTTACTCAATATTAATGAAAGGACGTTGCACATGGAAGAGATAAATGACAATCTATATCATAAGATTATTCAATTATATCAAGAAACTTCTTCTGTAAAAGAAACAGCAAAGAAGTTAGGCACATATCCTATCAAGGTACGTCGTGTCCTTATTACTGAAGGTTTATGGAACAGCAATACAAGTGTTCAGATAGGTTCTCTATATGCAAGGGGATTATCTGTTGCTGAGATTGCAAAACAGCTTTTTATATCTGAAAAGAATGTTCAATCGTATCTTCCATATAGCAGAGGACAATATGGCGGAGACAATCGAAGTGATGAAGCTGTGCGAAGTGAAGTGTATCGTGAACGAATGCATGTAGCTGAAAGTTCACAAATAAAGAAGCTTAATCAAAATACTAATCAACATACTAATCAACATATGAATCCAGATAAAGAAATGGAGAATAATCGAATGGATAAATTAGATATATTAAAGGAACGTACCAGACAGTTGGCAGAAGATCGTCCTATCCCTTATGCCATAAGACTTCATTTAGAATTGGACATGGAAGACAAGGCATTGGGAACAAATGAATTAGGCATACTTGTACAATATGGAAAAATGACGACCAATATATCAAGAGATATCATTGTTCCGGGAGATATTACTCTACATGCACTTCATTATGCAATAAACAGAGCTTTCGGATGGCAGAATAGTCATTTGCACAGTTTTCATCCATATGAAGATGATTATAATATGATGATTAAATCAGGGAAACTTACAGATTGGGCTAAACTTGCAGGCATGTATTTCCGTTTTCCATGTGAAGATTATGAAGATATTTATTGGGATGATGATTATAAAGCTGGGATTAGTGTGAAAAACTGGATGAGGAAAAAATATACCGGACCATATTATTATGGAGGAACTAGAGAATATTTCTATAGGTGTCAGAAGGATGTAAAAGAGTTATATGAGTGGCAGCCTACCTTAGAAATAAGAAAATCATTCGGAGAATGGATGGATGAATGCAGAGAGCTTACTGAAAAAACAGGAGATAAGGACGCAAAAGCAAATATGATAAAACGCATTGCGCCAATTACAGAGGTGACAATTACAGAGCTTGCAGACAGCATTACTTTTGAAGGTGGCTTTGATGAACTAATAGAAAGACTTCCAATCTATGACATTTTACTTATGCCAGGAATGATACAAAACTTTGATTCTTGGGATTTTTCTAATAGACTAATACTGAAAAATTCAGAAAAGGAAGAGATATGTCTTGCTCCAGTCACATCACCTATTCTAAATGCAATCCGTTACTGGTACGATTATGGTGACGATTGGAATGTAAAAATAACTGCGACGGCATGTTATGAGACAAAGGAGAAGTATAAAGCATCTGGAAACCCAATAGAACCAATGGAAGAACACCGACCAGTATGCGTGGATGCAGATGCACTGCCAGTATGCGATGATATTGGTGGAATTTATGGATATTGTAATATGCTTGAAGTTCTTCACGGAGAAGATTTAGAAGAAAAAGAATCTATGAAAGAATGGGCTAGAGGTATGGGTTGGACTGGAAGAAAGACAAATCCTCCAAATATTTTATAGAAGAAAAACAGCCATGAAATCTGCAACTCATAGAGTTTATAAGACAGAGCTGACCAGAGAATATGATTCGTCTGGTCAAGCTTTCGTCATTCTTATAAATGCATTAGCAATCATGGGAATTATTACCCCCATAAGCTCCTAGATCCTCTTTTAAAAAATGAGACTTGGCTATTTGCAAATCATTAATACGGTAACCCTTTGTTTTTAGGATTGCAAATTTGAAATCAAGTAGAGCAGCAGGGACATTTAAAATGCTTGCTGTTTCAAAAAAGGTATATTCATTTAATGTTTCTAGAACGTTTTTGTCTTCGAGTAGAAGCTCAGCTGCAAATAGATTTGCTTCGTATTCCATAGGCTTATCAGCTCTTTTTTCCAATACTTCCAATTCCTGAAAGCCGGACATCATGGCAATCTCTTTGTGAAGCATACCGTGTCCTAGCTCGTGGGCAATCAGTATGGGACGAAATAGTTCCATGATATTCTCATCAATTACGATATTATTAATGCGTGATTGATAGAAGTAGTAGGCTTTCAGTCTCTGATGTAAATCTATATAGTGCAATTTATAGTCCAGGACTTCACAGATAACAAAGGGATCTCGGCTACCTGCTTTCTTGACCAGAGCATCTACCACATTAACAATGTAATCAATTGTCATTTGGTATCACTTCCTTCAAAAATATTTTGGCATTTTGCTATTATAACAGTAGCAAAAATACTGTCCTATTAAACGGACTCGTCAATTGGCGGCTTCGTTTTTTTCTTTCTGGAGAATTTTTCAGATGCTTCTTTCTTTGATGAAATATACACCTGCATTAATGATTGCATGAATATCTCTTTGGCATCATCATCAAGATCGCCACCAGCGAAAAGCGCTCCAGCACGGTCTAATACATCTTTTGCCTCTTTTGCACCCTTATAACCGAATTTGTCTTTGACAGTATCGAGAAAGTCTTCATTCTCAATATTTTTCTGCTTATCAGCTTCTTCATCATCTACCAGATAAGATACAGATACACTTAGCGCATCTGCCAGTTTCCTGATATTACTTTTTCTTGGGAGTGTATTTAGTTGTTCATAGGTATAGAGTGAACGCTCTGAAATACCTGTTATTGCCGCAAGCTCGGTCTGGGATAGATTTTTTAATAATCGAGCCTCTTTTACTTTTTCACCAAAAGTCATGTTACTACCTTCTTTCCAGGAAGAAAAATTTTATTTTTGTAACTTCCGATTAACTATTGACAAACTTCTTTTTGATGATATAATCATGTTTGTTAAGTAACTTCTGGTTAATCATATATCAGAACTTCCGAATTGTCAATAAAAAGTTCTGATTATATAATTGGTAACTTCTGAAAAGAAACGAGGTGATGAGAGATGGGTAAACGAGTCATATTGCATTCAGATATTAACGCATGTTATGCGGCAATAGAACATTTGCATCGTCCTGAGCTGAATGGAAAACCTTTGGCTGTAGGCGGAGACCCCGAAGCAAGACATGGAATAGTCTTAACCGCAGATTATATAGCTAAAAAATACGGTGTGAAAACAGGTATGGCACTTTGGCAGGCGAAGCAGGTTTGCCCAGAACTCAACATTGTTTCACCAAGAATGGATTTGTATTTGCGATTTTCCAGAATGGCTCATGAGATATATGGGGAATACACGGATCTACAAGAACCGTATGGAGTGGATGAATCATGGTTGGATGTGACCGCCAGTGGTTCATTAAAAGGTGATGGATACAAGATAGCAAAAGAAATTAGCAATCGTATGAAATCAGAATTAGGCATAACCGTTAGTATTGGAGTATCCTTTAATAAAATTTTTGCTAAACTTGGTTCTGATTATAAGAAACCAGATGCCATTACAACTATGTACGAAGATGAATTCAAAAGCAAAGCATGGGCACTTCCAGTATCTGATCTTTTATATGTAGGACGGAGTACCAATCAGAAGTTAGCACGATTTGGAATCAAGACTATTGGAGACTTAGCACAAACAGACGAACATTTATTAATGTCACATCTTGGCAAGATGGGTGGTATTCTCTGGGGATTTGCGAATGGCTATGATGACTCACCTGTAAAAATGGAACATACACATGCACCAATTAAATCTATTGGAAATAGCACTACTACTCAAAGAGATTTAGAGAATGATGAGGATGTAAAAATTATTCTTTACATTCTTGCAGAGAGTGTTGCAGCAAGACTTCGAGATAATGGATTTAAGTGCAGGGTGGTGGAAATCAGTGTCAGGGATAATGAACTTTATTCATTTACCAGACAGCATAAGATTGATCATGCCACGAATATTACTGGGGAGATTGCAACCGAAGCGTATCGAATATTCAAGGAAAATTACAACTGGCGAAAGCCAATCAGAAGCGTAGGAGTTCGAGGGGCAGATCTTGTCAACGACAATTACTGGGAACAGATGGATTTGTTTTCTAGTGTAGAGCAAAGAGAAAAACAGATGAAATTGGATGATGCAGTAGATACCATAAGACGACGATTTGGATTTTATAGTGTTCAAAGAGGTCTTATGTACCGTGATAAGAGTCTCTCTTCTGTGAATGCAAAAGAGGATCATACGACTCATCCAATCGGATATTTTGGCTAAAAGGAGGTATTTAAGTATGGCTTATATGAGATACGATTTAAACGATAAACAGAATAAAATCTATGACTTTTTATGTGATTTTCTTAAGGCGCATGGTTTTCCGCCAACTGTAAGAGAAATTGCAGAAATGGCGGGACTTGCTTCAGCATCTAGTGCACATCATTATTTGAAGCAATTAGAAGAAAAGGGATATATCCGCCGAGTAGAAGGAAGTCCAAGAGCAATTGAAATAATGTGAGGAGGTGGTTGTAGCATGGAGAGTGTAAAGGTATATGTGGATGTTACTGCTGAGTTTTCAAAAGAAGGAGTATTAACACCAAAAAGTTTTATATGGAAAGATGGCAAAGTATATGAGATTCAGCGTGTAAAAGATATGCGTCGAGCTGCCAGCATGAAGGCAGGTGGTGTAGGAATGAGATATACATGTGTTGTTGATGGTAGAGAAAGTTATCTTTATTATGAGGACAACAATCTCTGGTTTGTAGAAGGGAAAGCCGGAGCCTGATTATGTGTGGTGACATGTAATCAGTTGGCTTCGAAGATCAGCATATGGTTGGGGCATATTAGACAGGTATGTAACGGAACTCCCACCAGATAAGCTTGCAAAGGTGATTCCCTTTTCCTTTCAAGTACAAAATGTTACTGATGATTTTGTATTGTAAAGGAGCAGACTGAACGATGAGAGAATTAAAACAAATTGAATTTTATTGTAAGAAATGTAGAAAAAGTATGAAAATGGCATATTTACTTACGGGTAGTGACGATGCACCTGTTTTACCAGGAATGATTATCAGATGCCATACAAATAGATGTACTAGAGTAATGGTTCTGAAAAAGTATACAGAGGGAATGCTGATTGCCCAAGCAGATAATGACGGGAAAGTATATATCTAAAAGAATCAGATTACAGTTAACATCAGATATAGTAATTGCTATGTGACAAAGACAATTAAATGAAGGCCTCATGATATGGGAGACGTACTGAATTACGGCAAGGCTGATGCTTGCTAAGGCGGACTCACCGTGGACGCATGGGAAAGAAACCAGTTTAAGGACTGGACTTTCTCATGCGTCCTTTTTTGTTGCAAAAAATTTCATAGTAGTAGGAGTAATTTTCCATCCTTAAACGTTTATCGAGCCAAACAGACGAAAGGAAGGATTATTAATATGAAATATGAAGAGATTAGAGAATTTGATATAAATGTGCAGTGGGAGATTGGACAACGTATTCAGGAAGCGAGAATTGCAAAAGGAATAGCAGGAGTGGAAGTTGCTGCCTTTTTAGGAATAGGCAAAAATCAAATGTCTCGTATTGAAACTGGAAGAGCGAATTGTACCATACCGCAATTATATGTTTTGGCTCAGTTATTGGATTGTTCTGTGGAATACATTTTGTTCGGGAAGCAGAATTCATCTTCATATTCAAGTGAACAAGAGTTGTGTATAGAAGCTTTAGTAGCAAGTTTTAATAAAAAGTAGTCTTTAAAAGATGACAAATCTCAAAAGATAGGCTTCAGAGGAGGAACATGAAAATAAGATTCAAGTTATTATTTATACATGCTTATGAAAAGCATTAACACATGAGAGTGTAGCGCGCAAAGCTCTCCTAAAAAGAATAGGAGAACAAAATCATGAAGAACAAATTAATTAATCAGAACACGAAACAGAATTTCAACCAGAACATAAAAAAAGAGTTATTTCAGGAGCCAACTGGCAAAGGTGTTATATTCATCAAATCTCGTAAGTCTGATGATAAGATTCGCAATATGGTTTTCAACATACGCGCACATGCAGAAGAAAGAGATGTTGATATTGTAGACATCATTGTGGATGAGTCCAGTGGACTTGATGTTGATCGTAGTGAAGTGGATAGACTTTGGGACTGGATCGAAAATAGTCATGTTGGAATCATCTATTTGAAATCAATTTTTGATATCACAAGTGATGAAGATGATTTGGAAAAATTCTTCGCAAGGGCAGAGTACTATGGAATGATTTTAATAGATATGGAAGCGCATGTGGCATTTGTACCAGACACGGTTGAGGAGAATGCAGATTGAGTGGAAAGGTAGTGAACTGCTGGGGGTATCCCCTGGCAGTAAACAGATGTCAATTTATTAACGTTGAATATGGAACCATTGTTTATGACCAGTTTGGTCATTTCCTTGGAAAGTATGAAACGGAATCAGCAGCAGTAGAAGAAATTCGTGCGTTAGAAAAAGAACGCGCGAGGAACGGAGGTCTGATTAAAGATGAAATATGATGGATATACAGTTGGACCGAATCTTCGCCAGCTGAGAAAAGATAAAAAATTGTCACTGTACCAGGTAAGTGAAAAAACAGGATTAAGTCAATCGAGCATTACACAGGTAGAACAAGGTGGTAGAAATTTAAGTATGAAAAGCCTGTATTTACTCATGGATGTTTATGGGTGTGATGCTAATACGATATTGAGTATTAGTCGGGATTCAGATTTAGATTCAAATAAGGATTCGATTGACTCTCGTCTAAAAGAGCTTCCAGAGGAACAGCAGAAATATTTGAAACAGATATTTATATATATGTTAGATCAGGCAGCGATGCTTGCATCGTAGGAGGTAAAATTATGGGCATAAGAAATCCGAGAAAAAGGAAAAGGGAGTTTATAGCTCTTCTGTCTACAACGGGTTCTTTAATAGAAACAGAGAATAGAGAAGAAAAACAGGAACGTTACATTAGAAATTTTGTGAAAAACCAAGACATAGAAATTGTTGGAGTTGTTCGAAGGAATGGGTTGGGGCAGGCAGATTTGAACCGTCAGTTTGATAAGATAACACAACTGATCCGTCAAAAAAGAGCAGAAGGAGTCATAGTGGTAAATATGATGGCAATTTCAACAGACATTCCAGATGCATATTACAAAGTAGGAAAAATTATTGATGCAGGTGGCATTATTATGACTGTTGATGAAGGAAATCTAGGTATGGGAGTTAAAACATTAAGGAGGCTGAAGAAAGATGAACAAAAACTACAAAAAGAAATATAAGCAATATAAAAGAGGACAGGTTGTTTATGTAGATTTTGGATGGAAACCAGAAGGAGTGCAGTGCTTTATACGTCCGGCAGTAATTGTATCATCCAACCAAAGTAATCACAATAATGGTCCGCAGATAACAGTATGTCCATTGAGTTCAAAATTAAAGGATCTTGATGTACATGTGCAAATTCATCCTTTAGATGTAGGGGGATTACATTTGCAGAAGATATCAGACTTTATTCCGGAGGATATTCAGACTGTTCCAAAGTCATTCGTGAGAGGAAACATAGGAAATATTACGGTAGCATCAGGAGTAATGCATAAAATTGATCGAGCTTTAATTAAGCAGCTTGGGTTAGCGGATATCGTACAGAGAATGATAAGGGAGGCATTGGAACATGCAAAAAAAGATGAAAGATAAAAGATTTGTCAGATATGCAGAGGGCGCAGAAATGTATTCGATGAGTTTGTCTAAATTTCAGCAATTGGCAAAGGATGCACAGGCTTGCTATAAAGTGAATCAACTGGTGCTTGTAAATTTAGATATTATAGATGAATACTTAGAGACGTTTCATATAGTGGATGTTGACTTCTATAAATAGGAAGAAACAAGTATCGGACCAGATTATGCAGAAGGCGGGCATTAATCTGGTCCATTTAATAAGGATATAAAATAATAGGAAAGAGTTTGCAATATAGTGGTTGACTTTTGGTAAGACCAATATTATAATCAAGATAAGTTGTGAAGGAGGTAGAAAATGTCAAGAACTGGTAGACCGAAAGTAGATAAGCCGATAAATCGGAGCGTCACAGTTAAGTTTAAAGAAGAAGAATATCAGCTAATGATTGAATATACTCAAAGTCACAACATGTCCATATCGCAATTAATACGAATGGGTGTTGAAATGCAGATTATAAAGTCAACCCCGAAGTAGTGCAGGCTCTTTTCTCCAGAAAGGAGAAAGAATGGCTTGTAGAAAAGATGGAAAAGGAAGAGTTTTAAGAAAAGGAGAGCATTACCGAAAGACAGATGGTAGATACTCGTACATTTATACAGATCCACTAGGAAAGCAGCACACGATATATGCAAAATCATTGGTAACTCTTCGACAAAAAGAGGAGTCACTAATCAAAGATCAGATGGATGGGTTAAATGTATATGTAGCGGGTAACGCTGACGTGAACTTCCTGTTTGACAGATATATATCAACAAAGTCAGAATTAAGGAGTTCAACTTATTCAAATTATTTGTATACTTGGAATCATTTTATCCGTGATACCTTTGGAAAAAAGAAAGTCAAAGATGTAAAATATTCAGATGTATTGTTTTTTTACAGTGACTTGATTAATAAGCAGGGATTACAGATAAACACATTGGAAAATATCAATACAGTATTACGACCCTCATTTCAATTGGCAGTAAGAGATGACATTATTAGAAAGAATCCGATCGATGGAGCATACGCAGAGGTTAAGAAAAGAAATGGAGGTTCAAGGAAGAGAAAAAGAGCATTAACGGTACAGCAGCAGAGAGCATTTATAAATTATGTTGCAGAGAATCCATTCTTTTATAAGTGGTATCCGTTTTTTACTTTCTTGCTTGGTACTGGTTGTCGAATTGGAGAAGCGATTGGAATTCGCTGGGATGATGTTGATTTAGAAAAGCGTTTGATTGATATCAATCATAGCCTGACTTATTATCAGAGAGCAGATGATTCTTTTAAATGTGAGTTTCGTGTTTCTCAGCCAAAGACAGAAGCAGGTATAAGGACTATTCCGATGATGAAACAAGTGTATGATGTGCTCAAAGATGAATACGAACGTCAGGAAGTGGAAGGCTTTTGTGTGGCAAATGTTGATGGTATGACAAATTTTATATTTTCGAATAGATTTGAAACACCACACAATCCAGCAGCTGTTAATCGTGCAATTAAAAGAATTGTAGATGCTCATAATGCAGAGGAAGAAGTAAAGGCAAAGAAGGAAAAGAGAGAACCGGTTATGATACCAAGATTTTCTTGTCATATATTCCGCCATACATTTGCTTCAAGATTTTGCGAGAATGAAACTAATGTAAAAGTTATACAGGAAGTTATGGGGCATGCTGATGTGTCAACTACGATGAATATTTACGCAGAAGTAAATCAGGATGTTACAAGAGCTTCGTTAGAAAAGTTATCAAAGAACATGGATGTATTTTAGAAAAGAGTCCTCTATTAGAGAATTCTAAACAATTCTTTGACCAAAAAAATATCAAAAGACCAATACTTGACCAAAAAGCACCACAATTTGACCTGTTTATTAACACGTATCTACAGAGCTTTTGGGAAGAGTTTAAAGGAATATAAATGAATTTATATGGCTTACAGTTGGGAACAAAAAAATTCCCGACGATGAAGAACTTAGAGAAATAAAGCTAGTAAAATCAATGGTTTGCGAGCTATAAAGTTGTATGGTACGACAGAAGTACGACAAATTAGCCCGTATAATAGGATTAAAGTCGTGTCAGTTTGAATTTGTATTTTGTATTATTAAGGACATTTTTCTAAAAGAAAATTTTAGAGAGATGTCCTTTTTGCTGTGTGCAATGAGTCAAGATTAAAGAATACGGTAAGAATGACACTATGTGTGGCAGATGAGAAATATCAGAAATCAACAGTAAAAGTAATCGTATAAGCACGTACTATTTGGTATAATGTGCATATATATAAATCGAAAGAAGAGAAAGGTGCAGAACAGTGCTTTACATAGTAGACAACATTTTGAATTATTTAATATATCTATTTATTATTTATTTTGGATTTAAGGTACAGCCTAGAAAAAATAAAATTTTCTGTTGCATATCAGCGTTGGTTGTATTGAGTGCTGGTATTTTTAATATGTATTTTGAAACCAATTCTCCAATTGTGTACATGTTTTGGAGTCTTCTTTCTATATGCTTTTTTTTCGAGGAAGGCTTATTGCGTTTGGGTATATTAAGTTTAGCAATTATGTATTTTACAGGAATTATGGATACATTCAGTGTTATGCTCATACAGATTTTGCTTATAGGAGGAGGCGTTGAAGCCGGTATAACATGGTGGATGGAAATCGCGTATGTGATTTCATTTTTGGTGTATTTCTTGGTATATACAATGATTCTTAAAAAAAATGAAGTTTATTTGAATGATATAGAATGCAGATATAAGATTGCCATATTGGTGCAAAGTAGCATATTTCAAATGTTTTATAATTTTGTTTTTGCTTCTTTTGATGAGAATCATGAAATGTATGGCTGGGACGCATATGGTGTGTTTTTGGTTAGTGTTGTGGGAGCTATCTATGCTATTTTTTTAACGCTTAGCCTTGCCGTAAAAAATGTTCTTTCAAACAGACAGAATAAAGAACTCCAATTTTTTATGCATATGCAGAAAGAACAATATGACTACCAGTTACAACAGTCAGTGGCGATACGACGATTTAAACATGATTTAACAAATCATATAGGGGTTCTCAGAGCGTTAATGAGTCAGAAGAAGTTGGAAGAAGCCAGAGGATATATAGATACAATGTGGAATATTCAAGATGAGTTTGAATTAAAAATTCATACAGGAGATAGTTTCCTGGATGTTATCATGAATTACTATTTATATATAGCGACGAAGGAGAATATTAAATTCACTGTATCAGGAAAGGTAACAAGCATATCGTATATAGAGATGTTTGATATTACGACTTTGATGGGAAATGTGTTGCAGAATGCAATAGAAGCATCTAAAAAAACGAATGTCCCTAAAATCAGAGTTGAACTTATAGAACATAAAAATGAAATTTTTATTGCTGTAAGCAATAGTGTAGTTGAAAAGATGGATACAAACAATAATGTTTTAAAAACCTCGAAGCGGAATAAAAAGAATCATGGATTTGGTTTTAAAAATATTATTGCAACCATTGAAAAGTATCAGGGGGAATACTATATGGATTCTTTAGTGGAAAATGGAGAACCAATATTTAAAATAAGTATTGCTATCCCGAAGGAGATAAGGCAATGAAAATATGTGTTGTAGAAGATGAAGAAGTATGGCGAAATAAGATAGGGGAAATTATTGAAAAATACTGTGATGAAAAAAATATTTTATTTCAAATCCATTTGTGTAGTAATGGAAAAGATTTTATGAAAAATAAAGACGCAGACTTGGTATTTTTGGATATTGAACTTGCTGAAGGCGAAAATGGTTTTGGGATTGCTGAGAAGTTGATAGACACCGGAAAACAATGTAAGATATGTTTTCTAACTTCTCATACAGAATTAGCTCGCTGGGGATATAGAGTAAATGCGTTCAGATACATTGATAAAAAACATTTGGAGGAGATGACAGAAGCACTTGACTCTTTTGTTAAAACGAAAATACAAGAAAGAAACATTTTCTGTAATGACATTTTCGGTATATGTAGAAAAATAAAATTGGATACACTTCTGCTTATAGAAACAAGTGGAAGAAAATTGAGATACCTTATGGTGGAGGGCAATGAATGTTTTTGTGAAGGAAGTATATCTGAAATGTCAAAAAAATTAGAGCAATTCGGATTTTTTCAGATACAACGGTCATATATCGTTAATATGAAATATATTGAAAAAGTAGACAGCCGTAAGATTACTTTGTGTAATGGATTGGAGATAGCGATTGGAAGAACTCGTAGTAATGAGTTTAAAAAGGAGTTTTTCAAATGGAGAATGGTGTTTGATAATTGATTATGAGATATACTTTCTACGGTAGGCATGTGTAGTTTGTGCAAAAATTGTGTCGTTTGCACACAGGATGTTTCCGTGATGTTCTTTTTGTGATATAAAATAAAGCGTTCGGATAATTTGGGGTAAATTATCTGGAAAAAGTTTGTTTTTTAGGAGGAGTGAAGTTTGAAAAAGAATATAATTGGTCTAATAAGTGTCTTGCTTATTGTATCGCTGACAGCTTGTGGAAATAAGCAGGATGCCTCAGAGTTGGTTACGCAGAATGTGCAGACAAATCAAGAAGCTATGGAGAGTAAGTTGGAGAATGAAGTAGTGACAGAAGATGCCTCAGAGCAACAGGAAGAGAACCAAGGAGTGAATGAAAATTCAGAAATCACATCAGAAGAATTTACCAATAATAACGGTAAAGAAGTTGTTATAGGGCTAAAGGATACAATTAAAATAGATTTCACCTATGATTACACAGAAGATATCAAAGCGGATGTTGCTTATGTGGTATCAAATTCATCTTCTCTTCAGGAGGAATTAAAGAATATTGATACAATTATCCAAAAATACACCTTGCTGGCAGAGTCAGCGCAGACTCAAGGAGAGATGAATGTGGCATCTCAATGGCTTTATGTGATTTGGGATACGGAGCTGAATAATCTTTGGAGCAGGTTCAGTAGCTTGGCAGAAAAGAATACCAAAGAAATGGTTCTTGAAGAACAGAGAAACTGGATTGCTATGAAAGAGGAAATAACCTTAATGAGCATTGGTTCTCAGGAGGAAAACGGTAGTATGTATCCTATGCTTGTAAATTCCCTTTGGGAAGAAAATACCAAGAATAGGGCTTATTTTATTGCAAATGAGTTGGCACAGATTAAGGGAGAATCTTTTGTCATGCCGAAAGGATCTACAAAGTACGGTTTGTTTGTAGATAATCAGGGAACTGGTTCTGTGTACAGTTCACTAATCACTCGACAAAGCTGGGAGGGAGAAGATGAGGCAATTATTTCTGTTTACAGGCAAGGTGAGATAGAAGGAAGTTTTAGTGATAATGGAAATGGAAACCTTGATTTCACATCGAATGACGGCAGTATTAAGGGAACTATTCAAATTAACGGATGGGATGGAGCAACTTTCGAAGTCACAGAAACAATAGGAGCAGTTCCATTCTCTGTAGGGGAGAAATTTGAGTTTCCTGTCGCATTTTAATCTGAAAGTTGATGATTTAAAGATTAGTATGATGGAGGTATTGATTATGAATAAGAAAAAAATAACCATATTGATGAGTGCTCTATTTATGGTGTTTAGTTTTATTGCCTGTGGACAAGTGAAAGAAGATGAAATTGCTACAACGCGGCAGGAAAGCAGTACGCAGATGGTTGAAAATACAGATTCAGAAATGACATCAGAAGAACTATTAGATTTATTTATCAATGGTTCGATAGATGCAGTTGATTCCAAAGATTTAACTTCAACGTTTAACATTACTGATTTCAACATGGGTTCTGAAGAATGGGATTCGTATTCTATTGGGGAGAGAGTTGACCTAGACAATGATGGAGAAAATGAACAGATTATTCGTGGTCCTTATGGTGGAATATATCTGGATGCACGCAATAATAAGGTATATGAATTTGCAATGGGAGATGGCAATGCTATCAAACTTTCCTATACCTATTACAATGGGGAAATGTGGATTATGTACAGTAACGGAATGAATGCAGGGTATGAATGCTATCATATGGAAAAATATGAAGGCGCTGATAACTTAGTTGCAGAAATGAGTTTTAGTGCGGAACTCGTTGATGCAACAAATCCGGATTCAGGAATGAAGTATTTATTGAATGGGGAAGAAATTTCTTATGATGAATATACAGCATTTTGTAGCAAAATTTTTGCGGCTGAAGAAAGTACAAACTAGTGTCTACCATAGGATAGAATTTGCGAAAACCCAAGTTGCAATCACACAGTAACAATCTGATAACCAATTTATAGAAATTTATTAAAAAGGACATTTTTTTAAAAAGAAAATTTTAGAAAAATGTCCTTTTTTGTTTGAAATTTCTCCATTATTGGATTATAATGGAGAATGAAAAATAAAGGGAAAACTATTCGTGTTTTAGGAGAAAAGAGAATGAGTACTTTTGAAAAGGTAGCAGGATTCATACTTATCATTATTATATGTGTGGTAGCTGTAGTAGTGATGAGTGTTGGCGTAAGCATTTTAAGCAAGTGGGCAGAAAAAAGGATTAATCCATTCAAGAAATTCCCACGATATCCAAAAGGGGAGACACTTTCCAATGAAAAACAGCGGGCACTTAATGTCGGAGCTATTTTAGCGGAGGTAAATAGTGACTTTTGTAACAGCTTACAGACCAGTAAACCAGGAGCAAAGAGAACGATTGTAAATATATTGAGAGAAGATTGGGGAATAAGCTCTTCAGAAGATGCAATAAATATACTGGAAAGATTAAAATGTAATGGACATCACAAGATTTTCAATCTTATATTAAAGAAAAGTTCCGAAGTGCTTGCGCCAACGCATTCGTTTGAAACTATGCGACAAGTCTATGAACAAGTAGGTTTTTCCTTACTTGATGAAGAAATGTTAGAGGAGTCAGAAGCGGCAATTACATTGTTAGAAAAGAATATAGACTTACTGTTTGAGGCATCTTCTTTTGAAGAAATTGAGCAAAATAAGAGTTTATTTAGTGATGACGAAACATTTAACACATGCATAGGAATTTATTCTCTCTTGATAAAAGAATATAGGGATTATGTGGAGTATATTCAAAATTTTAAAGAAGCATTGCCTGATTTGCGTGATTATGGATTTGTAGGGGAGATTTCCGAACTTGCGAAGTTGAATGTAATAGCGTGGGATATGGGAAGAATGGTGAATGTCGCTAGATATTGCTATGATTGTGGATACCTGACAGAAAACCAGGCATGGGAATATATATTCCATGCAGAAAAGGAAAGTGCACTATGCTATGAGGACTGGGCAGAGTTTGGGAAGGCATATGTAATCGGTCGTGCAATATGGGGCGGAAAAAACTTGAATCTTAATGTTACAATGAGAACCGTTGAAACAATGAAGAAGGATAAAGCGAGCCCTTGGGGAATTGTGGGATTGAAGTAAGTAAGGGGATTGGAAAGTTTTTTTAAAGTATGTCAAAATGATTTTTTAACGCTTAGCAATAAAAAAGAGCCTTTTATTCAAGAAATTAAATAAAAGGCTCTTTTTTGCTATAATAAAAGCAAAAAAGGAAAGTGGGTTTGTGCATGGAAAAAATAATACAAGAAGCATGTAGGCAGACACAAAAGCATAAACGTGCAATTCTTTATACTTTTTTCGATGTTTTGGAAGATTTAGAATTGCAGTCGGTTATTCCGTTGAATCCAATGCGAGGATGTGTACAGTTTACACAGGATAAGCGCGTGAATTATGATGAGCGATTGCTCTATATGGACCAGACATTTCAGAAGTATCTTGCATGGTTTAATCAGAATGTACAATTGGAGTTACCATTCTATAGGAAAAAGATATTGGTTTACCATGATTGTAGTTTCATAGAATATATAGAAGAAAGTCGTGTAGTATCCACAGATTATAACTACTATCAAAGGTTGGGAAGTTTGGCGGCGTTGGTGGAGGTACTGGGAGGAAAAGCATTGACAGAACAACATGTTTTGAGAAAAGGGGAACACCCCATAATACAAGATGTTTCGTTATTGTATGAAAAAGGGTATCGATATTGTTCCGACATAGCGGAAAGTACAAGTCTTTTTCAACAACAAACACAAAAACGAGAAGAGATTTCTCAATGGATTGAGCAGGGATATCAAAAAAGTTACCTGTTTGGGAAAGAAAATGGTGCGGATATTAAGGAATTACTGAAGATATATCAGCCAGTAAAAAGATAGGAAGGAACGATAGTATGTCAAAAGTGTATGTGTGTGAAGACAACGATCAACAAAGGGAGTTTATGTCTCGTACGGTGCAGGAATTGCTCCTGGTAGAGGAATTTCCGATGGAATATGGGGTAGCAACTGCTAACCCACATGAATTATTAGAGAAGATAAAGGGAGAGACAGATACAGGAATCTTTTTCTTAGATATTGACTTACAATGTGACATGAATGGAATGGAACTAGCTCAAAAAATTCGGGAGTGTCAGCCGAGAAGTTATATTATATTTGCTACAACACATTCGGAAATGAGCCATCTTACCTTTAAGTATAAGATTGAAGCATTGGATTATATTATTAAAGACAACAGAGATGAACTAAAGGTGCGGATACAACAATGTCTGCATCATGTGATGGAAAGCGAAACAAGACAAGGAGAGAGTGAATCTGAAAAAAATTATTTTGTTCAGACAGGTGGGAGGATTACACCGCTTTCCTATGAAGAAATATTGTTTTTTGAAATCTCGGAGACAAAAGGAAAGATGTATGTGAGTACGAAAGATAAATGTATTGAATTTAAGGGAAATATGAAGGAAATCGAGGAAGAGATGGATGAGAGATTTTGTCGCTGCCATAGATCATTTTTCATTAATCTGGATAACATTGAAACTATAGATGAAAAGAATAATATGATTGTTATGGCTGGTGGAGCAGAATGTCCAATCTCTGTACGTTTGAAAAAGAAGTTACTGCAACAGATCGAAGATCGAAATACTTTTATGAAGGAACAATTGTAGAATGATAACGTCAAAAAAGAAGTTAAGTGCAAAAAAGATAGTTGAATAGATACGATTAGGAATGAAAATATGGCTTTTAAGAGCGAATCCGTAACACAACAGAATCCATGCTATGATATCCGTATAAAGAAAATCAAAGGAGGAAGCAAGATGCATAATTTAGATGCTGTTTTTCAAAGTTTTACAGATACATGGTTACCACTTGTTGGTGTTGTTGGAGCAGTTGTGTTAGTGGCAGTTGTGGTTTCTATTTACAAAAAAGTTAAAAAGCACAATAGCTAAGGAGGGCTTTTATGAAGCATTTAAGAAAAGTACCTTATATTGAGCAGATGCAGCAGACCGAATGTGGTCTGTGCTGCATTGCAATGCTTCTAAGGTATTATGGAAGTCATGAGACGCTAAGTGATATTAGAGGAGTGCTAGAGGCTGGGCGTGATGGACTGCGTATTTCTCATTTGCAAAACTATCTGGTACAAAGAGATTTTGAGACGAAGATATATCGAATCAATATAGAACAAATGGAGCAGATTCCATTGCCCGCAGTAGTGTTTTGGGAAAATAAGCACTTTGTAATTTTGGAACATATTAAAAAAGATATAATGACAGTTATAGATCCTGCATATGGCAGGATAAGTTTCACCGTGGAACAATTTCAAGAAAAATACTCTGGTATAATGATGACGGCAGTTCCAACAGAAGAATTCAAACCAGAAAAAAGAAAAGTAAACCCTTGGATGTATGTTTTAAAAGGATTGAAGCAGAAGAAAGGAATATTTTTAAAAACCCTGTTGGTATCAATTGTGGCATATGGGATACAGATGGGAGCACCTCTTTTAATACAGGTGATTTTAGACGGGATAATAAAAAATCCGACATCAGTGGATTTAAGAGCCTGCGTCATGTTTTCTATCGGCTTTATTATAATGTTTGGGATAACTAATTTTTCTCAACGTTTTTGTTTTATCGGTCTTGGATTGGAGATGGATAAAACAATTACAAAGAATACATTTCACAAGTTGATGCATTTGCCGTATTCGTATTTTGAAAACCGATCAAATGGGGATTTACTCTTTCGTTTGAGCAGTTTGGAGATTGTACGTATGCTATTATCAGAACATATAATATCTGGAATTATACAATTTGGATATGCAATTGCAATCTTGATTTATATGCTTCAGAAATCATTTTTTCTGGCAGGAATTACAATGGTTGTATTTTTGTTTAATGGTATTTTCATTTTAGTAATGCGGGAAAAGATTATGGAGGCAAATCAGTTGCAGATTGTTGAGAATACAAAACTGCAATCCATTCAGACAGAAGCCGTGTATTCCATGTTTGGAATTAAGACGTCTGGAATAGAGGAGGATATTTGGAATAGTTGGAATGAAAAATATGTACGGAGTCAGAAGGCATATAAGAGAAAAGGACGTATTTTAAACGGCTATACGACTGTCATTTCTCTATTGCGAATGTTGGGACCATTTTTAGTATTATTATTTGCGATTCAGATGAGTTTGGCACATAAGATTACATTAGGTGAATGTATCGCATTTTACTCATTATCGGCTTCGTTGCTTGGAACGAGTATGTCATTGTTTAATCTATGGAATGATTATACAATGGCAGGAACGTATCTGGAACGTCTACTGGATATTACGCAAGAGAAGCCAGAAGAACAGCCAGAGCACGCAATACCGATTGCAGTAAATGGTGAGATTGAATTTCGAAATGTATCCTTTTCCTATACAAAGAACGCAGAACCTGTTATAAGCAATGTTAGTTTCAAGATAAAAAAAGGAAGCAAGTTTGCGGTAGTAGGTGCATCTGGTTCGGGGAAAAGTACGATTACAAAGTTGATGTTAGGATTATATCAGCCAACAAAAGGCGATATCTTTTATGAGGGAATTAATTTAAAAGCTCTGGATAAAAGAGAATTACGAAAACAAATTGGAGTTGTACCGCAGGACATGTCGTTATTCAATCGCAGCATAGCAGAGAATATTTCACTGATGCAGGAGAATCAGGAAGAAGACGGTATGATAGAGGCAGCAAAAATAGCGCAGGTTCATGACGAAATCATGAATATGCCTATGAATTATCGTACGATACTTTCAGATCGGGGACAGAATCTATCAGGAGGACAACGCCAGAGGATTGTCTTAGCCAGAGCAATTATGAGTAGGCCAAATGTAATGGTATTAGATGAGGCTACAAGCTCTTTGGATAATATAAATGAGAAGAAAATATCAGATTATCTGCGAGAAGCAGGTAATACACAAATTGTTATAGCGCATAGAATGTCTACGATTGTTGATGCAGATGAAATTATGGTTTTACAAAAGGGCGAAAGCGTAGAGTCTGGGACACATGAGGAGTTAATAAGAAAAAATGGTGTCTATGCAGCTCTGTATCGGAGTCGGGAAACAATAACAGCATAGCGTTGAAAGGACGGGAAGAAAATTATGTTTGGAAAAAAGAAAGATAGCAAGTTACAGGGAGTTATAGAATTGAGTGCAATGGAGGCAGATGCAATTATTGCCTCTGGTTCTGCTAGAACAATGCCAAAAGAAGGCTGGTGCTATGATTATGGTCAAAATCATCAGATGCAAATGACATTAAATAAATTGCATGGAAAATAGGAGGAAGCTAGTATGGAACGAATACATAGCAAACGTGTTCCATATATAGAGCAGATGCGTCAGACAGAGTGTGGTTTATGCTGTGTGGCAATGATCCTGCAATATTATAAGAGCCGTGAGGGAATACGGAGCATACGAAAAGAACTAGATGTAGGGCGCGATGGCCTAAAACTATCGGTATTGTCTTCCTACCTTCGAAGAAGAGGAATGGAGACCAAATTATATAAAGCACCAATGGAGGCGTTGTCACAGTTTAAGTTGCCAGCAATCATCTTTTGGAACCAAGAGCATTTTGTTGTTCTTGAAAAAATAGAAAAGAATAGCATACAGATTGTGGATCCTGCATTTGGAAGATGTAATATGAAGCAGGAGGAGTTTGCGGAACATTTTTCTAATATTATTATGACAATAGAATTGACCGAAAGGTTTCAGCCTCAAACACAGAAAAAACATCTGTGGAAGGAAACATTTCAAAACATGCACATAGAAAAAAGAGTGGTACTGGGAATTGTAGTGGCATCCGTAGTAACGTATCTATTGCAGCTGGGTATTCCGATGCTTATGGAACGAATTCTAGATGGAATATCCGTAGGTCAGACAGGTAATTTATCTAATATTTATTTTGCAGGCATACTTGGTATTGCGATAACATATGGAATTTTTGCGATGTATCGAGGAGAGAAAATGTTACATTTGCAATTGAGTATTGATCAGTTTTTAACGAAAGGAGTGTTTCGAAAATTATTGCACCTTCCTTATCATTTTTTTGAAAGCAGATCGAATGGTGATATCTTGTTTCGGTTGAATTGTTTGACTACAATTCGGGATTTGATTTCAGAGCAAGTGGTGCAAGGAATGGTACAGGCGGGAATGATTCTATGTATTCTATGCTATATGTTGCACAAGTCACTCTTATTAACCGCAATCGCATGTGGTTTTCTAATCCTGCATGTTTTGTATACTGTGAAAATGCAGAAAAAACTAGCCGAAGCAAATCAGTATGCTGTTCGAGCAGATACTTCACTACAAGGAATTCTAGTAGAGGCGATTTATTCTATGTATGGAATAAAATTATCTGGAATTGAAGAAGAGACCATACAACAATGGGATGAGAAATATAAGGATAGTCGTAAACAGCAGCGGAAAAAGGAGATTCTACAGAATGTATACGACACAACCATTCAGACATTGCAGACGGCGGGGCCAGTGACGGTTTTAGTGCTAGGTATTTGGCTGTTAGGGCAGGGGCGTGTAACGGTGGGAGAAATCGTCGCATTCTATTCTTTAACAGGAAGTCTGTTTGGAGCAGCAGGATCGCTATTTGACATATGGAAAGACTTTACCATGTCGAATTCCTATCTGGAGCGTATCGCAGATATTACGGAAGCAGAGGAAGAGATGGAACCAGAAGACCCGATAGAGTTAAAAGTTGCAGGTGAGGTTCAGTTAAAAAATGTATCCTTTTCTTATAATAAACATTCAGGTGAGATTTTAAAGGATGTGACGATTCATATTCAACAAGGGGAAAAAGTAGCTATTGTTGGATCATCGGGATCAGGAAAGAGTACTTTGTCAAAACTTCTGCTTGGTTTGTATGAAGCAAATGAGGGTGCAATTTTGTATGATAACACGAATTTGAAGCAACTGAATAAGCATGATTTGCGAAGACAGATTGGTATTGTACCGCAGGAGATGTCACTGTTTAACAAGACAATATATGAGAATATTGCAATGAATCAAAGTGGAGTATCTGAGGAAATGGTACGAAATGCAGCACAGGTAGCGCAATTGGCTGAGGAAATAGAAGAAATGCCAATGAAATATGAAACATTGGTATCCGATATGGGAATGAATCTATCTGGTGGTCAGAGACAGCGAATGGCACTTGCGCGGGCATTGGTCAACCAGCCACAGATTTTGATTTTAGATGAAGCAACCAGTGCATTGGATTATACGAATGAGAAAAAAGTTTCAGAGTATTTGTCTGATGTTGGTTGTACAAGGATTGTAATTGCACATCGTCTTTCTACAATTGAAGATGCGGATCGGATTATCGTATTAGATGATGGAGTTGTAGTGGAACAGGGAAGACATCAGGAGCTATTGTTGCAGGATGGGCTGTATCGGACGTTATATCAATATCAGATGGGGAATATGGGATAACAATATCAGGTGAATAGTTTGACAATTTCCGGTTAAACATACTATAATAGATAAGAATAAGGTATGTTTTGGGTGAGTATAACGAGGAGGAAATATGTTAAACATTTATCTGTGTGAAGACAACAAAATACAACGAGATATGGTTACAAAATTTATAGAAAATATTGTTTTGATAGAGGATTTGGATCTGAACTTTATCTGTAAAACGGCAGATCCGTATGAAGTGTTACGGGTTGCCGAACAGCAGAGCGATCCAGGAATTTATTTTTTGGATGTTGATTTGCAAGCAGAAATAAATGGATTGCAATTAGCACAGCGGATTCGAAAGCTGGATCAAAGAGGATTTATTGTGTTCCTTACTGCACTTGCAGGTATGGCTACCATGACATTTACCTATCGGGTAGAGGCATTGGACTATATCGTAAAGGATAAGGTGGGAGAATCGGATGAGGTAAGGGCACGAATTCATTCGTGTATTTTGGAGGCGTATAAGCGCTATACCTCACCAAATAATCTGTCGCAGCCGACCTATATTGTTAAAACGGCAGATAGAGAGTATTGTATTGCATTAGATGATATTTTGTATTTTGAGACGGCAGAGACGCTACATCATTTGTTGGTACATACAACGACTAGTATTCTTGAATTTACGGGACAAATGAAAGAGGTAGAGGAGCAACTAGGCGATCGGTTTTATCGATGCCATCGTTCTTTCATTGTGAATTGCAGTCATGTAAAGGAAATTGATCTAAAAGAGCAAATCATCTATTTGGACAATGGAGATACGTGTTTCGCAACGAGAAAGTCAATACGTACATTCATGGAACGTCAAAAGAAAAAGTAAAGATAAAAAAAGGGCAGTTGCAAAATAAGGTTTGACCACGATATATCGTAGAAAATTTTATTTTGCAACTGCTCTTTTTTTATTTATTCTTGTATGACAAGTTGTTGAACAAAAAAATCACCCTGTATTTCAGTTATATTTTCCACGTTTTCATAGTCTGCTAAAAGCTCTCTTACATTTGCTAGTCCTAGTCCGCGTGAATCTCCTTTGGTGGAAAATCCCCTTTTACGCATCTGTGCAAGAGAAACGCCAGTGTTTTGAAATGTATTACGAAGAGTGAAAACCATAGAATCTGGATTTTGTATTAGATTCAGTTCAATTCGTTTGGTGTCACATGTTTCAGTAGCTTCCATTGCATTATCAAGAAAGATACCTAAGATTCGTGAAAAGTCCACTGTATGGAGGGGAATGTGACGAATCTCATCTAAGATATCGATATATACTTCAATACCATGTTCGTGTGCCTGCATGAGTTTAGAGGATAGAACACCTTTGATACCCTTATCTTGAATATGGGAAAGCTGAGAAAGTCGGTAGTTTCCTTGGTTTAATGCAGCATTAGTTGGTAAGATTTCTTTTTGAAAATGTTCAGTGAGCCCGTCTATGTCTCGATCTTGGATGAAACCATAGATGGAGAGGAGAATGTTTGTATAGTCATGTTTAAAAGAGCGAAGTTTTTCATTCATCGCTTCCATCTGGCGAGTATATTCGGCGAGGCTTTCCTGATGTTCCTGCTCAAATCGCATACGGGATTTTTCACGAAAAAGACGAAACATAACCAGTGTGAGAGCTAGTGTAAGTACTACATAGAGCGCGAAAATACCGAGGGTTGCAATCATTCCCTTTAATGGATAACTCATAGCACGTATATAGTATAGGTTTACCAAAAATACAATGGTGCAGAGTACGATGCTGGCACAAACTAAGATTGCCATCTCACGATAGTCTTGGTTTTGAAGAAGAAGGATTGCTTTTTTCAAAAAATGCTTTGAAAGATAAGCAAGGAGTACAGCAAGTATCGTTGTGATTAGCAATACGCAGAGGCATGGAAGTAGTGTTTGGTACAATGTTTCTGATGTAACTTTGAGTAGTGCCATAGCTGCTGCTTCAACCGTATTATTACAAAAAGCAATGAGTAGGTATGCAAGTGGTATGTAAATCAGTTGTATCAAAGAACATTTTAGTATCATGTAAGTTGCGAATGCCATAAGAGGAAACAGAAGTAGCCATATATGTTCGCGTATTGATAATGAATAACATATTATCAAATGAATAGATAATAAAGATATAATATGTAATAGATGTGTCTTCTTAGAAACCCCAGTTTGTATCCATATCGTTAACACAATTGGGATCCATAAACAAGCAAAAATACTTGTAATAACGTTTATCATAAAAAAACCTCCAGAAAATAAATGTCAATAGTATATTATAATGCAAATTAGAAATTGTCAAGTTTTGTTACTTTATATTAAAATTTTTGGGAAAAATGTAAAATTAATTTTCTTTCTTTATTCTTGTATGACAAGTTGTTGCACAAAAAAATCACCCTGTATCTCCGTTATATTTTCCACATTTTCATAGCGCGCTAAAAGCTCTCTTACATTTGCCAGTCCTAATCCGCGTGAATCTCCTTTGGTGGAAAATCCTCTTTTACGCATCTGTGCAAGAGAAACACCAGTGTTTTGAAATGTATTACGAAGAGTAAAAATCATAGAATCTGGATTTTGAATTAGATTCAGTTCGATTCGTTTGGTGTCACATAGCTCTGTAGCTTCCATTGCATTATCAAGAAAGATACCCAAAATTCGTGAAAAGTCCACTGTTTGGATGGGAATAGGACGAATCTCCTCCATGTCGCTGTCTTCAATGTAACCGTAGATGGAGAGGAGAATGTTTGTATAGTCGTGTTTGAATGAACGAAGTTTTGCATTCATCGCTTCCATCTGGCGAGTATATTCTGCGAGGCTTTCCTGATGTTCCTGCTCAAATCGCATACGGGATTTTTCACGAAAAAGGCGAAACATAACTAGTGTGAGAGCCAGCGTAAGTACAACATAGAGAGCGAAAATACCGAGGGTTGCAATCATTCCCTTTAATGGATAACTCATAGCACGTATATAGTATAGGTTTACCAAAAATACAATGGTGCAGAATACAATGCTGGTACAAACTAAGATTGCCATCTCGCGATAGTCTTTGTTTTGAAGAAGCAGGATTGCTTTTTTCAAAAATTGCTTTGAAAGATAAGCAAGGCTGATGGCAAGTATTGTTGTGATTAGTAATACGCAGAGGCATGGAAGTAGTGTTTGGTACAATGTTTCTGATGTAATTTTGAGTAGTGCCATAGCTGCTGCTTCAACCGTATTATTACAAAAAGCAATGAGTAGGTATGCAAGTGGTATGTAAATCAGTTGTATCAAAGAACATTTTAGTATCATGTAAGTTGCGAATGCCATAAGAGGAAACATAATCAGCCATACATATTCATGTGTTGGTAATATAGAACATATTAAAAAAATAAAAAATAAAGATAGAATATGTAATAAATGCTTTTGTCTAGAAACTCCAGTTTGTATCCAAATTGTTAACACAATTGGGAGCCATATAGCAGAAAAGATATTTGCAATAATAGTTATCATATAAAACCTCCAGAAAATAAATGTCAATAGTCTATCATAGTGTGAAATGAAATGTGTAAAGTTATGGTATTTGTTTGCTTGTTAAATTGTTTAGAATAAGATTTTTTTGATTTTTCGTAAAAGAAATAAGAATGATTTACGAAAAGTAATTCTTTTTGATGTTTTATTCAAATTTTTTTATAGAAGTGAAAGAAAGATTATAATTGTGATATAACATAGAAAACGAAAAAAATGGAGAATAAATATGACAAATTTAAAAAGTATTTTAAAAGAATGTGCATTAAAAACAGGGGAGATAACTCTTTGGAAAAAAGCAAGTGCTTTCTGTTACTGTGAAGTTCCTACACCAACCGAGTTACTTAAATTAAAACAAGAAATCACAAAAAAAACTGCGTAGCTTATTACGAGCTATGCAGTTTTTTTGTGCCTAGGTATAGCAGATATCGCAACGGTAGCACCGATAAAGATAGCTCCTTGTACTAGGTGAACACCACCAAGATAAAATCCAATTCCCAATCCAGCAAGATAGATGAATAAAGTAATGCATTTGCGTTTTAAAATCATATTATATTCCAGCTCGTCATCTTCTTTTAAAAAAGGTACGGAATAAGCGAGTAATCCAGTTGTTCCAACGATAAGTGCACATCGCACGATAAGGGGAAGTGAAAGAAACATTCCGATTCCAGGGAAAAGTACAATCACAGTAAAGCTAAAAATACCACAAGCCAGGTTACTTTGAAAATGTCGCCCGCCAGAATATCTTCGAAGTAATAACAGATAGATGGAGGCAAAAACAGCTTGTGGAAGAAGTCCCATTGGCCATGCAATTAGAAGATTGATGGTTAGCTTTAAGAATTCGTTTAGAAATACCTCTATACCATATATAAGTAGAATATGCTCTGTATCCTGCTTGGGTGTATCTTTATCAAGTATGTTGGCAATGACTATGGAAAGTTTATGTTGTAAGTCTATTTTAACTGCTCCCTTCCTATTTTATCAATAAAATGTGTAAAGTAATCATAACGCTCCATATTATAATGGAATTTAGATGTAAAATCAATCCTTTTGTGTGTATTGTTTACAACCTAAGAAGAAGGGAAAAAGGAACGAACATAAAAAAATCAGGGATAAACGTTAAAAAAAGTGTTTCAAAAATACAGAAAGATAGCAAAAAAGGCTCTTTATGCAATTTTGCTACAAAGCATAAATGCCTATGTATAATACACCTATACAACAGAGTACAGAGAAAAACAAAAGCAGAGAGGTATACATCTTTGCAGTACATAGAAATTCTGTACAATAAAGTATAAAAAAATAAAAGTAAAGAAAAGAGAGGAAAGAAAAACAATGAGTAAAACAGAAATGAGAAATCAATACGAAGAAAAAGTAGCAACAACAAATGTAACAGAGGAAATCAAAGAACAAGACTTAGAAGGTCAAGTAGCCGGAGGCGGTTGGAGCACAGCAATCCAATTGACATTAGCAGGAAAATGCGGAAAAGCATTTACCGTATCATATGAATGCACAAGCAACAATGTAAAATGCTAAATAGCACTAAGAATCTTATAAAGTGTTACATAATTAAAAAAGAAAAAACAAAATAGAGAGGAAAGAAAAACAATGAGTAAAACAGAAATGAGAAATCAATACGAAGAAAAAGTAGCAACAACAAATGTAACAGAGGAAATTAAAGAGCAAGACTTAGAAGGTCAAGTAGCAGGTGGAGGTTGGAGCACAGCAATCCAATTAACATTAGCAGGAAAATGCGGAAAAGCGTTTACTGTGTCATATGAGTGCACAAGCAACAATGTTAAATGTGGCTAAGAATAGTATGAAGTCTTAATATAGATTAAGAAAAGAAAAATAAAAAAGAAAAAACAAAACAGAGAGGAAAGAAAAACAATGAGTAAAACAGAAATGAGAAATCAATACCAAGAAAAAGCAGTAACAACAAATGTAGTAGAGGAAATCAAAGAGCAAGACTTTGAAGGTCAAGTAGCAGGTGGAGGAGCGCGTACAGCAGTCCAATTAACGATGGCTAATAAATGCGGAAATTTTTTCACAATATCATATGAATGCACAACACCACATAAAGCATGTGCTTAAGCTATATAAAAATAAGTAAATAATTAAATATGGGGATGTGTTTGGTCACATCCCCAAGATAATAGAGATGTATATCTTGGATTTTCAAAATGCAGGATAAAGAAATCAAAGATAACGAATAAGTAAGAATAAAAGTTGTCCGATATTTTGAGAATCTAAGCTTTATTGCAGAATGGAAAATAAAACCATATAAACAAATATAGGAGGAACAAAAATATGAATACGATTTTAACAGTAGAACATGTAAAAAAAATTTATGGATCTAAGGAAAATCAGACAAAAGCACTTGACGACATTTCATTTGATGTGGAGGAGGGGGAATTTATTGGAATTATGGGTGTGTCTGGTTCTGGAAAGACGACACTTTTGAACTGTATATCTACAATTGATACGGTAACTTCAGGTTTGATTGAAATTGATGGTTCTGATATAACGAAGCTGAAAGGAAACAAGTTATCCGATTTTCGAAGAGAAAAGCTCGGATTTATCTTTCAACAGTTTAATTTACTTGATACACTGACGGCATATGACAACATCGCATTGGCATTATCTATTTTAAAAGTCTCTGTAAAGGAAATAGATGCTCGTATCCGTCAAGTGGCGGAGCTTTTGAATATCAAGGAAGTGTTGGAAAAATATCCGTATGAAATGTCAGGAGGACAGCAACAACGTGTTGCAGCAGCTCGTGCAATCATTACCAATCCTGCATTGATATTAGCAGATGAGCCAACAGGAGCATTAGATTCAAAATCTGCTAAAATGTTATTGAATCAATTAACGGAGTTAAACGATAATCAGAATGCTACGATTATGATGGTAACGCATGATTCGTTTTCTGCGTCTTATTGTAAACGAATCTTATTCATTAAAGATGGCCGTATCTTTCATGAACTTAGAAAAGAAACAAATACACGAAATGAATTTTATCAGAAAATTCTAAGTGTTGTGGCAAAACTGGGAGGAGAGGATGACAATGAGGCTTAAACTTATATTTCAAAATCTACGAAGAAACATGAAAGATTATGGAATTTATTTTTTGACTATGATGATGTCAATTGGTATATTCTATGCGTTTAATGCCGTGTCCGAAGCGGAAGCGCTACAACATTTAGGAGAAGTCAGCAAGTTTATGGATATTTTACAGGATATCATAGAAGCTTCCTCTGTAGTAATTGCAATTATGCTTGGATTTTTGATTTTATACGTTAATCGTTTCTTATTAAAACGAAGAAAAAAGGAATTGGGAATCTATATGCTTCTTGGAATGAAGAAAAGAAAGATTTCTGGGATTTTTGTGGGAGAGACGTTGGTAATCGGAATTGCTTCGTTGGCGGCAGGTACGTTGTTTGGAGTGTTAATAGGGCAGATATTGGTTCTGTTTGCAATACAAATGTTTGGCGGGAATGTTAGTGCATTTCATTTGACTTTTTCTAGTCATGCATTTGGTGTGACACTGCTGTGTTTTGCAATTATTTATGTAATAGCAGCAATATTTAATGTAAGTACGGTATCCAAAGTAAGATTGATTGATCTACTGATAGCGGATCGTAAGAATGAGGAATTGAAAAAACAGAAGACGTGGATTAATCTATCTGTACTTTTGATTGGAATAGTGTGTGTCATTCTAGCGATGCTTCAGTTTAAGACAGAGGATTTGCTTCCAACACCCAAGGCTGGAGTTAGGGGAATTCTCTTTATGGTTGTTGCAACAATTTGTATTTTCTATGCGGTTGCGACAGTTGCTATGGGACTATTAAAAAAGAATAGAAAGCTGTATTACAAAAATATTAATAGTTTTTTAATTCGTCAAATTGGAAGTAAGATGCAAAGTAATTTCATCTCGATGGCAATGATTTGTCTGCTGCTTACAGCAACGCTGGTTGCGATTACCACAGGTACTAGCATTGCACTTACGATGGATCAGATGTCAGAAGATTTTGCACCATATGATTTTGTATTACTTTATGAGGATAGCGAGGAGACTACGCAGGAAAAAGTAGATGTTTTGGAAAGAGCAAAACATTATGAGGATCCCGTTGATTTAGCGCCGATGATGGCATCAAGTTATCAATTTCAAGGAAAATCTGCAGATATCACATATAAGCAGCTGTTTGAAGGTCAGGACGTACAACTATATATTCATGATGAAAAAATGGGATTGTTGGATAAAGATGTGTGGATGATAGGAATCAGTGATTTTAATGCATTGTTGCGTCTACAAAACAAAGAAGAACTGGAACTTCCAAAGGATGGATTTTATCTAAATTGTAACTATAAGGGAACAATGAAGTATATTGATGCATTTATAAAAGAAAAAGACAGTCTCGTCGTTTATGGTACAGAGTTAAAGCTTGCTGACAAAAAGCGACTAGACTATGTCTATCTGGAGACTGCAATTGGAGATAATGACAGAGGTACGTTGATTGTGCCAGATGCAGTAGCAATGAGGGCAGAGGGAGAGTACTATGTTCTTCAAGGAAACTGGAAAAAAGGAGTTACTGGTGAGCAGGGCAATGAAGCATTGTCAAAGCTGAATATCGATACACTGAAAACGTCTCCATTTGATTGGACTTCCGCGGCGCGTATGAAAACAATGCAGTATGCAGCACAAGGGCTTCCCGTATTTTTATGTATGTATATTGGATTTGTTTTTCTATTGATTTGTGTTGCGCTTATTTCGGTTGAGCAGCTTACAGAGGCTGAGGATAATCAGAAACGTTATCTTGTATTAAAAAAACAGGGCGTACCGGAAACTATGATGAAGGGAACGATATACAAGCAGGTAGGGGTGCACTTTGGAGTGCCTTTGGTTTTGGCTGGAGTCTATACAATGGCAGCGATGCCGTTCATTACAAAACGTGTCAGTGACTTTTTGAATATGGAAGTAGGCACGAATATGATTGCGACTTTGCTTGTGATGCTTGTGATTTATGGTGGTTATTATGGGGTTACCTGTTTGGTTTGTGGGAAAATGCTGTTGGTAAAAAAGAAAAAATAATAAGGAAATCTTTTGGATTTGGAGGATAGATACATGAATGATTTAGAGGAATATAAGGTAGATAAAAAGAAATTAAATAAAGAACAAGTAATGAATTATTGGGTGCGCTTATATCCAGAGTGTAAAAATAAAGAGGAAGTAGAACAGATTATCAACTGCATTTCCAAAAGAAGCTTAGAGGATTATTGGGAGGCATATGAACATGAAAATCATGTATTAGTTGAGATAAAAGAGCTCTATACGAATTTAAAAGAAAACATGTATAAAGAAAATAAATATATGGAACGTGTGAATGCATTCTGTGAAAAAATAAGAGTGGAAGATAAGTGGTCCTACTTTTATGTACCAATGTTATATAAGCATATAGAAAAAGTATATGTTGGAATTGAGCATGCCGAAATTATTGCCGATTGTGATGTGGTAGTCGAAGCAACATTACGTGACATTGCCGATAAGCTGAGTGACGCAAGTTATCGTATGTTGGCAGGAGAGCTACATGTAGCAGCGGATGCAAAACAATTAAAAGGAAAAACACCAAAAGAAAGAGGTGAATACTTCAGTAGTCAGCTATTAAGGGATATGGACTATCTTGAGGAGTTATATCTGAGTTATCCAGAACTATATAAGGTGATGGATCGTATGGTATCCTATAATATTCAGTATGTATTAGAAATTATTCAAAATACAGAAAAAGAGTATCAAAACATAAAGAAGAAACTTGATATAAAGAAACTAGGGAAATTAGAAAAGATATGTTTGGGAAGTGGAGATACACATGACCATGGACGTACGGTAGCGCAATTGCATTTTGAAGATGGAGTAAGGATCATGTATAAGCCACGTTCGTTTGAGATGGAGCATAGCTATCAGAAACTGGTAGAGTGGGTGAATTCTGCGATTCCTAATTTTCTTCCATTACGTGCTTGTAAGATCCATTCGATTGATGGGGCAGGCTGGGTAGAATTTATTGAGAATCTTCCTTGTAAAACAGAAAAAGAGGTGCAGCAGTTTTATGCACGAATGGGAGAAGTGCTTTGTATATTATATACGTTAAATGCAAAGGATTTTCACTGTGAAAATGTCATAGCACAAGGAGCATATCCTATGTTGATTGATGTGGAAACATTGCTTCATTCGGATATTGTTGAGGAAAAGGTGGCAGGAAGCATAGAGGAAGTAATATGTGATGTTTTAGCGCAAGGCGTGCACACAACGGCTCTTTTACCAACATTATTGCAGAATTATCATACGAATGATACGATGGAAGTAGGTGCAATTTCTTCTGGAAGGAAGCGAAAATCACCATTTAAAGCTAGAGTATTGAGAAATAGAGAGAGTGATGAAGTTACAATTGAATCAGAGCAAAAAGAAATTCCATTGAATAACAATCTTCCTATTTATAAAGAGGAGAAGATTGGTGGAACAAAGTATTTCAAAGAAGTGCGAGATGCATTCATAGAAACGTATCAGTGGGTTTTGATTCATAAGGACGTGTATATTGCCAAATTATATGAATTATTTGAAAACGTAGAATGCCGTGTGCTTTGTAAAACAACAAACAATTATACGCAGTTATTGCATACCAGTTATCACCCAGATTTATTACACAATAAAATGGATCGAGAAATATACTTTCATCGTTTAGGAATTTTATATGAAGAAGGTGAATCAAATCAAGCATTGTTTCAAGATGAAATCAGCTCTATGATGCAGGAAGATGTGCCATCATATCATATGTCAGCAAATGATACGCAGATTTATAATGGAACCAAAAAGATTGAAATGCAATCAAAGGAAAGCCCATTACAAAAAATAGAGAGAAAAATTCAAGGTATGTCAGCAGTCGATTTAAAACGTCAAGTATCGTTAATTTATTTTAGCTATATGGGCTGTAGTATGGAGACGGATCTTTTGGAAGGAACAAAAATGAAGCTTGTAGAAGATGGGGAAGCGCAGTATCCGTATAATTTAGCAGAGGAATCTCGCAGGATTGCCAGAGAGATACAAGAAAGGGCAGTCTGTGAGTCCATTAATGGGAAACGATGTATTAGCTGGCTTTCTTATCAAGGTAAGGGTGAAGAAGCATGTAACATTGTACCTGCTGGTTGGGACATTTATAAGGGGAATTGCGGTGTGGCACTTTACTTCTTGAAATTGGCACAAATGACAGGAGAAAAAGAATTTTTGGAATTCGGAAAGGATACCTTGAATTCGGTAGAACAAATCCTAATTCATTTAAATGATGAGGATTATAAAATGATGGGTGCTGGCGCATTTACAGGTATTGCAGGATACTTGTATGTTTGTAGTAAAATGATGCAGATGGGTGTTTGCAAAGAAGAAGAGAAGTGGGAGCAAATAGAAAGTGTATTACAAAAAATAAGGGAACACATTCACGAGGAAGAAAAAGATGATGTATTAGGTGGAGTAGCAGGTACATTGGGTGTGTTGACAACGTTATATGAACAGTGCACTGGTGATTTGGCGGGAAAAGTAAAAGCTGTCATTGGAAAAATTGCAGAGTTACTGTTGCAGAGAGCAAGTTTAGTGGAGCAAAATCACATAACATGGTTTGATAATGGAGATATTGGATATGTGCATGGAAATGCAGGTATTATGGCACATCTTGCAAGAGCAAATACCATTTTACAAGACGAACGTATTACAGAATGCATCCGAATGGGATTGAATTATGAGCGTTCTCGATATGATGAAAAACGTGGTGTTTGGAATTTACGAGAAAACGCACATTATTTTTCCTGGTGCAATGGAATTAGTGGTATAATGTTAGCAAAGATAATACTTTGCCAATCAGGAATGGAGTCATCAGAGCTTCAGCGTGAGATTCACATGATGTGCGAACAGTTGAAAGAGACAGGATTTGGCTATGATGTATGCTTATGCCATGGAGATATGGGAACGCTGTGTATCTTGAAATATGTAGCAGAATTTCTTGGTGATACAGCATTAGAGAAGAAGGTATCTGAGACAACGCAATTATTTGTCAAAGATGAACTACATAATAGCCAACGATTTGTCTTAGAAGACTGGGGACTTATGACGGGCGTTGCAGGTTTAGGGCTTGGTGTATTGGAGCAGGCATCAGAAGATTCTTATTTGGCATCGGTGTTATGTTTGATGTAATGGAAACTAAAGAATGCGATAGATAAGTATTTTAAAGGACATGGCATTTTTAATAAAACAGGAGAAAAATCTTAATCATGAAAAATCGAAGGAAACAACCGTATTACATAGTATATATTTGCATAAGTATACTTGCACTGTTAAGTTTTATGCTGTCTTTGTTTAACGTATTGGCAATACCCTCATCGCGTAGATATACATTTTTATTATTGCTAATTGCATTATTAGCAGGAATGTTGCTTGATGTTAAGAAAAATGTTAAGCCCTTACTAATCATAATTTTAATTGCTACTTGTATCTATTTTATAAGTACAATCTCTGACCCACGGGAAAGACGAGCGGAACATATCTCTCCAAATGGTAGTAACACAATACTCATTGAATACGACTATGCGAGTAGACCATCGATCTATCGCAAGGTAAACTTTTTATTTATGACACCGATAACCTTTGATTTTGGTGCAGGATATAATGAAACGATAACTCATGAAATTATTTGGCTGTCTGAAGATACATTTAAGCTGGTTGATTATACAGGAAGTGAATGGATTGTTGATATCAAATAAAGTATTAATATGATAATCTAAGAATAGGCAAGAAAACTAATAGATTCGTTGAGAATTCTATTGATTTTCTTGCCTTATTAGTTACGTCAAAAGTCATACTATTAAATATCCAAGTTTACAGGTGTTACCAAATACACGGCTTGACCGCCTGCCCAAATAAGCTTCACTGCTTTAACAGATACTCTGCGTTGTGTTAGAGGGTTAAACATAGTACATTGGTATTCTGTTTTATCAGAACCCTGTATGCTCTTAATAGGGCATAACTCACAAGGTTCGTTTAAACCACATAAATCACGGTGACAAAGATGACCAATTGCATCTTCGGGAAGAAGAGATCTAGTAAGTTTATTAGCATATACTAGATGGAAATCCTCTGCATCGACCACATAAACATGGTGGTCCATACTATCTAATACCATTTCTAATAGATTTAAGGTGTGTGCACTCTTTAACTGTTCATGTTGTCTAGAGAGAAACATCCCTAGAATTTCAGATAGTTGCTTAAGTACATCTAGTTGCTCTTGGGTCCAAGCTTGGATAGCTTCACATTTATCAAAGCCAACAAAACCACGATACTGACCGTTTTGATACAATCCACAATGTAATATAGCGGAAACGCCTTTTGGAGCAAGAAGCTCTTGATGTCTAGTGGTTAGCTTAGTTACATCGGTGCAACTTATAAAACCATCGATACTCAATCGTTCTTTATATACTGCCATATCTATTGGTGTCATATTAATCAGCATATCTTCCATAGAGGCAACACCCTCATTGCACCATTCATAAGCAGAAATAATAGCGGTATTATCCTCGTTTTCTTCAGAAATATACACACGACTTACATCTACTAACTTACCTGCAATTTCTAGAACTTTAGGAATTGCAGTTTCAATATCATCTGTTAAGTAAAGCTGATGAAAAAAGTACATGCTAAGTTGGCTGGTAAAAGCAGAGGCATCATGGTTATCAAAGGTTGTACCAGTATAAGTGTTTGTGTTTTGCTCTAGTTCGGGCGAATAGAAAGTATATCCTGATTTGCCATTATGTTTAGATTGGTAGAGTGCAGTGTCAGCATGTGTAAATAGCGTGGTATAGTTTGTACCATTCTCTGGAAATAATGCAATACCTGCACTACAGGAGAATGGAACATCAAAGTTAGGCTGAAGAGTTGCAATATCATCTAATATTTTCTGAACTTGGCATGCGACTTCTTCACGACTGTGATTACCACACAGCAACATGGCAAACTCATCACCACCCACACGACCACAAATGTCGCGAGTATGGGCATTTTTCTTGATTTTTTTGGCAAGGTCGATTAACAATACATCACCAGCAAGGTGACCTTGCACATTATTTACCATTTTAAAATTATCTACATCTAAAAGCACTAAGGCATAAATATGTTTTTTATGTGGAACAGACAATATGGCTGTGATTTGACTTTGGGTGGTAATTTTATTACATAGATTAGTAAGAGAATCATGTTCGGCACGGTTACGCATTTCATCTAAATAGCGTTTGTCACGATCAATGTCTACAATACAACCTACTGCACGTATCACCTTTCCGTGATCGTCGAATTGTGCAGTTCCACGCTCCCTGCACCAAAGCCATTCACCCGTGACTGTTGCAATGCGAATCGTGGCTTCTACCATGGGAGTACCAGCACGAAGGTTATCAACTAAAGCTTGCTGACTTGCTTGATCATCAGGATGGATATGTGAACGGAAACGAGAGAGCAACCCATCTTTTATAGTATTGGGTGAATATCCAAATTTTTTCTCCCAATTGGAGGAAACAAATAAGCTATCTGTTACTAAATCCCATTCAAAGAGAACATCGTTTGTTTGGTTGAGGATGATTTGATGTCGTTCTAGACTGAGACGTAAGTCCTCTGTGGCACGCATGGCGTAGCTGTTGTCCTGCAATACACAGTAGAAATATTCATGGTCATTATCTATGTATAAATGTCCTTGGTCGTGTATCCACACCAAACTGCCATCTTTACGTACTCCTCTGTAAAAGATATTATCATTAGTAATGAGATCTCTACGTTGAAGAGCTTTTGCTAGTGCTTCTTCACGATCGGCTTCGTAAAGAAGTTGTAGAAAGCTACCACCAGTTTCTTCTCGTAACTGTTCGATGCTGTCATAACCAAATAATTGAAGAAAATTGTGATTACAATCTTGAATGGAAAGCCGTTCATCATTGGAACAAGTAAATATACCTCCAGGGAGATGATTGAGCAGTGAGTGTAATTCTTGTTCACGCATACTTCATAGAGTAGTAGTTTCTTCTAATTTTTTTTGTAACTCAAGGTAATTTGGATTTTGATTGGTCATATAGTGCCTTTCTATAATGTGCTAACTGTTCAGAATAGTTACATTACAAATAGTTATATTGTAAATCGGATGTTGCCATCTTTGTTTGTAAAATAATATATAGAAATACTATACCACTCACATAAAGAAAAAACAACAATTGCAGGGTGTTTTGAGTTGCGCTTGAATTTCTGGAGCTACATAGGATAATCGTCACTTCAAAGTTAGTATGTCTCGAAATGGATAGAAATATGTCTTTATTACATTGTTTGAGAGTGTAATTTAGGGTAGCCAAGATGCGATGTTTGATAATTGCGTAAAAACATTAGAAAAAGCGTAAAAAAACTAAAAGAATATAGAAGTTGTATATGCGATTGGCGTTTTGGAAATGAAAATTGTAAAAAACAGAGTTAATAAATTGAAATGTGTTGCATTTTGTATAGTTTTTCAGTATAATAATGGAAAAGTATTTAATGCCAACAATTTCCACAATATTTTGTGCATTGAGTGAAATGAAAGGGAGGATGCAAGAATGGCTGATAATGAATTGTACTCTGTTTTACCAATTTATAGGTATTGTAGTTCGGAAAAAACTATGTATAAGCATTTTTATACGAATAACTGGGGTGAAATAGGACATGGGAATGGAGATATGCATTATGAAAAAATAGAGTTTTTGGCTATGCGGTATCAAGTTGGAAGTGTTATTCCGCTATATAGAGGATACAATTCAGAGCGTAATGATCATTTCTATACGACAGATAAAAATGAAATTACTAAAAACGGTTATCGAGATGAGGGTATTTTATGTTATGTGTCACTAACACCATTCAAAGATATGACGAGCAAGCTATACCGTTACTACAATCCTAAAACATCCGATCATTTCTATACAACTGATGCTAATGAGATACCTAATGGGAGTGATTACATATTTGAAAAGGTTTGTGGTTATGTAATTGGACAAGGAGGGAAATAGATGGGGGATAAAGAGTGGTTATCAAATAATGAAATAATCAAAAAGGGAGAAAAAATATGGTCTCCTAATCGTTACTGGACACTTAGTATTGGACCTGAAGGCACGCTGATTGCAAGTTCAGCGACCTCGCCACAAGGTAAAAATTATTTATTAACCTTATGGGCAATAGGTGATAAGACAGCAGAAGATATCATAGTAAAATTAGAGGATTACGCTGTTATATCTGCCTATAAATCTACCAACCCTGGCAAACCTGATAACAGGACAATAAGGATATGGTCGAAGGATGACATAATGAAATCAATGCCTGCTAAGGCGGGTTTTTTAGAGAAGCTAAAGCCACCATTCTCCCTTGGTATCAATGATGAAGGTGAGGTGGAGCTTTACGATAATGATAAAAAACGAGGAAATGTCATATGGACATCAAAAAACAGCTTAGCAATAGATGTGAAAAATTCTGATGGAACGTTAGTTCAATATGATGAAAGTAAAATAGATGTGGTAGAAATGGGTACTCAAGAAAGTTATTCGACTATTTGTGATAATGATAGGGATGTAGAAGCAACTATGAGGGTACAGCAGACAGTTGAATTAAGTGAGACAAATTCGTGGACACATTCTACTACTAAATCTAGTAGTAATAAACATACGGCTAAAATTGGTTTTAAAGTAAAGATGGGTGGAAAAGACTCTTTTTTTAGTGGAGAAGTCAGTGGCGGCTACGAGTATGAACATGTAAAAACTAATACAGAGTTGAACGGAACGACATCCTCAAGTGAAAATAAACGTTCATTTTCTGTAGATGTTGCTCCGGTAGTTAAGCCATATTCAAAATGTACAGTTCACTTTATATCAAAAAAATGTAAAGTAACTGTGCCCTATACTATCGAAGACTGTACCTATACGTTTAAGGATAAAAAAGGGAATTTGCTTTTGGATAAATGGATTGGTAAAATTGAAGGAGAGTACGAGGGAATATCGCATACAGATTGCCATGTCGAGATAAGAGATGAAACTGGTAAAAAAATCAAAAATGAGGTTTCTAAAGAAATTAAAAAATAAACAATCATAGATATAATAAATGTTAATATTGGGATACAAATACAGGGAAGCCATTGGAAGAGTTTGTTGATTGCGATGAAAAATATTACAATAGAAGAGTAGAAAATTCAGAGTTTAAAAAATTATGGAATACTAGTATGCTGAAGATGCCGTTTTATAGGAATACATATATGGTATTGAATAAAGTAAAATAGTAAGCACCTTGAGATAATGCCTTAGAAGCTATTGTCTCAAGGTGTTTTCTATCTATAGGGATTCTGATAATCAGGGCAAAGATAGGTCTCGCTCCAAGTCATCATAGTCTGTAAAACAGGAATAAAACTCTCCCCGAACTCGGTAAGGGAATACTCTACTTTCGGAGGGATTTCCTTATAGATTTCTCTATGTATAAAACCATCAGATTCTAATTCTCTTAGCTGTTTCGTTAATGTAGATTGTGTAATACCGTCAAGTCGGCGCATAAGTTCTCCGAAACGTTGTACTTTATAAAAAGTTATATACCATAGAATTAATATTTTCCATTTGCCACCGATGACAGATTGTAACTTATTCATAGGCACGCAGCGTGCGACAAAGGTTTCATCGTTAAATTTATTATTAGCCATTTGTATCACCTCAGTGTAAGTATATCGTGCATGAAATAAAAAAACAAGATACGGTTATTATTCGTACTTAGTATCAAAAATGATACTATTACTAAAAAAAGACAGTACTTGAGAAGTGAAACTATATAAAGTATCTTAATTTTATAAATTTGGAGCGGTGGACGGATTGAAAGTTGCATGTGTATTCATAAAAGAGTGATGTCAAAGGCAAGAATGAAATCAGTTCTACCTCCTACGAAAGGAGAATTAAGATATGCATTATACAGGTACGATTTGGAGGCCACCTTATGAGGCATCTTCATTACTTTTGGAAGTAACAGCAGGGTGTACACATCATAAATGTAAGTTTTGCACACTATATAATGACTTACCATTTCGATTTCGTATGTCACCATTAGAGGATATTGAACAAGATTTGCAGGAAGCAAAAGGGCAATATGAATTGTGGGAAAATTATAAAGTAAAACGAACTTTTTTAACGGGAGCGAATCCTTTTGTGTTGCAATATGAGAGGTTACTGTCTATTGGAAAACTGATAAAACGGTATTTTCCAGAGAATCAGACAATAGGGTGCTTTGCAAGAATTACGGATATTACATTGAAGACAGATGAAGAGTTGAAGTCTTTGCAAGCGATAGGATACGATGGATTGACGATTGGAATGGAGACTTGTGATGATGAAGCACTTAGTTTTATGAATAAAGGTTATCAGTCTGAGGATATTCTTGAACAGTGTAAGCGATTGGAGCAGGCTAATATACAATATAAATTGTTCTATTTGACAAGTATTTCAGGAGCGGGAAAGGGAGAGCAGGGAGCTAAGAGAACAGCAGAAATCTGTAATCAGTTGCAACCTAAGATGGTAGGAGCGAATATGCTGACAATTTATCCTGATTCTGAACTTTTGCAAGAGATTAAGAAAGGAACATGGAAAGAAGCAGGGGAGCTTGAGAAATATCAAGAGCTTAGAATGCTTGTTGAGAGTTTGCAAAATGAGACGGAATTTGCAGCATTAGGGGCATCAAATGCGATACAGCTTCAAGGTTATTTACCAAGGGACAAAGAGAAATTGCTGTCAATATTAGATGAGATAATAGCAGGTATGAGTGAGAGGGAGCTTCGAAATTATCGTAAGAACCTTCCGCATTTATAAGGGGGATTATTATGCATTTCACAGGAAGAACATGGAGACCTCCTTATGAAGCGGATTCATGTATTATTGAATTGACAAGTGGCTGCACATGGAATAAGTGTAATTTCTGCAGTCTGTATAAGCAGGAAGCATTTGGTTTGACAACACTTGAAAAATTCGAAGTGGATTTACAAGAAATAAAATCTCTTCAACCAAATGCAAGGAGGTTGTTTTTGACAGGAGCGAATCCGTTTGCTCTAAGTTATGAAACGTTAAAACCTTATGTTTTGACAGTGAGAGACTATTTAATCAAATGCCAGCATATTGCGATGTTTGCAAGCATTCGGGACATTAAGAATAAAGATGTATGGCAGTTAAAGAAGTTACGAGCGATGGGAGTGAATGGACTTAGTATCGGAGTTGAAAGTGGAGATGATACTACTCTTGCGTTAGCAGGAAAAGGTTATACATCTTATGACATTTTAGAACAGTGTAGGAAGTTAGAGGAAGCGAATATTGAATATTACTTTGTATATATGACAGGATTGGCTGGAAAAAACAATGGATATCGTAATGCAATAAATAGCGCTAGACTTTTCAGTCAACTTAATCCCTACTTTATCTCTATTGATGCACTGACATTATTTTCAGATACAAAGCTATATACTATGGCGCAAGAGGGGATATTTATTCCAGCAGGAGAACACGAGCGTCTGAAAGAATTGCAGGTTTTTATTCAGAACCTAAAGATAAGGATGCATTTATTTGCTAATTCTAATTCAAATTTTTATCCGATTGCTGCGTATCTACCGAAAGAACGAGAATATGTAATTAGTGAGATTGAGCAGATTATGGAGACATTTACAGAGGAAGAGATGCTGAGCTATAGAGATGGTTTGAAGTCATTGGGGTAGAGGGAAGGCATGTCGTTATCATTACAATGACAAGTAAGAAATATAGCAAAGCACCAATGGAAGAAAATTCTGTAGGTGCTTTGTTATGTTTTACAAACATTTAATCCCCACATAATACACCCCGAATGAAATAAATATATAATTACTGGAAAATCAAGTAGAAGTCTTGTATAATGAACCTATCACTATTCTAGGGGAGGAAGAAGGCAATATGGAGATTAGTCCACGTACGCGAAAAATACTTATGATATGTATTGTTATTATAGGAATACTTATTTTAATGGCAGATGAAGATGAGAGATATGATTATACATTTGAACCAACAGGAGACATAACGAGTTTATATATTGAAAGTGATAATGTGGAAGTGAAGATAGTGGAAGGTGAGGCTTTTTGTGTAGAAGGAGAGAGTCTAAAAAAAGACACGTATACGTTCGAACAAAAAGGGGAGACACTATTTGTAAAATCTATAAAAGGCAAATTTAGTGTATATGACTTTGATAATTTTGATTTTCCACCACTAATAACGATAACAATTCCAAGTAATATAGAGTTTGATAAAATTTCCATTAAAAATGGAAGCAAGGAAGTTCAGATGGTTTCTGTATTGTCAGCAAAAGAATGTAAGATAGTAACGGGTTCAGGAACAATATCGATGGACAAGATACAAGTAGACTCATTTACGATTCAAGTGGGATCAGGAGACATTAATATAAAGGAATTATCAGCAAATACCATGGAAACATCAGTAGGATCAGGAGACATACAATTTGGTTATACGGAATGCGACAAGTTAAGTATGGAAATTGGATCAGGAGATGTGAACTGTAAGAGCTTGGAGGCTAGAAATGCTACAGTAGAGATTGGCTCAGGACGTTTAGAAGCTAAGAATGTTAAATTAATGAATATAGCAGGACAGACTGGTTCAGGGAAGATTTATCTAAAGGGAGAATTAACAGGTACATCTAAATTTACTTGTGGTAGTGGAAAGATTGAATTGAATATAGAAGGAGATATGGAAGATTATTCATTTAAAATAGATGGTGAAGATGTCTCTATAAATGGCAAGGAATATAGTAAAAATTATAAGAGCGAGATAGAAATGGATAGACAATTGCAATTAAAGGCTGGTTCAGGCCGTATTGATGTAACAATTCGATAAGTAATTAGAAATCTATTGACAGAGAAGCGATTAAGGTATACTATTGAAGTATGAATAAATATGCAATGCGATTGTATATATGCAACGAAAATATATCTGAAATGAATAATTATAAACAACCATTGAAAGGGGAACGTGAACAGAGATGAATTTAAAAGGACGTAGTTTTTTAACATTGAAAGATTTTACACCAGAAGAGATTACATATTTTATTGATTTAGCAGCAGATTTAAAAGCAAAGAAAAAGAATGGTATTACAGGTAATAGCTTAAAGGGTAAGAATATTGCATTAATATTTGAGAAACCTTCCACGAGAACAAGATGTTCATTTACAATTGGCTGTGTTGATGAAGGTGGACACCCAGAATATCTTGGAAAAGATGACATTCAACTTGGACATAAAGAAAGTGTAGAAGATACAGCTCGTGTACTTGGTAGAATGTTTGATGGTATTGAATTCCGTGGATTCAAACAAGATACCGTAGAGAAATTAGCAAAGTATAGTGGTGTACCTGTATGGAATGGCCTTACAGATGAATATCATCCAACACAAATCTTAGCAGATTTCCTAACATTAAAAGAGCAATTTGGACATTTAAAAGGATTAAAATTAGTATATGTAGGTGATGGAAGAAACAATATGGCAAACAGTTTAATGATTGGTTCTTCTAAATTAGGAATTAATTTCGTAATTCTTGCACCGAAAGAATTATGGCCAGAAGATACATTGGTGAACACTTGTAACGAATATGCAAAAGAAGCTGGTTCTGTAATCGAAGTTACAGATGATTTGAATGCAGTAGAAGGTGCAGATGCAATCTATACAGATGTATGGTGCTCTATGGGTGAAGAAGACAAAGCGGCAGAACGTATCGCAATGCTTTCACCATACCAAGTAAATCATAACTTACTTGCGAAGACAAAGAAAGATTCGACAGTCTTCTTACACTGCCTACCAGCAGTAAAAGGCAAAGAAGTAACAGAAGAATTATTTGAAGAATTTGCTGAAGTAATATTTGACGAAGCAGAGAATCGTATGCATACGATTAAAGCAGTTATGGTAGCTACATTAGGTGAATAATTATGATACAAGGATTGCGAGAGTATAAAATGCGTAGCAATCCGTGTATCAGTTTATATAAGACTCTTACGGAGAAATCATATTGATTTCGTGATAAGAGTCTTTTATTATTGAATAAATAATTATTAAGTTTTCATAAAAATGTCATGAAAATGACATACAAATAGAGATATTTATGCTATACTAGTAACAATCGAGCTTTATAGGAATGACTTCGCATTTAAAATTCGTGAAATTAATTTCGGTAAAACCGTCACCCATTTTGAAAGGAGAAGGAACTATGAAACAATTTGAGTACGCTGAAATTGCAAAAGAGGTAAAGGAATTAGCCGAATTATGCAAAAAAAACAGCAAAATAGATCCAGAATTATATGGAAAATATGAAGTAAAAAGAGGTCTTCGTGATGTTAGCGGTAAGGGTGTGCTAACAGGATTGACAGAGATTTCAGAAATCGTATCCTATACTATTGTGGATAGTGATTTGGTCCCTTGTGAAGGTAAACTGTATTACCAAGGTGTTAATGTGCAAGACCTTGTTAATGGGTTTATTACAGAGAAGCGATTTGGATTTGAAGAAACAATATATCTGTTACTATTTGGTGCGTTGCCAAGTAAGGAACAACTGAATAATCTGAATGCTTTATTAGCAAAATATAGAGAAGAGTTACCAACAAACTTTGTTAGAGACATTATTATGAAAGCTCCAAGTAAGGATATGATGAATACTTTAGCAAGAAGTGTATTAACTCTATATTCTTATGATGAAATGGCAGATGATACATCTGTTGAGAATGTATTAAGACAATGTCTTCAATTGATAGCGTTATTCCCAATGCTATCTGTATATGGATATCAAGCATATAGTCATTATCATGATGGAAATAGTTTGTTTATTCACTCACCGCAGCAAGAGTTATCGACTGCGGAGAACATATTATATATCTTACGTCCAGACAGTAAGTTTTCTGAACTAGAAGCAAAAATACTTGATATTGCGTTAGTATTACATGCTGAGCATGGTGGCGGTAATAATTCAACATTTACAGATCATGTTGTTACTTCATCAGGAACAGATACGTATTCTGCGATTGCAGCTTCCCTTGGTTCATTAAAAGGTCCTAGACATGGTGGAGCGAACATCAAAGTAATTAAGATGTTTGAAGACATGAAAGAGACAATCAAAGATTGGGAAGATGAAGAGGCAGTACGCCAGTACTTAGTTGATTTATTGAACAAGAAAGCATTTGATAATGCAGGATTAATCTATGGAATGGGTCATGCAGTATATTCCATCTCGGATCCTCGTGCAGATATCTTGAGGGGATTTGTTAAGAATCTTTCAGATGAGAAAGGTCTACAAAAAGAATACGCTTTATATAGTATGGTAGAGAGATTAGCACCAGAAGTTATTGCGAAGGAAAGAAGAATCTACAAGGGAGTTAGTGCTAACGTAGACTTCTATAGTGGATTTGTATATAGAATGCTTGATTTACCAATGGAATTATATACACCTATTTTTGCAATAGCACGTATAGCAGGTTGGTCTGCGCATCGTCTTGAAGAAATTATCAATGATGGTAAGATTATCCGTCCGGGATATAAGAGTGTTGCAAAGCACAAACCATATAAGACAATGGAAGATCGTATCGCTGAAGAGGAAAAAGAAGCATAAGAATATAAAATAGTAAAGCTGTTATACTGGTTTTTCAAAGATATTTTTTGAAAGCGTAGTGTAGCAGCTTTAAAGTTACTGTGTAAACAGTAACACTTTAAAACTATGGAGGGTACAATGAAGTGGAATAAGATTATTACGGACAACAAACTTCTGCCAGATTTAATTAATATGATTTTAGGTGTTGCAGTTATCGTATTATTTATATTAGTTATGTTGGAACCATCAAGTTATGGATTAATGTCAGCATTAATGGTTGTAGCAGGCATTATGAACCTAAGTAATGGCTATCGAAAATATAAAGTAAATGGTCAAAAAGCAATGGGGATTTTCTTTGGAATGGTAGGGTTTGCTATATTTATATTTGGCATATACTATCTACGTTTGGCATTGGCATAAGTTGAGAAATATACGAATATTAGAAAGAAGAGAGCGGGTATGAAGACAAAGATATTAACAATATTAAGTAGTAGTGATACTTATGTATCAGGTCAGCAATTATGCGAGCAGCTTAATGTTTCCAGAACCGCGGTATGGAAAGTGGTGAATCGTTTAAAAGACGAAGGATATCAAATTGATTCCGTATCGAACAAAGGATATCGATTGCTCAGTCAGCCAGACGCAGTGACAAACGAAGCGATTCTTAGTAAGTTGCAGACACGTTATATAGGAAGACAGGTTTATTGCTATGATGAAGTAACTTCTACGAATACGGTAGCGAAGCAATTAGCGGATGAAGGAAAAGAAGAAGGAACGTTGGTTGTTTCAGATAAGCAGAATCAAGGCAAAGGCAGGAGAGGACGTGGTTGGGAATCGCCAAGTGGAACAGGGGTGTTTATGACAGTGATCTTAAAGCCACAGATGAAGCCAATATATGCCTCTATGTTAACATTAGTAGCAGCATTAGCAGTAAATGATGCAATTGTGGAGTTGACGGGTTTAGAATCAAAAATAAAATGGCCGAATGATATTGTTGTTAATAAAAAGAAAGTATGTGGCATTTTAACGGAATTAAGCGCAGAGGTGGATTACATCAATTATATTGTTGTAGGAATTGGTATTAATGTAAGTGCAAAGGATTTTCCTGAGGAGATAAGTGATAAAGCAACATCGTTGTTATTAGAATCAGGAAAGTCAATTAGTCGTGCACAACTGATTGCTAAGACAATGGAACATCTGGAGCGATATTACGAGCAATTTCTAAAAACACATGATTTAAGCGAATTAAATGAGATGTATTCGAATGCTTTAATTAATAAAGACCGTGAGGTAAGGATTTTGGCGGAGGAAAACTCCTATACAGGTATTGCGAGAGGAATTACAGATAAAGGGCATCTACTTGTTGAAAAAGATAATGCTGAACTTGTGGAAGTGTATGCAGGTGAGGTATCTGTTAGGGGATTATATTCCTATACGTAGGTAGGATGGCAATGCCAATTGGAACTCCAAATTACTAGCGTCATTCTAGGCTTAAAACCATATAACAATTGTCACATGGTTACTGTTCACACAAAACGTTCACAGTAACGGAATCCAGCCCATTTAAAGTTCGCCTTCGGCGAAGGGGCTGGATTCTTGGCTATTTTAAGTTATTAGCCCATAGCCTTGCAGCGTGGTGCAAGGCTTGGGAGTGAACAGTAACATCACATGACAATTGTCACGACTTTGTTTTCTTACGCTATATCCATTGCACAATGAAGAGGAATGAAGTATATTAAGGGTAAGAGGTAAGGTGCACACTTACAAGAAATTAGCGATTAACCTTAAAGAGCAATGGACATTCCGAACGTAGGGATGTGAGAATAGGAGGCAAAGTATGAAGCGTAATGCGACAGGATTTATATGGGGTTTAATTATTATAGCACTAGGTGTGCTAATCGGTGCGAAGGCGTTTGGACTGAATTTTGACATTTTCTTTGATGGATGGTGGACATTATTTATTATTATTCCATGTGCAGTTGGTATTTGCGAAAAAGGCAATAGAACAGGAAGTGCGATTGGTCTTGCAATCGGTGTTATGTTATTGTTAGGAGCACAGAACCGTATTGCTTGGAATATGATTGGAAAACTAATTGTTGCATGTGTCTTTGTTATTATTGGTTTAAAACTAGTTTTTGATGAAAGTAGAAGAGGCAAGCATATAGAGGATTTTCAGAATAATAGTAATCCAGAGAGTTCTTACACATACACATATGACTCGAATAATACAAGCAATATGAATACGAATTCGTATTCAGACAGCAATAACTCAAACTATAATACAAATTTTAATACAAACAATAATGGAAATACAAACAATAATGGCAATACAAATAGTGGCAGCCAATCTTATAATACAATTCATGATACTAATGTGAATGCAATTTTTTCGGCAAAAAATCTAAATTATAATGGTTTATACTTTGGAGGCGTTGCAGTTACAGCAGTATTTGGAGGAATTGAGATTAATCTTAGAAATGCAGTTATTGATAAAGACGTAATTATTGATGTAACAGCAATCTTTGGAGGAATCGACATCTTCGTGCCATCAAATGTAAGAGTAGTGACAAATTGTACAGCAATTTTTGGCGGTGTGGATAACAAAAAGGATAACGCTTTTATGAATACTGCGAATGTGCCAACAATTTATGTAAATGGAGCTTGTATTTTTGGCGGAGTTGATATAAAATAGTTTCGCAACGAAGTAGTTGCGATAAAAACAGATATCCAATGGGAGAAATTATGTATCAAGATAACGTTATCTTATGTGCATCAAGTGCATATGAGCAAAAATATTATTTAAATGAAGATTTTAAAGCTTTACCAGACGGAATAAAGGAAGAGCTTCAAATTATGTGTGTATTATACACAGAGGATATAGGCGGTATTCTAACACTTCAATTTGAAGAAGATGGAACACTAGTCTTCCATGTTGAATCAGACGAAGGCGATTTACTATTTGATGAAATTGGTAGTGTGCTTAAAATCAAAGAATTACAAAGAACAAAAGAAGAATTGCTAGAATCACTAGAGCTTTACTATAAAGTATTTTTCTTGAATGAAGATGTTTCGGAATTACTAGATAATGAGGGTTAGAAAGGAAGAATAAACATGATTAGACATATTGTAATGTTTGAATTTGCAAAAGAGGCAAAAGGCAAGACGGCTATTGAAAATGCAGTTATTGCAAAAGATTTGTTATTAGAATTAACACAAAAATTGGATTTCATTCGACGTATGGAAGTTGGAATTAATGCTTCGGAAGCAGCAGATACAAATTATACGTTATGTCTTACTTGTGATTTTGATTCCATTGAGGACTTAAATCGCTATGCGGTGCATCCAGAACATTTAAGAGTTGGAGAATTTATTGGAGATGTAAGAATAAGTCGTGCTTGTGTTGATTACGAGCTATAGGAAGGATAGAAGATATGTTACTTGTAGTAGATATAGGAAATACGAATATAACACTGGGTATATTTGAAGAGAAGGAATTGCTTGGAACGTTTCGAATGACGACAAAGATTGCTCGAACTTCTGATGAATACGGAATATTTATACGAGACTTACTGCTTACGAGAGGACTTAAACCAGAGGATATTGAGGCTGTTATTGTATCTTCTGTTGTGCCTAATCTTATGCATTCATTTAAGAATGGTATTATTAAATATCTAGATGTAACTCCGATTATTGTTGGAGCAGGTACAAAGACAGGAATTAAGATTGCTATAGCAAATCCAAGAGAAGTAGGTTCGGATCGAATTGTAGATTTAGTGGCAGCATATGAAACATATGGTGGACCATTAATTGTAATTGATTTTGGTACAGCTACTACATATGATTTAATCTTAGAAGATGGTTCTTTTGTAGCAGGTCTAACATGTCCGGGAATTCGCATCTGTGCGAATGCATTATGGTCAGATACAGCAGCTCTTCCTGAAGTTGAAATTAAAAAGCCAGATTCTATCTTGGCAAAAGATACGATAACAAGTATGCAAGCAGGCCTTGTATATGGCTATATCGGACAGACGGAATATATCATTAAGAAGATGAAAGAAGAGATAGGAATTCCAGATATTAAAGTAGTTGCAACTGGTGGATTAGGCAAGATTATTGCTGATGCAACGGATGAAATTCAGATATATGACTCCGCTCTTACAATGAATGGGCTTCGATTGATTTATGAGAAATGTAAAGGTAAGAGAAACTAGGGCTATTTAGAAAGGCATAGAACGTGTTATGAATTTACAAATCGGAAGTGTTAATATAGGTGGAAATTTAATAGTAGGGCCAATGGCAGGGGTAACAGACCTGCCATTTCGTCTGTTGTGTAAGGAACAAGGGGCAGACTTAATCTATACAGAGATGGTAAGCGCCAAGGGAATTATGTATAACAATAAGAATACAGAGGTACTTCTTGAAATAGAAGAAAAGGAACGTCCAGTAGCACTTCAACTGTTTGGAGCAGATGCAGATATATTAAGTGAGATGGCAAAACGAATTGAGCATCGTAATTTTGATATCTTGGATATTAATATGGGCTGTCCTGTACCGAAAGTTGTAAACAATGGAGAAGGGTCTGCTTTATTAAAAGATCCTAAATTAGTTGGTGAGATTGTATATAAAGTATCACGTGCAATTCAGAAACCCTTAACAGCAAAAATCAGAATAGGATTCGATGAAACATGTATCAATGCAGTTGAGATTGCTAAGATTATTGAACAAAATGGTGCAGCAGCTATTGCTGTTCATGGACGTACAAGAGCACAGTACTACAGCGGTAAGGCGAACTGGGATGTAATCAGACAAGTAAAAGAGGCTGTTTCGATACCTGTTATTGGAAATGGCGATGTAGTGACGGTAGAAGATGCGAAACGCATCACAGAGGAAACAGGTTGTGATGGAATTATGATAGGAAGAGGGATTCAAGGGAATCCTTGGCTATTCTCCCAAATCAAAGAATATTTTGCGACTGGAATTATTCCGGAAAAACCACATGTAAATGAAGTAATAGAGATGATAATGAGACATGCAAAGCTACAGATTCAATTTAAAGGGGAATATGTAGGCATTCGTGAGATGCGCAAACATGTTGCATGGTATACAACAGGGTATCCGAAATCAGCGAAGTTACGTAATACAGTGAATGAAATAGCAAGTTTAGAGGATTTAGAAGCATTAATGATTCGATATAAAGGAATGATTGAATAGTCGTTTTTATAGATGTGAAAACTTAATAAAAGTAGCTTGAAGGATGTAGTCTTGAATAGTTAAAAAAGAGAATGGCTATAGAAAAAACGGTTAATGGTGTCTGTTTTTTCTATAGCCATTCTTATAGTTATCTGCGGAATAGATGTTCTACAGAAAGATAACTTGGAATTCCATTTTGATAAGTGATTGGAACTTCACCTTGAATTAACGGATAGATATAATCGATTAATTCCTGTGTAATGTCATTTCCAGCTTCATTAATCCATTCACGAGGAATGCATTTTTCTACGTTAGCTACATTCGATACATCTGTACTATCATAAGTAACTGTGTATGGAGCATTGCTTGTACGAGTTAATGTAACCATTTTTGCTGTTTCTCCCTGAGTCGCAAGGCGGAAAGCATTTTTACCGAGTTCATATGCTTCATCAAGGTCTGTTTGTGAGGAAATATGGGAAGCACAACGTTGAAGTACATTTAATTCAATAGAACGGACTTTACAGCCGATTGTATTCTTAATAAGGTTTTCGAGGTACTTTCCAGTTCCGCTTAGCATAACGTGTCCAAATTGATCTGTACCAGTTGAATTAGCGGATATATACATGCCAGCAGGATCTTTGATTCCCTCTGATACGGCAATAATTACATGATTACGTTTCTCTAATTGTGTACGGACATCACTTACAAATGAAGCAGTAGAGAATGGAGCTTCTGGTAGATAAATTAAGTGTGGAGCTTCATTATATGTAGTTCTTGCAAGTGCAGAAGCAGCCGTTAGCCAACCAGCATTTCTTCCCATGATTTCTACGATAGACACGCTTTTCGTATCGTATATATAGGCATCATGTGCAATTTCAAGAATGGAAGATGCAATATATTTGGCAGCAGAGCCAAAGCCTGGTGTATGGTCAATACAAGCAAGGTCATTATCAATTGTTTTTGGAATTCCAATAACATGAACATCAATATGATGTTCTACGGCAAAGGCAGAAAGTTTATTAACAGTATCCATGGAGTCATTTCCACCGATATAGAAGAAATATTTTATATTATAATTGGTAAATTGTTGAAAGATAGTATGATAATCGGAATCATTAACAAGTGGATCAGACAATTTATATCTACAAGAGCCAAGAAACATAGATGGCGTATGAACGAGAGTTGATAGATTATTAGAATCTATATGAAAAGTTTCTGTTAAGTCAAAAAGGTCGTCTTTTAAAACTCCTTGTATACCATTTAAAGAACCATATATCTTATTAATTGTTGTTGATTGTATAGCTTCGTGAATCACACCTGCAAGACTGGAATTAATGGCCGTAGTTGGTCCTCCAGATTGAGCGATGAGACAATTTATCTTTGACGACATAGTGTTCGAAAACCTCCTATCATATTCTATGAGCAGACCTATAATAGCAGAAAGAAACTGCCTTTTCAATATAAATGCATTAATTTAGTAACTAAATTAATAATTATGCGTTATTTACTGCCTATGCGAATATAAAAATATTAAAAAAGTGTACGAAATAGGAAATTTGTTGAATTGAAAAACTTTAAAAATCGTTGCATAATATTAACATATAGACCAAGGAAGGTGACATCTTATAGAGCGAAGAGTTGAAAATATAAATATTATAGTAGATATGTAAGGAAAGGGGTGGCTTTGATGAGTTTTCCATCATCAAATAATAATTTTCCAGAGATAAGAACTTGTAGAAGATGCCGTAAACTACTGACTTTGTGTCGAGGAATTTCAAATGTATGTACGGAATGCGAAGATAAGGATAAAGATGACTATCGCATTGTAAAAGAATATGTGCAATCTCATGCAAATACTAGTGCTTTCGAAGTTGCGAATGTAACGGGGATTAGTGTAAAAGTAATTATGCAGTTTTTAAAAGAAGATCGTCTGCAAGTTGCAGATTAAATATGTATGATATAAGTAGGCTATGTACTAGTTGGTTTGATCCGCTGGTGTGTAGCCTTCTTTTTGCCTTTATTATAGAAAAGTTTGAAAAGCAAAAAATTATCACCAAATAAAATTAAAAACTAAATAGACAATTCAACAAAGTAACGAAAAAAAAGTAGAATATAAAAAACGGTTGCATTTTTATTCAAAACAGTGTACTATACTTATTAGAAAAGACAAATGTACGTAACAGAAAGACAGAGATGTCGGGTTATGATTGAATATGTCAGTACAGTAAGATGGAGGGTTCATAAAATGAGTAATAAATTAAGAGTAGGTATTCTTGGAGCAACAGGTATGGTAGGTCAACGTTTTATCTCTTTATTAGAAAATCACCCTTGG
>NZ_JAVBNS010000216.1:0-27866 GCF_031551385.1 Anaerosporobacter sp.
CAGCGATTTCTACGGGCAACTATGATATTATGGCAGCAGTTATGATTGGTGGAATGATTCCTCCTTTAGTTATCGCATTATCTACAACATTCTTCAAGAGTAAATGGACAGAAAAGGATAGAAAATCAGGTGTTGTAAACTATATCATGGGATTGTGTTTTATCTCAGAAGGTGCAATTCCTTATGCGGCAGCAGACCCACTACATGTAATTCCTTCTTGTATTATTGGTTCAGCAGTAGCAGGAGGAATATCAATGGCAATGGGATGTACACTTCGAGCACCACATGGAGGCATCTTTGTATTTCCGGTAGTAGGAAATGTATTCGGTTATGTGATAGCATTAGTAGCAGGTTCTGTAATAGGAATGTTAATCTTATCATTATGGAAGAAACCAATTAGTAAATAATAAGGAATATTAAATATAGTAAAAATAAAGGAGAGATAATTATGGTAAACAAAAAATATACAATCAAAAACGCACAAGGTCTTCATATGAGACCAGCTGGGGTAGTGACAAAAGAAATGATAAAATTTAATTCGGATATCAGCATTTTAGTGAATGGAGCAACAATCAATGCAAAAAGTATTATGAATGTAATGGCAGCTTGCATTAAATGTGGTACAGAAATTGAAGTACAGTGTAATGGTGCAGATGAGGAAGCAGCATTAGCTAAGTTTGATGAGTTATATGACAATGGATTTGGTGAGTAAATCCTATTAGTTGGGAGGTGTAGCTATGTATCATGGTATCGCAGCATCAATTGGAATTGGAATTGGTCATATTGTTTTACTGAAAGAATCCGTAATTGAATATGACAAAGGCAAGGCAATAGATGTAGAGGGGGAATTAGAGCGTTTTGAAAGAGAATTAGAGATTTTCACAGAAAATACAATGCGTGTTGCAGAAGATGTTAGAGCCCGAATTGGTGATAAAGAGGCTGAAATAATAGAAGGTCAAGTGATGATTGCATCTGACCCTGCTTTGAAAACAGAAGTGGAAACCGCTATTAAATCTGGAAAATGCGCAGAGCAGGCAATGGAAGAAGTATGTGATTCCTTTATACAGATGTTTTCTGCAATTGAAGACGAGATGATGAGACAACGTGCAAGTGATATCCATGATATTAAGATACGTTTCCTAAAACAATTACTTGGAATTCAAGATGTAGATATTAGTAAAGTTCCAGCAGAAACGATATTGCTAGCTCGTGATTTGACTCCATCAATGACAGCGGGAATTGTCAAGGAGAATGTAGTTGGTATTATTACAGAAGTGGGTGGAGTAACTTCGCATTCTGCAATTCTTGCTAGAGCATTAGAAATACCAGCAGTGTTAAGTGTAGAAAATTGTATTTCTAATTTGAAGGATACGCAACAAGCCATAATAGATGGAGAAAAAGGAATTGTAATTATAGATCCTTCAAGCGAACAATTAGAAGAATATGAAGAGAAACAAAGGAAATACAAGCAAGAAAAGAAAAACTTAATTGCATTTCAAAATATGCAAACAAAAACAGCAGATGGTGTAGCAGTCGAATTATTTGGTAACATCGGTACTCCAAAGGAAGCTCAGGCAGTCATTGATTCTGGTGGAGAAGGAGTAGGATTATTTCGTACAGAGTTTCTATTTATGGATAAGTCATCATTACCTTCTGAGGAAGAGCAATTTGAAGCCTATAAAGAAGCGACTACTATAATGAATGGAAAACCAATCATTATCCGTACTTTGGATATTGGTGGAGATAAAGAAATTCCTTATCTTAAAATACAAAAGGAAGATAACCCATTCTTAGGCTATCGAGCAATCCGTTATTGTTTAGATAATTCAGAGATATATCGTGCTCAATTACGTGCTCTGCTTCGTGCAAGTGCATTCGGAGATATTAGAATTATGCTTCCATTAGTTACTTGCGTAGAAGAAATTCGTTCTGTGAAAGAGTTGGTTAGAAAATATATGACCGAACTAGATGCAGAAGGCATAGCCTACAATTCAAAAATTCAAGTAGGCGTCATGATTGAAACGCCAGCAGCATGTATGATAGCAGATTTATTAGCAAAAGAAGCAGATTTCTTCAGTATCGGAACAAATGATTTAACGCAATATACGATGGCTGTTGATCGTGGTAATGCGAAAGTAGCAAACTTATATTCCGTATATCAACCAGCGGTTTTGCGTAGTATTAAAACTATCATACAAGCGGCAAAGGAACAGGGAATTATGGTAGGAATGTGTGGAGAAGCTGCAAGTGATGCACGGCTAATACCATTACTTCTTGCATTTGGTTTAGATGAATTCAGTGTTGGTTCTTCCTCTATTCTGGCAACGAGGAAGGCTATTTCAGAGGTTTCAATGGAGAAAGCAAAGGAGATTGCAGAGAAAGCATTACAACTTACAACAGAACGAGAGGTATATGAATATCTTTCTGAGTACTAATTGTATCATGATAAAAAAACAAATAAAGGAACATATTGAATAAATAAAACGAGCTGTTATCAAACTTGAAAACAGCTCGTTTTATTTATGTTGCAATCCTTAATTCAAAGCAATTCTCTTTCGGAGTAACTAAGATACGATATATCTCATGTTCCCAAGAATTCACCAGTATTTGATACGCATTCCGCTAATACTAAGGCATTCAGTGCACGACGTTTCAAAAAGTAGATATCTTCATAATTGGAACGATTGCCAATACGTGTATAATCTAAAAACAGAGTGGCTGGTAACGAAGGAAAGGAAAAGGATTTAAAGGTACGACTTGCTTCTATGGCAGAGCTTTTCCAAGTGGAATCAAAGTCATTCCATTTCTTTGTTTTGGAAGTGGTAGCATATGGTACGAAATTTGTTAGTGCATTCATATATTTTTGAGCAATTTCATAGAACATAGTTGGTGCCTTTCTGTTATATTGGTGAGTTATTGGAAGTTAAGTAATACAATTTTAGCATATTTATTAAATTATTAAAAGATACAGAGCATCAAAGCAAGGTTTGTAAAAATAATAGGATTGAGATTGAAAATAATAGTAGTTGAAAAATGTATAAAATATTTCTATAATGGAATTAAAAGAACTTATTTTTAAAGGAGGAAGCGATATGAAGAAAATACTAAAGAGAAATTTAATGATTGTTGTAATTAGTATAATTTTACTACTTGTAATGACAATATCTAAGTACGGAACATCAAAGGAAAGTTTAATTGCAGTAGGCTGTCTGGGACTTGGTTGTATATTGAATTTAGTTAATTATTTTTCAAAATTAGATGTAGAAAAAAAAGCAATTGTTATGTTAGGGGTAACGTTTTTATGCGTAGTATTATATACAATTTCAGTAAAAGGAAGTTCCACAGCAGCAGTATCAATCTATGTATTGCTTGCAATCGCATCTTCATATTTTAGTTGTGTCATAATTAAACGTTTTGCAATACCAGCAACAGTAATACTAGTAATTATGGCGGCTGTAATGCCTGTAACGATTGAAGGACCAGAGGGTGCAACAATTTTAGGCGCGATTTCAAAGGCTGTATTATTTGGAGTGGCAAGTGTTGTTATCTATCTAGCTACAAAACGTGGAGAAGATATGTACTATAAATCTGTAGAGATGCTTGATGCAATTTCAAAAAACAGAGAACTTACAACACAGACAGCAATTGGTCTTGGTAATTCATTAGAGCAAACAGCGGAAGAAGTGCATACAATGTCTAAGCAAGCAGATAATGTGAGTATGTCTGCGGCACAGATGCAGGAAGCAATTGGTAATATGACACAAGCTGTTATAACAGTTAGTGAAAAGATTGGTGATACAGTAATCGCGGTAGATAAAAACTATGATCTTGCCAATGAATTAGATCAAAGATTTAAAGAAGTAACAAATGCAGTGAAAGAAGGAAACAACGGAGCTATAAGTGTTAAAACATCATTAGATGATATGGGAAAAACAGTTGGTTCTGCTAGTGAAGCAACATCAATCTTATTGGAAGAGATGGGAAGAATTACAAGTATATTAGATGAAATTAATTCCATAGCATCTCAGACAAACTTATTATCATTAAATGCATCGATTGAAGCAGCAAGAGCTGGAGAGCATGGACGAGGCTTTGCCGTTGTTGCCAATGAAATTCGTTCCCTATCAGAAGAGAGTGCAAAGGCATCAAATAATATTCATAATATTCTTATGAAATTAGCAAGTACAGTTGAGACAGTGTCTGATCGTATTACGGCAGGAGCAGATGCGGCTAAAGCTGGTGTAGGCAAGATGGACGGTTTAATGAAGTTACTAGAAAACATTGAACAAAGTGCAAATGTAGCAGAAGGTGTTGTATTAGAAGAATATCAATTAATAAATGGAATAAAACAAAATTTCGATATTATTAACGGGGAAATAGAGACTCTAGTTACAACTTCAGAAGAAAATGATGCGATGATCACAAGTATATCTGAAAATATTGATGTTCAGAATAAAGCAATTGACACTTGTTCCGATGAAATTAGTAAATTAGAGCAAATTACACATCAATTGACAGAAGAAGCATCAAAGTAAGAAAATATTGCAAAATCTAAAAATTGTGATAAACTAAAATAAAAGCCAATAGGGGGGAGATATCGGATGGAGAAGTTACTCAAACGAAATGTAATGATAATCGGAGTATGCGTAATTTTACTTATTTTGATGACAGTTATGAAATATAAGATTTCTCAGACATCATTAGTATCTATCGTTTGCTTGATGCTGGGATTGGTATTAGCAGTAGGAATTTATTTTAGTAAAATATCATTAGAGATAAAGGCAATTAGTGTATCATTAGAAGTATCTGTCTGTAGTATGGTATATTCTGTTTTGATTGGTGGAAGCTCTACTGCTAATATTGCATTATATGTAGTATTGGCAATGGCAGCATCATACTTTAGTTGCAAAATTGTAAAGTTTTATTTTGTTCCAATGGGAGTGTTTCTAATCGTATTAGGTGCTATTATGCCTGAAGCTATTGAAGGACCAGCAGGAGCGACAGCATTAGGAGCAATTTCAAAGGCAGCATTATTTGTTGTTGCTGGATATGTTATCTATTTAGCAACAAAACGTGGTGAAGATATGGTTAACGATTCAAACCAGATGTTACAGGATTTATCAAAGAATAGAGAAGCATCAGCAGGGATTGCTATAAACCTTGTCAATTCTTTGGAGCATACAGCAGGTGAAGTACGTGTAATGGCGAGAGAAGCAGATAACGTACATATGTCAACAGATCAGATGCGAGAGGCAATCAGTGGTATGACACAAGCTGTAATTACTGTAAATGATAAGATTGGTGATGTAGTTGTTAATGTTGATAAGAATTATGAATTAGCAAATAAGCTAGATCAAAAATTCAAAGAGGTTACATCGGCAGTAAAAGAAGGAAACGAAGGTGCAGATGATGTGAAGTCTTCTCTTGATGATATGGGAAGAACGGTTGGATCGGCACAAGAGGCAACAGATGTACTGCTAGATGAGATGAGTAAGATTAGTAGTATATTAGATGAGATTAATTCCATTGCGACACAAACAAATCTGTTATCGCTGAATGCTTCTATAGAAGCTGCTAGAGCAGGCGAGCACGGAAAAGGATTTGCAGTAGTAGCAGGAGAGATTCGTTCGTTATCAGAAGAAAGTGCAAAAGCATCAAATAATATCTACAACATTATAACTAAGTTAGCTGGTACTGTGAATGTTGTATCAGAAAGAATTACAGCGGGAGCAGGAGCTGCTAAAGTTGGTGTAGATAAGATGGATGATTTAATGAAGCTACTACGTAACATTGATTCAAATGCTAATATAGCGAAAGATGTGCTTCAAGATGAGTATCAGTTAATTAATGAGATAAGGGATAATTTTGAATTAATTAATGGAGAAATTGAATCATTAGTTGCCTGTTCAGAAGAAAATGATGCGATGGTTACCAGTATCGCAGAAAACATTAGTGTTCAAAATGGTGCGATTAGCAATTGTTCAGCTGAACTTGATAAAATCGGAGAGATTACACAGCAGTTATCGAAAGCTTCGAGTTAATAGGCAGAGGAATAAGGTAGAAGTTTTGAATAAACGATATTCTGAAATTTCTGAAAGATAATTAAAGATACTATAAGAAAAAACATTTGAAGAAAATGATATTAAAAAATAAGGCTATCATGAAATGTGTTCTAACTGCAAGGTTAGGGGATTGCATTTTATGATAGCCTTATTGTATTTTATAGAGAATTTTATGCGCATACGGTAACTTTACATTGTATTTAAAATAGCCATCTTGTTTGGAAATTTATCTTGCTTGGAAAAGTTATCTTTTTTAAAATAATTACCGTATTTGCTCAAGCAGTTTATTATATATGTCTACGGTATCTTCATCGGTTGCACCACTGAAGACACATTTCTTTCCATCTACTTTCGTAATTACAATATACAGATGGTTCTCTGGATTAAGGCAAACAGTGCAGGTTCCATTGCCAGCGATACTAAAGCGACCCTTTAACAGATTACTAAATCCAGTTCCATTTTCTTTTGAAGTATCAGGTAAGGTATCCCATGTTTCAATGCTTTGAATCTCGTTGAATGTAACATCATATGTGTCATATAAGTGTTTGCCAGTGATACTATCTTCATCAAGAGTAAGTTCGATTTGTGAAAATTGGCTTAGAATCATTCCAACTCCAGATATCGGAATAAGTAGTAGCATTAATGCTACAAGTATCATGATAACTTTTCCTATGGGTTTAGCAAGATTAATGTCAGTTGCCATGCCAACTCTGTTATGAACTAAGAGATGTTTATCGTTGGGATTGTAGTAGCATAATCCATATGGCCAATAAATGTCTTCATCAACAGTAAAGGATTCATCAGTTTGTATTGAAAATTGACGTTGTGCCAAACGAACTTTAAAGTCGGCACGTAATACCCACCATAGGACGAATAACGTATAGAATAAGGTAATCGTCAAGAAAACAATAATATTTTCTATATGATGATTAATATACAGCCAAAACAAAATGGTATAGATGGCATTGGTGTAGGCAGTAGCAATCCAACATTTTCCCCAATTGTATCGTCGAATTCTCGTAAGTGTTTGATTTTTTAAGGAATCACGACTTACGATTTCCTGTTTGCCCCTATAGGAAATATGAAAGAATATAGGGCATAAGAATGTTACAAATCCAATTGATGCAGTTGTAAGGAGGGAAAACAAAAAATCCTCTTTGCCTATCTTTGTGCATAAATCAATAATAATGGGTATAAGGGTTAATACAAGGGCTGGTAGAAACCAATATTTCTTCAACGGATTAGGTTCTTCCAATGAAACTTTGAGGTCAATTACCGTGGTATCTTCTTCATCGACATGCCAGCCATGTTCTTTTTTTAAGTTGTGCAGTTTTATATTCGCCTTAGCAAATGGAATAAAGTATATAAAGCATGCAACAGTCAGCCAAGTAAGATATAGCGCAAAAGTAATGGATTCATAGTTTATAAAGAAAGAGATAAGCGGAATGAGAGCAAGCACAAGGGTGATTCTCTTCATTGATTTCTTTGTCTTTGCGACAATCTTAACAACATCAGGATTGCGAAGCTGTTCGTGAGGCAGTGTTACTCCAATAATAATATTCTTGTGTGAATCTAATTCGTTCTTCATTATAAAATACATAATTGGAAGAAGTGGATAACTGAATACAAAAAGAAAGATTTTTATAAACATGGTTTAAACCTCCTTATTATAAAGTTCTTTACATAGGGTTAGAAAACATTCTTCGCTTACTCCTTGTAATCGAAACTGTGATACGACTAATTGCAGTTCATTATGTAGAGTACAAGGTATCTCGCCAGAAGAAGGGTTTCTTTGTGCAACTTTCGCACCATTTCTTCGATCTGCAGTAATATACCCTTCCTGCTTTAATAATTGATATGCCTTGCTGACTGTCATCATATTAATTCCCGACTGATCGGCAAGGTTTCGTATTGTAGGAAGCTGGTCTCCAGGAAGCAGTTGACCATTTGATATAGCGATAATTATTTGGTTTCGAATCTGCTGATAGATAGGAGTATCGCTTGAAAAATCTAGTGATAGAAGCATATTAGACCTCCTTTGCTGTAGGATGAGTTTGGTAGCTTGTTATCTTACGTATATTATTTTGCATTGTTTGTATTATTGATTGTAATGCAAATGATGCAAAATGTCAATATATATAGTAGCTCGAAGAACAGTTTAAAGACAGTATGAATATATTTCTTGCTGACTATAAGAAAACAAAGCAAGTACATAGAGCGGCGTTTTTAAAGGTTATAGAAAACTTACTACAGAAGGGAATTAAGAAGCAGGGGGCTGGAAAAAAGCAAAAAAACAGAATCTATCGTTGGGGATATAAGGAACATTAGAAAATGAAGATGAAGTATGCAAAAGGCGCACAAGACGATTATAGAAGTATATGGAATGAAATTGATAAGAGAGTTGTTTGAACTAGAGCTGTACAAAAAGTTAGAGAGAGAAGAGGATATTAAGGTATTATACGGAGGGTATCTTGAGAAGTTTCATACCATTTATCCAATGGAGATGCTTAACGGAGACAGGTAGTGAAGCCTCAGAAATGGAGTTTTCTGAGGCTTTAGCTTTTTTTGTGTTTCTAAAAAGCCAACGTAATACTTTTTGCTACCGTAAAGCGCCACTTATGCGACAACATTTTCACTTTTTCTATAAGAACACCTCATTTCAAATGTTTATCTAAAAACTCAAGACAAATCTCATTTATCTTTTTTAGCGTTTCTTGTGGTGCATAATTCGTTTTGAAACCATCAAAAACAAATGTTAAGAATGGAGAGGATAGGGATAAATCTGTCAATGAAAAGTGACCAATGCCCGAAAGGTAGACATTCTCAATATCATCAGATTCTATATCCAATAATCGTGCATTTTCTTCATATTGTCTCCATTCCTTCAAATGTGCCCAAGACGCATCAGAATAAACACTCAAAACGGGTACAGGATACACTGATTGCTCAAAGATAAAATTACCGTCAGTATCTACCCCCTGAATATCGCAGAGGAATGGAGATTCTAAGGAAATAATTGCCGCAATATCGCCCCTCTGTCTGCCAACGCCGAGAGAAGCTGAACCGCCTAAAGAATGCCCCATAACACAAATACGGGAAGCATCAATCAAATCATATACGGATAGTTCGCTACTTTCCTCGGATACCTTTTCTATAACAGTATCCAATACAAAGTTTATATCTCCTGTGCGGATATTCATCCATTTTTCAAAATGCGGTAAGGATTGCTCTGGTTTATCCTGTGGGCTGTCCGCAGCAATTTCTTTCATAAACTCTCCGCTAAGCCGAATTGTTTTGCCGTTTGAAAGTTTTGTGGAAAAGCACTGGTATGTATGGTCGATAGAGCAGACCACATATCCGTGGCTTGCAAGCTCACGATAAAGAGTTGTGTTGCTGTCTTTCATTCCAAAGCTCCCATGGGAAAACACTACCAAAGGACAGCTCTGAGTTTCTTGGTATTGTGCAGGATACCAAAAAGAAACAGGTAATTCACGATAACTCCCATCATCAGCATAAGTTTCAAGTCTTGAGGTATCTGTATAAAAGGAATCCTCACGTTTTATCTGGTATTCACCCGTAGTTTCAATCGACGTTACTTTTGGAAACAGCAAAAGCCAGCCCGTGCATATCAAAAGAATAAGTGACAGTACTGCACAAATATATCCTGCGGGAACATGATTGGATTTTCGTAACATACAATACAAAAACAATATAAGTTCAACAGCCATTGCTGTCAGTAAAATGATATGTCTGGCTTTCATTTTTGAGTTTCCTCCTCGCATGGTATTTTTTCGAGAGGAACACCCTCTTGAACAAGAAAGGCGTCAGCCGCACAATTTACTAATTGCATCATTTCTTTCTCAGACACATTGATAACGCCTGTTGCGGCGAGGGTAGCGATTCCATGCGTGTAGATAATGGTGTTTTGCAGGTAGCGACCTGCATTTTCCTCTGAAATAGAAAATTCCTTTGAAATTCTTTTAATTAGTGCTGCATTATCCTCGTCCAAAATTAATGCGTCAAAGTTATCTGCTGGAGAACCAGAATATCCTTCAAGATAAAGGAAACGGAAGAGGTTAGGCGTACTGACAGCAATATGAATAAAAGATCTTCCTACCTGTTCAAAAGCGGCTACCGCATTTTCAGCAGAGGGACACATTTTTCTATTTGCATAATTTAGAGCATATTCAGATAAGGCTTTTCGAAGCCCCTCCATATTTTCGAAATGCCATACTAAGGGCTGTGTAGAGCAGCCAATCTCTTTTGATAATGTTTTGATATTGATGGCTGAGTACCCATCACGGATAAGCATTTTCAACGCTGCTTCCAAAATGACTTCTTTAGAAATTTGTGTTTTTCTTGCCATTTAATCTCCTCCAAATTACAGAAACTTATTTATATAATTTGATTTATATTATATTTAATTTTTGCCCCATTGTCAATCCTCCTAGTGATAAGTTTACAAACACTTGCGAACGGGATTTTTCTTCTCCTTTTATGAGATACAAAATCTCTCATTACAAGAGGTTTCAATCGTTTAATTGGAATCTATATCTCTGTAAAATATGAGGGTAAGATTTTCAGAGTATAGGTGGTGAGCTAATGGACGAAAGGAAGAATCATTTTGACTTCGATTTTAAGCCGATAGGAGAGGCTATCAAGAAAGCCAGATTTCTTTTTTGTCATTTTGGTATATCATAAGTTCAGCACCTTTTCCTTTGGTTTGTATTTTTGTGGTGAATTTATTATACCAAAGATTAGGTGCTATTTTATGTCAATATACCAATTTAAGAATTTATTTTACTTGAGAAATCAAATGTTTTCATGGGTTTTTCTGGAGGGAAAGTTGGGTTAATAATTGTTTGGAAGACTTGAAGATGAAGCATATATAAAAAGTAGAGAAGGGCAAATTGAATTCCCATATAATTTATTAAATATTGAAGTAGACCATACATATTTCTACTGGTAAACGGAGCATAATTCAACAAATGCAAAACACCCCTTGTAATTTCACAAGTTTCTGTATATAATAATTACAAAATGTGTTATATACAACACACTAACGTGAATAAGAAAAAATAGCGATGATGAAAGCTACGATGAATGAATTTCTTCAGAGAGCCGATGGTTGGTGCGAATCGGTGAAAGGCATAATCTTTCCACTTTCGGAGTTGTCAGTGATGAGCTGAAAGGTTCGTACCCTTTATCGTACAATGAAGTGGCTGAGAAATCAGCAATTTGGGTGGCAACACGGATACCTTTCGTCCCATATCGTTAGATATGGGATGGAAGGTTTTTTTAATTTACAGAAGCGTAAAACTATGAATTAAAAATCGTTTTGTCAGGACTAGGCACTTGCTTTCTATATTCACAAACTAAAATACCAAATTACGGAGGAATCAACATGTTAGATTTAAGATTTGTAAGAGAAAATCCAGAAGTCGTAAAACAAAATATTAAGAACAAATTCCAAGATAGCAAATTACCTTTAGTAGATGAAGTAATTGCACTTGACCTTGAAAGTAGAACAGCAAAACAAGAAGCAGATACACTTCGTGCAGACAGAAATGCTATATCAAAACAAATCGGTGGATTAATGGCACAAGGTAAAAAAGAAGAAGCAGAAGAAATGAAGAAAAAAGTTACTGCTAGTTCAGAACGCCTTGCAGAGTTAGAGCAAAAAGAAACGGAATTGGAAGAAAAGATTACTACAATTATGATGACAATTCCTAATATCATCGACCCAACTGTTCCAATCGGTAAAGATGATAGTGAAAATGTTGAAATCGAACGTTTTGGTGAAGCAGTAGTTCCAGATTTTGAAGTTCCATACCATGCAGAGATTATGGAAAAATTCAATGGTCTTGATCTTGACAGTGCTCGTAAAGTAGCTGGTAATGGATTCTATTATCTTATGGGAGATATTGCTCGTTTACATTCAGCAATTATTTCTTATGCGAGAGATTTTATGATTGATCGTGGATTTACTTATTGTATTCCACCTTATATGATTCGTAGCGACGTTGTTACTGGCGTAATGAGTTTTGCTGAAATGGATGCGATGATGTACAAAATCGAAGGAGAAGATTTATACCTTATTGGTACAAGTGAGCATTCAATGATTGGTAAGTTTATCGATACAATCAATCAAGAAACATCATTACCACAAACGTTAACAAGTTATTCACCATGTTTTAGAAAAGAAAAAGGTGCACATGGTATTGAAGAACGTGGAGTATACCGTATTCACCAATTTGAAAAACAAGAGATGATTGTTGTATGTAACCCAGAAGACAGTGCAGAGTGGTTCGAGACATTATGGAAAAACACAGTTGATCTATTCCGTACACTTGATATTCCAGTTAGAACAATTGAATGCTGTTCAGGAGATTTAGCAGACCTTAAAGTAAAATCTATCGACGTTGAAGCATGGTCACCAAGACAACAAAAATACTTCGAAGTTGGTAGCTGTTCAAACCTAGGTGATGCACAGGCTCGTCGTCTAAAGATTCGTGTTGTTGGAGAAAAAGGAAAATACTTTGCTCATACATTAAACAACACAGTGGTAGCTCCTCCTAGAATGCTAATTGCATTTTTAGAAAACAACTTAAATGCAGATGGAACAGTAAGTATACCAAAAGCATTACAACCATATATGGGTGGAAAAACAGTAATTCAATAGGTGTAATTGGCTTTTGTTAAGAGAAAAAGCTAAGCTTGATTTGTAATATAAATAATGGGGAAGCAACTGTTCGGAAAATCCGAACAGTTGCTTCCTCAAAAACGTTATAACTATTTTGATTTTCTTTAATATTCTACGAAATCTTCGAACGAATATCCCTCCTATAATAAAACAAGCATCGTCCATACATATGATCAAACAAGAAGATAAAAACCTCAACAATCGGTACAAACAGGATAAGAGCTGGTATTTTCAAGGTAACAAACAGTTCCTTACAGGTAAAATAAGTTGTAAAGATACCGATGTTGGCAACAATATAATTTATGATATGCACAAGGTATTTCTTCTTCGTCTTAGTATACCAGTAATACCAAAGTCCATAGTGTCCAAAAAAGAGTATGTATGGTACGATGGCAAGTTTGTTTGGCAGTACAAGTAGAGCAAGAAGTGAGGAGGCAACATAAAAAGCGATGCCAACACGAAGATTGCTTTCTTCTAAGACAATAATAATAAAGATAGAACTTAAACAGTAGGAAACCATCTGAATATTCGTAATACTTCCAGCGAGGAATAAGAAAACGAGTGTAAATACAAGGAAAATACCACAAAGGCTGATTGCTTTTGGGGTAAAAGCGTTACTACGCAAAGCATTATCATGCGAAGAACTATCATGTTTGGAGGAATTCTGATTCAGCATATTTTAATACTCCTTTTTTATATTTGAAATCTGTTCTATTTATGGTTTTAAAGCTATCAAACACTTTGTTTACGCCAAATATATCGTACCATTTTGTGGTTTCCCTCATCATACATTTCCTTATCGTCCAGCGTAAAATTAACTAAATGCTCAAAATCTTCCTCTGTTAATAAATCCTTATCTGTGATACGAGGATTGTCAATCGGTACTTCTCGAAAGCCATTTACCCATAATACCCCACGTTCTTTCATATGACTGGATAAATCACGATAGCATGTTTTATTTAGTCTATAATGATTTATAATAATCAAATCATATTCCTTCATATGATCAAATGGTTGTTCCAAGGTTAAATCCACTAACAAAGTCTCAATCTGCAACTTTAGTTCATCGGCAAAGTACTTTAATCTTGACAGTGCTTCTGCACTAAAATCAATCGCATCAACCAGATATCCTTGTTCCGCAAGATAAATAGAGTTTCTTCCATCCCCACATGCAAGATCTAATACACGTCCTCCAGAGTGAAATCTACTCCCATCCTCTTCTAACTTCTTATCATGAATCATAAGACTTAAACTTCTTTCATGAAATCTTTTGTTCCACCAATCAGCATTACCCATGTATTCCATTTTCCATCCTCCTATTGCTTTCCTGGATTTATCCGTAATGTTCGCACACAAAGGCGACCAATGAGCGTCTGAATGAAGTTTATAGGCTTCCGCCTCCTGAGTGCACAGCCCGATAAAAAGCATTTTTCTATAAATCCACACGATATTTCTTCAGGATAGCATCCGTCTTCTCTCTTATAGAGATGCATAAGAGATTAAAAATAATCCCTTTATAATCAACAATATCCAACTCAGTATAGAGATAAACAATTTCAAGCAGTAAGGAATTCAGATATTGTTCTACTTCCGCTATAAGGGTGATTTTATCTTGCTGATAAGCACAAAGCATAGGATTGAAAGCATTCTTTTTACTATCCTCATCCAAATCATCTAACGCATCGATACAATATACCCATTGCCCAATAGCAAATAGTAATTTGTTAATTAAATCTTCCTGCACAGTAAGCACTTGTTTGAATACATCACAGAGTGTTTGTCCAAACAATTTGCCAAGTGCAATGTAATCGGTACAATTCGCAGACTCCATTTCATGAAGCGTATTCATATACTGTTCGAAGCATTGCGTTTCGCTTGGATACTCCATGCAGATGCGTTTGTAATTCTTATGATAGATAAGACTGCTAGTTCTTGCTTTCATACTACCTTCATCATGTAAGTTATCCTGTATCTTTCCATAGGCAAATAAAATGTTCATGTCAGCCATAAATCTTGTATAGTTATTTAGCCGAATCGGTTTCTTCTGATAGACATGAAGGGAGCAGCGGTGCGTAGTTTCTGTAGTTTGTGTATCAGCAAGGGAAGAGAGTAGGATAGCGAAGAACGCCATATCATTACTAAGAAGTAATCTTGGCAACTCCCCTTGCTGTTTCTTTAGTTCAACGCACACACCACAGTAAAAGGAACGATATTGTTTGTATTCATAAACACGAAGGTCATCTACCTTAGGTTTCAGATATCCAATCATTTAATCCCTCCATTAACAGCAATTCATGCAATCGCAACATATCATGAAAGTTAAACATTGACAGCAATCATTACAACCATCATTTTTATGAGGAGCACTGGAATTATAGCCAGAGCCGTAGAAGCCACGATTGCCACCAGAAGAGAAACCATCAGATTGTTTGGCAGCAAAAATCTGATCTTTAATTGTACTGCCGACAGCACGGTAAAGATCATTAAGTTCCACAGTTAAATCATGACTATATTGTCTGCAAGCAGATTCATAAGTCTGTCTAGTAGTGCGTCGAATACTTTCAAGTTCGCTCATAAGATTAATGAACTGGTAATTCGCATGAGCGGCTACAGGAGTTCTTTGCATCTCTTCGTAAGCTACTTTAAGAACGGTAGTAAGGTCGCTATAGATGCGAGCAGGCTCGTGAGCAATTAATTTATCATATTTAGTTTGAATAGAAGGATAGAGTTGTAATGCTCTAAGTACAATAGTGACTGTCCGATTCATCTCCTGTTCAATAACAGGACGAACGATGTTGCTGAATTCATCTGGTGAAGAATAGGAGCTGTTGTTACTATATCGAGAATAAGATGAGTGTTCAGAGTAACTTGAATAGCCTTTTTCAAATCGATCACATAGTTCGTTGTATTCTGCATTTATTTCTTGCATCTTATCTAAGTCGCCACCGTTGTCAGGATGATAGACACGTATCAGCGATTTATATTGTTTTTTGACTTCATCCATTGAAGTCGGATTATTAAACCATTTCATGGAGATTCTCCTTTATTTTGACCGTTGGGGGATTTATTTGCATAGTAATAGGACTAGTCCTAAATAATTATATTAGATTATAGCATGGAGTGGAAATATTTGAATAGTAACAAATGTCATATTTAATAAAAATATAAGAAAACGAACTCATGATGTAACTTATCGATGCATACAATAAAGGTAAAGAAGTTACCAAGGAAGTAAGAAACATGGGAGAGAAAAGGATTATCCTTATACTACTTATAATATTGTTATTCCTATTTGGTAAGATGATTAAAGGCGATATATTTAAACCGGTAATACAGTCAGAAACAGAGCAGGACTCGGAGATAGAGGAGAAGAAGATTGAGCAGGAGACAGAGCATGAAAAGAGCGTGAGAAAAGAAAATGTAGTTGAGATTTCTTATAAAGAAGAATATATGGAATTATATCCAGATATGTACGTAAAAAACAAAGCGAAGATTCCATTAGCAGTAATTGATGAGAATGTACTGGATTATCGAAAATATATGTTTAGGTTCCCGGTAAACGATAACGTGCAAAATGAAAAAAAAATAGCCTACCTTACATTTGATGATGGGCCAAGTGAGAATACAGCTAAAGTATTAGAAATCCTTAAAAAATACAATATAAAAGCTACATTTTTTATGATAGCAAGTTCGATAACACCAGAATATTATGATTTAGTTAATGAGATGATAAAGGAAGGGCATGTGGTTGGCGTACATACATATTCACATAATTATAGACAGATCTATGCATCTGTGAAGGATTATTTAGATGACTTTTATCTTGCTTATACAAAGATGTATGAGGTTACAGGAGTCCAACCAATTGTTTTTAGGTTTCCAGGTGGTAGTTATAATTCTTTTTTGAAAAAAATAAGAGAACAAGTAATTGATGAGATGGAAAGGCGAGGTTTTATATATTATGATTGGCAAGTGTCAGCGGAAGATTCTATTGGTAATCCGACAAAGGCGACGATAACAAGAAATGTATTGAAAGATTTCAAAAAACATAAGAAGCCGATCGTACTGATGCATGACTCCTCGCTTAATAAGTTGACGGTGCAATCGTTAGAAAACATTATTCAAACAATGAAAGAGGAAGGCTATACGTTTGACACTGTAGATAAAAGGTAATAGATAATGATATAACACGGCTCTTTTGGTGATATATTCAAAAGAGTCGTGTTTTTTAATTCAAAGAAATAGTAGTATGCAAGCTTAGATAAGCTCGGCGATTCTTGATACGCCGACATAGATTTGAGAGATTTTATACCATGTTGTAAAGTCAACAACGCCTGTAACGGGAAGGTCAAATATTCGTTGAAATACCTCTACGGCTTCTCTGGTTTTCGGGCCAAAGATACCATCAGCAGCAATCTTTGGTATTAAAGGATAGCTACCAGAGATAACATTTAATTGCTCTTGCATCTGTTTTACTTTTGCGCCGCTACTTCCAACAGTAAGATCATAACCAGGCCATGAAGAGGGAACACCAGAAATCTCATTTGTGCTATTGATGTACATGTTGTCTCCATAGTAATTACGAATAATTTCAATTGCACTATATCCTTGGTCGCCAAGATATTTAGAGCCCCATTGGCTCAGCCTTATTGTAATTAGGGGCGAAGTAGAAGAAGTGGAGGGTAGCGTTTTCCTTATCATATACAATATGGTGAATTAGATTCGATAGCAGGAGTTGTTTATCAGAATTCGATACCGTTTCAGATTGTAGTATCTCTGCAAGGGAATCGTAGATTTGGGGTGAAGATTTAGAGGTAGTAGAATTTAGAGTCGTGTTTAAATTATATTCAAGAAATGTAAGCTCTTTCGTTAATATAGTTTTGATTGAAGTATATTCTTCAAGAGTGTCTACTCCACTGAGATAGGCATCCTTAGCACGTTGCAATCGTGAAGATACTTTATGTATGTTCTCTCTTTGGAGAGTAATATTTTCTGTAGAGGTGTGCATAGTGTGCACAGATAGTTGGTAAGTGTTCCTATTTTGTGGATAAACTTCCATAAGTGAGGCATGCAGTGTGGATAACATCTTCTTCTCACTTAGTTGGTGAGAGTGAAGACAACGTCCTTTCTGATAACCGCAGCATTGTAGATTATAGTATGTTTTATTTTGATTTGCAAGTTCTCGTTTAAAAACAAGAAGGGAGCTACCACAGTTACTACATTTGACGACTCCCGATAACCAATGTTTGCAGCCAATAGAGTGTTCCTTTTGCCTTGGTGTTTTGCTAGAAAAATGTTTTTTAACAAGTTGGTACATATCTTCCGTGATAAGTGGTTCATGAACGCCTTTTGTTAGAATAGAGGTAGAGGAATCTCGTTTTAGTTGAAAGCGAATATATCCTGCATAGAAAGGATTTCTAAGAATATATTCAACAGTACGTTTCTCGAACGGATTTCCACGTTTACTTACATAGCCATGTAGATTTAGTTTTCTTGCGATTTCATATGGTGATAGGTGAGAGGATAGGAAGGAATCGAAGATAGAACGAACGATTTGCGCTTCATCCTCTTTGATTTTAGGAATATCTTTTGCATGTTGAATCTCATATCCAAGAGGAGGGGCAGCTTGGTATCCTCCATGAAGGGCTTTCTCCGTCATTCCTTTAAGGACTTCGTCAGATAAATTGAGGGAATAATATTCAGCCATAGCCTCTAAGATGGCCTCTAGGATAATGGAAAATTTATCATCTTCTAAATGTTCTGTAATACTAATTACGCGTATTCCACATTCTCTCTTAAGTAAAGACTTATATAAGATGCTGTCTTCTCTTGAACGACTAAAACGATCGAATTTATGAACGAGAATAACATCAAAGGGACGAGGTTTCTTCTTTGCCATACGAATCATTTGCATGAAGGCAGGTCGTTTATCTGCTCTTCGTCCAGAAATCCCTTCATCAATAAAGACATATTCTTTCGGAACAAGAAAATTATTATGTTTCGCATAAGTGAGTAGGAGACGTTTTTGAGCGTCAGGAGAGTAGTCTAACTGTTCTTCTGTACTAACACGAATATAGATTGCAGCAGTATTCATATTGAATCAATCCCTATAGAAGAGTATACTATATACTATGTAATTGTTCTGTAGGTATTACTACAGTGCGTAATATTATAGCAAGGAAGCTGATATACTATGATAAGGCATTTCGTATAGAGGAATGAGTGAATGGGGAAAATAAAGTTTGAAAATTATATATATTTTCCAGACAAGGTGGTTAAGTTTGAAGAGTTAAATGACGATGAAAAAAGAGAGTTTTATAATCAAATGATAAAAATTCTGCAAGAGCAGACGAATGTAGAGTGTAAAAAAAATGAAGATGGGAATGTGAATAAAAGACTAGAAGTTGGAGAAAATATTCCCAAAACAAAATAAGGAGAACATATGAAAAAGAAAGTTTCTATATTTTTAATAATCGTTATGATATTTTCTTTAGCTGCATGTAAGAAGGCGAAGGAAGTGGATGTGAAAACACAAGATGTAATGGATTCTATTGGAAAGCAAATTGCACAGGATATGAATGTATCATCTAAAGACGAACTTGCATGGAATGAAGTGGATTTGTTAAGTGAGAATGGTGCTGCAATTCTTGAGATGATGAACCTTGATTCTAGTATAATGGAAGAGGCAGTTTACTATGAGAATCCTTCAAATGATAAAGCGGATCGTATCATTATAGCAAAAGTAAAAGAAGATAGAGATGTGAATACAGTTAAACTTGCATTTGATGAATTGAAAAAAAACCAAGAAACAACACTAGAAGAGGTTTTTCCAGAACAATCAAAAGAAGTAAAGGAAGGTCTCGTTTTTGTGAAGAATAACTATGTAATTTATCTAGTGTATGATGATATAGCAAGTATTAAGAAAATTGTGGATGATGCGATAGTTCAATAGATATAAAAAAGGCGTTCTATGATAAGGAAAAATCATAGAACGCCTTTTTTAAAACAAAGAAAATTATTCTTCTTCGTCTTCTCCAATCATTTCGTCCAACTCAGCGTCGTCAAGGAATTGATCAAATGCATCAGCAACTGCTTCATATTCGTCATCATTTTCGATATTAAGGAGTTCGATTTCATCGTTTTCTAATTGGTTAAAACGATATAAGAAAACTTCACCCTCATCATCGTTATCTGCTTCTTCAATAGGTAACAATGCAATATAATCGTTTCCATTAACAGGGAAGATTGTTAATACCAAACATTCTATCTCTGTACCATCGTCAAGAGTTAGTGTTACTGTTGAATGATCTTCTTCGTTGCAACCGCAATCGCAATTGATATCGTGTTGTTCATCGCTCATTATAAATACCTCATTTCTTTGTATTTGAGAATATATTTCTCGTTATTATGAATGTATCAGATTGAATAAGAAAAAGCAAGGTATTATTTTGGAAAACATACGATAAAAAGGTTTAATTAATTGCAAAAAACAGTAAAAACATATTGACTTTATTGCAAAATAGCATAAAATAATTAAGAGTGGTATATTATACTGCGAATAGGTATCAGAGAGAATACCTATTTTATTGAACATTCACAGTTTAGGAGGAGAACATTCAGTGGTTACAAGCAATGCTAATGATAGCAGACCAAGAGAAAACCATAGTAACGAGACGAGGAACAACAATTATAGGCCAGTAAATCGAGATAACGATAATCGTGGTGAGGGAAGAACCTATAATGGAAACCGTGACAATCGCGGTGAGGGAAGAACCTATAACGGAAACCGTGATAATCGCGGTGAAGGAAGAACCTATAATGGAAATCGTGATAACAACGGTGCAAGAACCTATAATGGAAACCGTGATAACAACGGTGAGGGAAGAACCTATAATGGAAACCGTGATAACAACGGTGAAGGAAGAACCTATAATGGAAACCGTGAGAATCGTCCGTTTAATAAGGAAGGAAGACCTTATAACAAAGACGCCAAACCATTTAACAGAGAAGGAAGACCTTATAACAGACAAGGGGATTCAAACAATCGCGACGATAGACCAGCAAGACCATACAAGAAACCAGGAGAATATTCTGATCGTCAAGGCGGATATCAAAGAGATAATAATGGGTATAGAGGCAAAGACACAAGAGGCGGATATAATAAAGATCGTGGTTTTAATAAAGACAATGATTACGATTCTGACAGAAATGAAGGTAGATCTGGTAAAGGCTATGGTAGCAGAGATCAAAGAATGAAAGATGCACCCTCAAAGGAAAAAGAACAACAACCAGATAAGTTTGAGACAATTAAGCGTATAGAACGTGAGAAGAAGGCTATGCAGAAGAAACAGGAAAGTAAGAAAACTGAGAAACAGGCAAAGCCACAACAAAAGCAAAAAAGAGCAAAGAATCTCGATTGGACACGTGGATATCAAAATGGTCTATATGACGATGATGATGAAGATTATACAATGTATCTATAAGTCGAGAATTCGATATCTATAAGATAAAAATGTAAAGAGAGAAGGATTCTAATTCCGGTTAGAGTTCTTCTTTTTTTCATTGGAGTAGATTTAATGCAATATTGCAGGTTGCGAACAAATGTACTATAATTATTATTAAAATAATAGTTACGAAAGGAATTGCAGAATGTACAAGATTGTTGGTCATGTTATTAAAGTTTCTGTACGAAATCTTGTTGAGTTCATCTTACGGAGTGGCAATATTGATAATACACAGGCAGCATCAGGAGATGCTGATGCGATGCAAGAAGGTAATCGCCTACATCGTAAGATTCAGAAACGAATGGGAAGTGAATATCAAGCAGAGGTATCGCTGAGCATAACTGTACCTGCATTTACTTTGGATGAAGAGTACTCGCTTTGTGTGGAAGGACGTGCAGATGGAATAATCCATACAAGTAAATTGAATGAAGAGAATAATTTATATGAGAATATAGTAATGATAGATGAAATCAAGGCAATCTATATGGAGTTAAGTTTTCTGAAGGAAGCTTCACCAGTACATCTAGCACAGGCGATGTGTTATGCGTATATTACAGCAAAGAATGAAAACTTAGATTCAATTGGCGTAAGAATGTCATATTGTAATATAGAAACAGAGCAAATGAAATATTTTGAAGAAACATATTCCTATTCTTACTTAGAAACATGGTTTCAGAAGCTAACATCAGAGTTTGCAAAGTGGATGGAATGGCAGTGTACTTGGATACAAGAGCGTAATAATACAATTAAAGGCATAGAGTTTCCATTTCCTTATCGGGAAGGGCAGCGTGATTTAGTAACAGGCGTGTATAAGACGATTATTCGGGATAAAAAACTCTACATTGAAGCACCAACAGGGGTTGGGAAGACGATTTCAACCGTGTACCCTGCTGTTAAGGCGATGGGAGAAGGATATAGTAATAAGATATTCTATATGACAGCTAAGACAATTACACGAACTGCCGCCGAAGATACATTCGCACTTTTGAAAGAGAAAGGAATGAAACTTAAAGTAACGACGATTACAGCGAAGGATAAATTCTGTATATTAGAAAAGACGGAATGCAACCCTGGTGCATGTGAAAGGGCAGAAGGGCACTTTGACCGTGTAAATGATGCTGTATATGATTTGATTACGCATGAAGATTCCATTACGAGAGACTTATTATTAGAATATGCCGCAAAGCATCGTGTATGCCCATATGAGATGTGTCTTGATGTTACAAGCTGGTCAGATGCAGTAATATGCGATTACAACTATGTATTTGATCCAAATGTATATTTGCGAAGATTCTTTGCAGGAGAAACAAAGAATGATTATATCTTCCTAATAGATGAGGCACATAATCTTGTAGATCGTGCTAGGGAGATGTATAGTGCAGAATTGTTTAAACAGCATTTCCTTGATGCGAAAAAGGTAGCGGCAGGATATAGCAAGAAATTAACAAAACGATTAGAAGCATGTAATAGTAGTATGTTAAAATTAAAAAGGGAATGTGAAGAGTTTGAGGTTATAGAGAACGTTGGTGATCTTGCTTTACATCTGATGCGATTACTAACAGAAATAGAGGAATTCTTGGCAGAGTGGAAGAATTTTGAGAATCAGGATATTATTTTTGAACTATATCTACAGATTCGACATTTTATGAATATGCATGAGTTGCTCGATGAGAATTATGTAATCTATACCGATTATGAGGAAAGAGAAGGGTTTCGAGTAAGATTACAATGCATGAATCCTGCAAAAAATCTAGCGGCATGTCTTGCAAAAGGGAAAAGTGCAATCTTCTTTTCTGCAACATTATTACCAATCCATTACTACAAAGATCAGTTAGCAGGATCGGAAGAGGATTATGCGATTTATGCACCATCTCCGTTTGATAAAGATAAGCGACTACTTGTTATTGGAAATGATGTTAGTACAAAATATACGAGAAGAAATCAAAGCGAATATGAGAAGATGGCATCGTATATTATAGAGTTGTCGAAAGCGAAAGTAGGAAACTATATGGCATTCTTTCCTTCGTACCAAATGATGAATGAAGTAGGACGCATACTGGAAGGGAAGATGCATATGGGAGAATTCAAAGCGCAGCTTGACTTGCAGCATAACGCTATGACAGAAAGAGAGAAGGAACAATTCCTTGAAGACTTTGTGGAAAATCCAGAGGAAACAAGAATTGGTCTTTGCGTTATGGGAGGAATATTTAGTGAAGGAATTGATTTGCGAAGTAATCGCTTAATAGGAGTGGTTATTGTAGGAACTGGACTTCCTATGGTATGTAATGAAAGAGAGTTATTTCGTTCGTATTATGATGAACAAAATGGAAATGGATTTGATTATGCATATCTATACAATGGAATGAATAAGGTGCTACAATCTGCTGGACGTGTAATTCGTACGCAAGAGGATTGTGGTGTTATCGTATTACTAGATGAACGATTTATGAACCGACAGTATCAGAATCTGTTTCCGAGAGAATGGTTTCCACATGAAGTAACGGCATATTCAAAGTTTGAGTCAGTGGTTAGTGAATTCTGGGAAAATGTAACGACTATGGACAAAGTAAATTAACTAGTTAAGACGATAATAGTTATCGATAATATTCAAGAGATAGGGAGACATAACATATGAAAAAGAAAGCAGCAATATTTGATTTAGATGGAACAATAGCAGATACACTAGAATCAATTGCATATTCAGCAAATATGATGTTAGAATCACTAGGACTTATGAAAAGACCTGATGAAGAATACAATTACTATGCTGGTGATGGTGCAGATGTATTAGTTATGCGTGCATTAAAGGCAGCTTGTAATAACGAGGAACAAGCAAAAGAATTGTTTTTACAAGCAAAAGCAAAATATAAAGAAGTGTTTGAAGAGTATTGTATGTACAATGTGAAACCATTTGATGGAATTGTTACGATGCTTAATGAATTAAAGGCGAGAGGCATTAAGATAGGAGTGCTATCCAACAAGCCACATGATAGAACCATAAGTGTTATAAATGAACTTTTCGGGGAAAACTATTTTGATAGTGTGTGTGGACAAAAAGAAGGATTACCTAAGAAACCAGACCCAAGTGGAGCAAGAATTATGTTAGAAGAATTTGCTGTAGTAGCAGAAGAATGTCTATACGTTGGGGATACGAATGTAGACATGCAGACAGGTAAGAATACAGGAATGTTTACAGTGGGAGTATTATGGGGATTTCGTGACCGAGAGGAATTAGAGCAAAATCATGCTGATGTGATTATTACAAATCCATCAGAACTACTTACATATATCGAGTAGTTAGAAGAGGAGGAGAAGGATGAAATATTATAAAAAGGTTTTAATTGCAGTGATAGGAATATTCTTTGTAGGACTAGGAATTGCATTTAATGCAGGAACGTTGTTTGGAAATGATTCAATTGGAATCTTATACGATGGCATGCGAAATGCACTGGGGATGCCATCAGAAAAATTAGGACTAATATCAAATGTAGTAAATGTAGCCATGATTATCATTTTGTTTATAATCGGAAAACGATATATCAATGTCGGAACATTCATTTATATACTGCCACTAGGTTTCTTCGTATCAATAGGGACAAGTATATATAATGCATTAATAAACCAAGGCAGTTTTATGCAAAGAGTAATCGGTGCAGTAATCGGATGCGGTGCAATCTATTTTGGAGTAGCACTATACATTGTCGTAGATATCGGACTAGACCCATTCACAGGAGTCGTAATGACAATAGCCAAAAAGCTAGGCTGGAATTTTAGAAGAACGAAGATATGTTTTGATATCTTGATGGTGGTAATCGGCTATCTAATGGGGGGGAAATTAGGCGTTATCACACTGGTAGCAGTAGTAACGGCTGGACCATCAATTCAATTCTTCTCTGATAGAATGAAGAAGATAATTAGGATTTCATAGGTATCTAGTAGTATGATAATTAGGATTCAAAACCTTGATAATTGAATCTTAAAAAGATTAGAAAACAAAGATTATAATAAGTTGATACTAAGCACTTGAGATTTTTCTTCATCCAACATCTATCTTGTACTTGTGTATCAACAACGTAGATATGCAAAACTTCGATACCTATCCTTGCGTATTCGTTGGTGCGCTATAACTAAAAAACGATAGCGAAACACCTATAGAACTTCTTAGTGTGTACATGTGAAACCAAGGAAGGCGAGGCAAGGACGCCGAGCCAGCCTGAGCTGAGGCAGGATGCCGAATCGAAGGCGTTTCCGTAACATTTCGATATCTAACCGTACACACTTAGAAGTCCATAGGTGTGTAGCGTGTTTTGTGTTATAGCGCACTAACGAATACGCTTTGAAAATGTAAAAAGTTTTGCATGAAATATATACAAAAGTACTTCAACAGAAAGGAGAAAAATTCAATGAAGTTTATTCATACGGCAGACCTTCATATTGGAAAAGTGGTTAATGAGTTTAGTATGTTGGAGGAACAAAAAAGGATATTGGGGCAAATACTAAACATCGTGAAGGAAGAGGGAGCAGATGGTCTGATTCTAGCAGGAGATATCTATGACCGTTCTGTGCCATCTGCAGAAGCAGTGCTTGTTTTGGATCAATTTCTAAGTGAGGCAACAAAACTGGGAATCCAGATATTTATGATAAGCGGAAATCATGATTCGCCGGAAAGAATAGGATTTGCACAAAGTATTCTCGAAGAGAAAGGCTTGCATATTGAAGGTAGAATACAAGGGAATATGCAACCGATTGTAATGGAGGATGCATATGGGAAAGTGAATATCTATATGCTACCATTTGCAAAGCCAGCAATTATAAGACATCTCTATCAAGATGAAACAATAGTTACATGTGAGCAAGGTGTACATAAAATAATCGAAGAATCAAATGTAGATGCGACATGCCGTAATCTATTGATAACCCATCATTTTGTAACGAATACAGGAAAACTACCAGAGCAAAGTGAGTCGGAAGCGAATTTGTTACTAGGTGGAGCAGAGAATGTGGATGCCCATGTTTTTGAAGCATTTGATTATGTAGCACTTGGACATATTCATGGGGCGCAGCGAATGGGAAGAGATACAGTACGATATAGTGGTTCGCCGATTAAATATTCATTTTCTGAAGTATTTCATAAGAAGAGTGTAACGGTGATTGAGCTAAAAGACAAGGGAGAAGTAACGTTATCTACACGAAGTCTTACACCAATTCATGATATGAGAAAAATCAAAGGAACATTAGCGGAACTTATGAAGGAAGAGATATATTCATTAGCAGATGTGAATGATTATCTGCATGTAACCCTACTTGATAAGCAGGAATTATTCGACCCTATGGGGGAACTTCGAAGTGTGTATCCCAATATTATGCAGATTGCATTTGAGAAGAATGAGCGAAAAGAAAGTGCAGAGAGTGTTAGTGTAACAGATACAAGGAATAAATCAATCTATGAACATTTCAAAGATTTCTATGCAAGTGTTATAGGAGAAACGTTAGAAGAGGAATATGAAGCTTGCATGAAGGAAGTGATAGAAGAGATTGGAGGTGATATTGTATGAGACCGTTGCAAGTAACGATAGCTGCTTGGGGTTCTTACAAGGAAAAAGCAGTAGTTGATTTTACAAAATTTAATCAAGGAAGTTTATTTTTAATAACTGGACCAACTGGTGCTGGAAAGACAACAGTATTTGATGCAATATCATTTGCACTTTATGGAGATGTAAGTGGCAAAACAAGAGAGAAAGGTTCACTTAGAAGTGATTTTGCTACACCAGCGGAAGATACCTATGTAGAATTGCTATTTGAGCATAAGGGAAAGAGTTATCGTGTATATCGTGCACCTAAGTATGAACGACCTAAAAAACGTGGGGAAGGAATGACATTGTCGCAAGAAGTAGCGGAATTATATATTGAAGACCAGTCTCCTATTGTTGTAATAACAGAAGTAAATCGAAAGATAGAAGAGCTTCTTGGAATGACATATCTTCAATTTAAGCAGATATCTATGATTGCACAAGGGGAATTCTTGGAGCTACTTGTTGCAAGTTCCAAAGACCGTGTTGAAATCCTAAGAAATATATTCAAAACGAATCAGTACGAGAAGCTACAGAAAGCATTAACAGAAAAGGCACTACGATTACAGAGAGAACTAACGGAACAGAATAATCGTCTTGACGAGATTGTGAATACGATTGAATATAATCGTTTTGATGAAGACGATGAATTAACAGGACTTCTTGCATCGCAATCTTATCATTATGAGAGAATCCAAGCTCTTTTAAAAGAAGGACTAGCAGATTCGAAGAAAAAGGAAGAACAGTTAGAAGCAAGTATTAAAGAATGTGAACAAGAAGAAAAACGATATATAGAAAGTATTGCAAAAGGTGAGAAGATTAATGAGAATCATCAAAAACTTGCAAAATTAGAGGAAGAACTAAGACAATTAGAGAGTCAAAAAGAAATGTTTGCAACGAAGAAACAAAGAGTGACGCAAGCATTACAGGCGATGAATGTAGATTCCTTTGCTAAGATATATGAGGCATCTGCTTTGCGATATAATACAGCAAAGGCAAAGTGGGAGCAGGTGAAAGCAGAATTAGA
>NZ_JAVBNS010000092.1:0-3410 GCF_031551385.1 Anaerosporobacter sp.
TTAAAAAAATCATGGATACTTACTTTAATCGATAATAAAATTAAGGGAAATAAATATTATTCGTAATATTTGCCAAGAACCGCTACATTTTTTGGTTGAAAATCACAATAAAAAGAGTTATACTATCTTTAGGAGAACACACACCATATTACAGGAGGAATTGCGATGGTTGAGGCAACGAGCTGTGGCGGTGTGGTTATATTCAGAGGAAAGATATTATTACTGTATAAGAACTATAAGAACAAATATGAAGGTTGGGTTTTACCGAAGGGAACAGTAGAAGAAGGCGAAGAGTATAAAGAAACTGCTATCCGTGAAGTAAAAGAAGAAACTGGAGTAGATACGAATATCATTAAGTATGTTGGAAAAAGTCAGTATACGTTTAATACACCATCAGATTTGGTGTCGAAAGATGTACATTGGTATTTGATGATGTCAGATAGTTATTATAGTAAACCACAACGTGAAGAATATTTTATGGACTCAGGGTACTATAAGTTTCATGAAGCATATCATTTATTGAAGTTTTCGAATGAGAAACAGATTTTAGAGAAAGCTTATAATGAATATGTAGATTTGAAGAGAAGTAACCTTTGGGGTAATAAAAAATATTTTTAATCCAAAAAGAAAATGTCACTACATAGCTAAGTATAGAGTTAGTTATTAGTGGCATTTTTTAATTTTATAAAAAGAGTTTTAATAAAAAGAACACGAAAGTTATCATAGGAATAGTTCTGACGATTTTGTTAATCCTTTAGATAAGGAGTTGTTAAAAAGATTTTACTATACGGGAAGGAGCGTGTTGTAAGAATGCTTGAGAAGATTGATTTGAATAAAACGTTAGAAAAAAAAGAGTATAAGGAAAATGTTGAGGAGCTGTCAGCAAAGCTATCCTATCTACAGCGAGTTTGTAAAGAGGAAGGGATTCCGATTACAATTCTGTTTGAAGGTTTTGGTGCGGCAGGAAAAGGAAGTATGATTAACCAGTTGATTTTGCCACTTGATCCAAGAGGGTTTGATGTGTATTCAACGCAAAGACCTACAGAGGAGGAAGCAAAGAGACCGTATTTGTGTCGTTTCTTTTCCAAACTACCTGCAAAGGGACGAATTACTTTATTTGAACGAAGTTGGTATCGAAGAGTACTGAATGATAGAATTGATCAGATTACAAGTAAAGAGGAATTAGAATGCGCATTTGACGATATTAATAATTTCGAGAAGCTATTAACTGATGATGGAATGATTATTATTAAATTCTTCTTGTATATAACAAAGCAGGAACAAAAAAATCGTTTTGATAAGTTGATGCAGTCAAAAGAAACAGCGTGGCGTGTGAAAAAATATGACCTTAGACAGAATGAACACTATAATGAGTATCTTGAGATGAATAACGAGATGCTTGAGAATACGGATACAAAGAATGCACCTTGGACAATTATTGAAGCAATGGATTTTAAATATGCGCAAGTCAAGATTATGAAGATGGTAGTAGCAAGGTTAGGAGAAGAATTACAAAGACGTAAGGAAGAAGGAAAAGAGCAAAATCAAGTTACTCGTATGGGGAATGAAGAGATTGCGAATGCTACAGTTCCAAACGAAATGGAGTCAATTGAAGAAGTAAGGACTCATGTATTAGCAGGTATTGATTTGGCAAAAGATATTGACAAAGAGGAATATAAGAAAAAATTACAAAAGTTAGAACAAAAACTATCCTTGCTGCATAGTGACATGTATCAGAAGAAAATCCCTGTTATCTTAGCATTTGAGGGTTGGGATGCAGCAGGTAAGGGTGGGGCAATTAAGAGAATTACGATGAATCTTGATCCAAGAGGGTATAAGGTTAATCCGGTCAGTGCACCGAATGATATTGAACGTGCGCATCATTATTTATGGCGCTTTTATAATACATTTCCCAAGGCGGGAAAATTAGCAATCTATGACCGAACTTGGTATGGCAGGGTACTTGTTGAGAGAGTAGAGGGATTTTGTAGCGAAGAGGAATGGAATAGAGCGTACTATGAGATTAATGAGATGGAAGAGCATCTGAGCAACTTTGGCGCAGTAATCATTAAATTCTGGTTGCATATCGATAAAGAGGAGCAGGAGAAACGATTTAAAGCGAGACAAGAAAATCCTGAGAAACAGTGGAAGATTACAGAGGAGGATTGGCGTAATCGCGAAAAATGGGATGAGTATGAGAAAGCGGTTGATGAGATGATTATTAAGACATCAACAACATATGCCCCTTGGGTTGTAGTGGAAGGAAATTCAAAACACTATGCTCGAATTAAGATTTTAGAAACAATAGTAGATGCACTGGAGAAACGCTTATATTAAGACAATAATACCAATTTCATCGAGGTTTAAATTAATGCCATCGTCCTTGTTATAAGTAACTTTAATGATTGGATTGAAAAAAGCACTTGAAAAAACCAAAAGAATCACGTACAATATATCGTTGAGTAAAGAAATGTTTGACTATATATTCTTTTGGAGGTGCACATGAAACATTTAATTAGTCCCCTTGACTTATCTGTAACAGAACTTGATGAAATCTTAACTTTGGCCGAAGAAATTATTGAAAAGCCGAAGAAATATTCTAGTGTTTGTAATGGCAAGAAAATTGCAACGTTATTTTATGAACCAAGTACACGAACAAGACTTAGTTTCGAAGCTGCTATGCTGAATCTAGGTGGTAGTGTGCTTGGTTTTTCTTCTGCCGATTCGAGCTCTGCTGCAAAAGGTGAAAGTGTGTCAGATACGATACGAGTAATCTCAAGTTATGCAGATATCTGTGCAATGCGACATCCGAAGGAAGGTGCTCCATTAGTAGCGGCGAACTATTCAAGTATCCCTGTTATTAATGCAGGAGATGGTGGTCATAATCACCCAACACAGACATTAACGGATTTGCTTACTATTAAAAATCTAAAAGGTCGTCTTGATAATTTGACAGTGGGATTTTGCGGAGACTTAAAATTCGGAAGAACCGTACATTCCTTAATCAACGCATTAGTACGCTATGAAAATATTAATTTTGTACTGATTTCACCAGATGAACTTAAAATTCCAGAGTATCTTCGTAAGGAAGTAATTGAAGAGAATAATGTTCAATACAAAGAAGTGAAAGTGCTTGAACAAGTTATGCCAGAGCTAGACATTCTATATATGACGAGGGTTCAAAAAGAGCGTTTCTTCAATGAGGAAGATTATATTCGTTTGAAAGATAGTTTTATATTAGATGCGAAGAAAATGGAATTGGCAAAGAAGGACATGCTAGTAATGCATCCGCTACCACGTGTAAACGAAATTGCGACAGAAGTTGATAATGATGACAGAGCAGTGTATTTTAAACAAGCAGAGTATGGTGTTTATGCTAGAATGGCATTGATTATGAAGTTATTGGAGGT
>NZ_JAVBNS010000267.1:0-2678 GCF_031551385.1 Anaerosporobacter sp.
TCTAATGTTACTCATGAGTTGAAAACGCCGATTGCATTGATTCAAGGATATGCAGAAGGTTTAATGGACAATATTAATGACGATGAAGAGAGTCGTAACTTCTATTGTGAGGTAATCGTAGATGAAGCATCTAAGATGAATAAGATGGTAAAACGTCTGCTTAGTTTAAATCAAATTGAGTTTGGTAGTAATCAAGTGAATATTGAACGATTTAATATTGTAGCACTTATTAAAGGTGTTATTAATTCAACAAACATTTTAGCGCAAAAGAAAGAAGCAAAGGTTTTATTCAGTGAAAATGAGTCAATTGATGTGTGGGCAGATGAGTATATGATAGAAGAGGTAGTGACAAACTATGTTAGTAATGCTTTGAATCATCTCGACTATGATAAAGTAATTGATATTAGAGTGCAACAAAGACAAGATTGCATACGTGTTTCTGTATTTAATTCGGGTGATCCAATACCAGAAGAAGACATTGATAAGATATGGATCAAGTTTTATAAAGTAGATAAAGCTAGAACGAGAGAATACGGTGGTAATGGTATTGGTTTGTCTATTGTTAAAGCAATTATGACTTCTCACAATAAGCAATGTGGTGTTATCAATCATGAAAATGGTGTAGAATTCTGGTTTGAGTTAGACACAAAGATATAGGTAGTAATAAATATATTTAATGAAAAAGACAATCTAAGCTTCTTATTTATTAACGTATTATGATTAAAAAACATAGTTAATACATAAGAAGCGAAAGAATTGTCTTTTTTATTTTGTATATATACAAAGAAAAGGAAAAGAAAAAATAGGTAAAACAGCACATTGAAATTTGTCTAATAACTTGTTAATATATTAATAATATTATATAATAATACGTATAGGGATTTTGTAATACGAGAGAAATTAAATATAATGATATGCTTACAATAGATAGAGATGGAGGAAATGTAATGAAGAAGAAATTTGGTTTACTTGCAATTATGTCATTATCAATTATGCTTTTATCAGCATGTTCAAGTACTACGACACTGGAAGAGGATAATAATGCAGTAGTAGCACAGTACATAGCAGGGAGTGTTTTGAAATTTGACAAGAATTATACTGGTGGTTTGGTATATGCTTATCAAAGAGCGGCCGCTGAGGAGACTACAGCAAATGATACATTACCAACTAACAATACAGACAATACAAAAGTTGAAGATACCAAAGTAGAAGAGACTAAGGTAGAGAATACGACTAAGACAGAAGGTTCTGATAAAACAGAAGTAGTAAAAGAAACGTATTGTGAACTATCAGAGATTTATCAGAATAAGAATTTAGCTGTTAGTTATAAAAAGTTTCTAGTGCAAGCTAGTTATAGTGGAGAGTATAGTGATGTAGTCTTTAATGTAGGGGCAGAGCCTGAAAAACAATTAGTAATACTAGAGTTTAAAATTAAGAATAATGGAAAGAAAGATCAAAAGATTAATTTAATTCGTTCTGGAATATCATATAAGTTAGAGATAGGGAAAGAGGAATATTATCCTATGTTATCAATTGCTTCAAATGATATTCAATTTTTCAGCTCAACGATAGGTGCAGGTAAAACAGAAAATGCAGTATTGATTTTTAAAGTGCCTAAGAGTGTAAAAGTAAGTAGTGGAACTTTAACAGTGACAAATATTGATAAAGTGAGCCAAGTTACAATAAAATAATTAGATACGAAATAAAGAAGTAATACCATGGAACTATGTTACATTGAAGGAGTAAAGTAGAATGAGCTTTGTTGAGAAGAAAAGAACGAAATTTTTAGCCTTACCAATATGTTTTACAACATATACACTTTCAGATGAAAAGGTTACTATAAGAAGTGGATTTTTAAGTATTACAGAAGATGATGCATATATGTATAAGATTCAAGATGTAAGATTGAAAAAAAGTTTGTTAGAACGAATTTTTAAAATTGGTACAGTTATCTGCTATACAGGAGATACAACACATCCAGAACTTGTGCTTACACATATTAAACATGCAGCAGAAATTAAGGAATATATATTAACTGCATCGGAAGAAGCAAGAAGAAAAAGAAGAACGATGCATACATTAGACATTGATGCCGTTGAGTTTGATAGTGAATAGTGTGATTGGTAATAATAAAAAGAGTATATTTTAGTAAAACAAGAGGGACAAGTAAAAAGCTTGTCTCTTTTTTGTTTATATATGGTCACAATATAAGCAGGATGGGAGGGATTTCGCGTAGTAAATAGGATTGTTAGTAGCGTATTAAGTATGTATATCTGCGAAAAATAGATTTTTTGATAAAAATATAATATTTGTTGTTGACAGCTATCATTTAATGTGATAAACTTATCAAGTCGTCACAACGAATTGGTTAAATTGTTTGAAACAATTAATAAAATAATGCTTGACATTGAGTTTTGAATAATGTATACTAAACGAGTTGCTTCTAGCTTACATAGTTGGTGAGGCGATAAAAAGAACTTTGATAACTGAATAATAAAACAACCCTGAAAATTCTAAATGTATCACAAAGTGATGCAAAAAGATTTTCAAAAAATATATGTACTTTTAGTACACAGTAACAAGATGAACAAGTTCATCTTAAAAAAACGGAAACAAATAGCCAGTTTGGTTAGTTGATTCTGAACGAAAGATCAAAACTAAATTTGAGAGTTTGATCC
>NZ_JAVBNS010000282.1:0-9863 GCF_031551385.1 Anaerosporobacter sp.
AAGTGCTTGTTGGATTAGCCTTATTCTTGACTTTATTTATAATGGGACCGATTTTTACACAGATTAATAATGATGCAATTAAACCGCTATCAAAAGGGGAAATTACACAGGAAGAAGCGTTTAAAAGAGGTATGGAGCCGATTCGTAACTTTATGTTTAATCAAGTGAAGAATCGTCCACAAGATATTAAGCTATTTATGGATATTGCTAATTTGGGCGATGCGAACATAACAGTATATAAATTAGATGATGTTCCTAATTCAGTATTGATACCGGCTTTTATGATTAGTGAATTGAGAATTGCATTTATAATTGGATTCTTGCTATATATACCATTTATCATTATTGATATGGTAGTTGCGTCTACACTGATGTCAATGGGTATGATGATGTTACCTCCAACAACGATTTCTATGCCCTTTAAGATATTATTGTTTATCTTGGCGGATGGCTGGAACTTAATAATTGGAAGTGTAGTAAAAACGTTCTATGGTGGCTAGCAAATTACTTGTAGCAGATTGCTTTTCAAAGTTACGGTAATTTTTTAATTGGAGGTTAATATGAATGTAGACGTAGTAATTGATATTGTGAGAGAAGCTCTTATAATTATAATAAAATGTTCAGCACCGATGTTATTAGTTTCTTTGATTGTTGGTTTGATTGTAAGTATATTTCAGACAATTACTTCGATTCAAGAACAGACATTAACATTTGTTCCTAAATTGTTGGCTATTTTTTTGGTGATAATGTTGGCAGGTGCTTGGATATTCAAAAACATTGTTGATTATACGAATATATTGTTTTCAAATTTCGGAACTTATATAAGATAAGTTGTGAACTACAATGCTGTATATAACTGGGTAGGATAATATGAATGTAGATTTTGCAGTAGAAGATATAGAAGTTTTTTTATTAATATTAGTTCGAATTTCAGGTTTTGTATATACGGCACCCTTCCTTAGTCAGAATAGTGTACCAAGGAGAGTTAAAGTTGGACTGAGTGCATTTTTAGCACTTGTGATCTTTAGTTCAGTAAAAGGTATACAGCTTGAATATACTGGTGTAATTGATTATGCCATATTAATAGTGAGAGAATTAATAACAGGTGTTCTAATAGGTTTTTGCTCCAATATATGTGTTACTATTTTGGCTTTTGCGGGACAGATGATAGATATGGAAATTGGATTTTCTATGGTTACACAATTTGATCCTGCATCAAGAATGCAAACAACAATTACATCGAGTCTCTATACGTATACTGTAATGCTGATTATGCTTTTAAGTGATATGCATTTGCATTTATTTAAAGCGATTCTTGATACGTTTGAGCTAGTACCGTTAGGACATACAGTGTTTAGTGCGGGCTTGTATGATGTTGCATTAAAATTTATTACCGATTATTTTATTATTGGTTTTCGAATTGTATTGCCAGTGTTTGCATCAATATTAATAGTAAATATAGTACTTGGTATTTTAGCAAAAGTAGCACCTCAGATGAACATGTTTGTTATTGGTATGCAGCTTAAAGTTTTTATTGGGCTTTTTGTTTTGCTTTTTATTGTAGGTTTAATGCCACAAGTTACAGACTTTATCTTTTCTGAGATGAAATCTATTATACAAATGGTTGTGGAAAATCTAATAGAATGATTTGAGGTAATACGAAGTTGAGAATACAAAAGGATGATTTCTATCAGAATTTAATAAACAAACAGGCGACACTTTTACGATATAACTTGCAATTATTTGCAAATAGTGAGGGTGGAGATAAGACGGAAGATGCGACGCCTAAGAAACTTAAAGATGCAAGAAAAGATGGTCAGGTAGCAAAGAGTACAGAGTTAAATACTTCTGTTATGCTTTTTTCGTTGTTTCTTGTATTAAAGCTTTATGTGGGCTCCATCGGAAATCAATTTATTGATGTATATAAGAAAGTATTTAGTAGTATTACACTTGTTGTAGAAGATGATATGTCTTTACAAGTTATTATGTCCTTACTTGGATATGCATTAAAATCAATTTTATTGATAGCGTTACCAATATTGCTGGCTGGCGTAGTAGTAGCTTTTTTAGTTAATAAAGTACAGATTAAGTGGAAAGTAACATCTAAACCATTAAAACCAAAGTTAAGTAAATTAAATCCTATTAAGGGATTAAAGAAATTAATTTCAAAGGACAAGTTAGTACAATTAGTATTTTCGTTGTTAAAGATAATATTAATTTGTTCACTTGTGTATTCAACATTAAAAGATCAGTGGGGGTTACTTCTTAATTTATATGATTTTTCATTATTTCAAGCGATTGGTCATATTGGAGATATGGTTATTTCGTTAGGATTAAAGATTAGTATACTCTTTTTAGTTGTTGGATTTGTGGATTTGTTTTATCAAAAGAAGAAATTCAAGAAGGATATGAAGATGTCCAAACAAGAAGTTAAAGACGAGTATAAGAATTCAGAAGGTGATCCACAAGTTAAAGGTAAGATTAAGTCAAAGATGTTAGAAGCATCAAGACGAAGAATGATGAATGCTATTCCAGAGGCAGACGTTGTTATTACGAATCCAACGCATTTTGCAGTTGCATTGCAGTATGACAAATCGTTAGGTTCTGCCCCAATTGTTGTAGCAAAGGGTGCCGACTATATGGCGCAGAAAATTAAAGAGATAGCAAGAGAAAACAAAGTAGAAATTGTTGAGAATAAACCGCTTGCTAGAATGTTATATTTTAATGTAGAAATCGATCAAGAGATACCTCAGGAACTATATCAAATGGTAGCTGAGATATTAGCTTATGTATATAGAGTAAAAAATAAAGTTTAGGAGGCAAGGTGAATGAAAAAGTCAGATTTGGTACTAGGGTTATATATTCTGGCCGCAATTGTATTTTTGATTGTACCAATACCTTCTCTTTTATTGGACATATTATTAGCACTTAATATTGCAGTTGCAATGATTATATTGTTTAACTCGTTGTTTTCAAGAGAAGCCCTTAATATGTCGAGTTTTCCAACCGTTTTATTATTCACTACAATATTCCGTATATCGTTGAATGTATCATCAACAAAGTTGATTCTTTCAACTGGTGATCCAGGAAATGTAGTTAAAACATTCGGTGAATTCGTAGGTGGTGGAGATCTTGTAATTGGTGTAATTGTATTCTTGATTTTAATATTGGTTCAGTTTATGGTTATCAATAAAGGTTCTGAGAGGGTTGCAGAAGTAACAGCAAGATTTACGCTTGATGCGATGCCGGGTAAGCAAATGGCAATTGATGCCGATTTGAATACTGGAGCAATTACAGATACAGAAGCGAGAGAAAGAAGAGAAAAGTTACAATCGGAATCAGCATTCTTCGGAGCTATGGATGGTGCTACAAAGTATGTTAAGGGAGATGCTACAGCTGGTTTGATTATTACAGCAATCAATATTGTTGGTGGTATTGTTATGGGTGTTGTTAGACAAGGGTTACCAGTAGCTGCAGCACTTGAAAAATACACAATTCTTACGATTGGTGATGGTCTTGTAAGCCAGATTCCTTCTATCATGATTTCATTAGCAACTGGTTTATTAGTAACAAAGGTTTCAAAAGAAGCCGATATATCAGATGTACTTGTTAGTCAATTATTTTCATTGCCTAAGGTAATGTATATAGTAGGTGCAGCGTTGATATTCTTGGGAATAGCTACACCACTTAATACAATTATATTCTGTGTATATGGTGTTGCATTTATTATGTGTGCTAGAATGATTAATGCTAAGATTGAAGAAGGAAATATAGAGGACGAAGTGTCAGCTACAGAAGATAATGCAGATGAAATTCGTAAGCCAGAGAATGTTACTACGTTACTACAAGTTGATCCAATTGAATTAGAATTTGGTTATGGTATTATACCTTTAGCGGATGTTAATCAAGGTGGTGACTTGCTAGATCGTGTTGTTATGATTCGTAGACAAATTGCATTGGAGCTTGGTTGTGTAGTTCCGATTATACGTTTACGTGATAATATACAGTTAAATCCTAATCAATATGTTATTAAGATTAAAGGTATTCCAGTTAGTGATGGAGAGATTTTGTTTGATCATTATATGGCAATGAATCCAGGATATGTAGAAGAAGAGATAACAGGTATTCCAACGTTTGAACCTTCATTCCATTTACCAGCAATATGGATAACGGAAAATCAAAGAGAACGAGCAGAGTCATTTGGTTATACAGTAGTTGATCCACCTTCTATCATCGCAACACATTTGACAGAAGTGGTTAAGAATAACTTGAGCGAATTATTAAGTCGTCAGGATGTTCAAAATCTTATTAACAATGTTAAAGAAGCGAATGAGACTCTTGTATCTGAATTAGTACCTAAGCAACTTGGTGTTGGTGAAATTCAGAAAGTTTTACAGAATCTATTAAGCGAAGGAATATCTATACGTGATTTAGTTACTATATTTGAAACACTTGCAGATAATGCCCCTGTAACAAGAGATACCGATGTACTTACTGAATATGTACGCCAAAGTCTGAAACGTGCAATCTCTAATAAATATTTCCCAAATGGAGAGACTACAAGCGTAGTTACTCTTGATCCACAAATTGAACAGGAAATTATGGGAGCGGTTAAACAAACAGAGCAAGGTGCATACTTAACATTAGATCCAGAGACTACACAGGAAATTATGAATTCTGTTAAAGATGAGATATCAAAACTTGAGAATTTAGGAAGAAACCCTATTGTTATTACGTCACCTATTGTACGTATGTATTTTAAAAAGTTGACTTCCGATTACTTTAGAGATTTGATTGTCATCTCATATAGTGAAATTGAGTCTAATGTAGAATTACAATCAGTAGGGATGGTGACAGCGTAGTGATAATTAAGAAATTTCAAGCTGAAACAGAGAAAGAAGCCATATTATTGGCAAAAGAAGAATTAGGTAAAGATGCAATCGTAACAAATATAAAGACAATCAAGCCGAAAGGGATTTATAAGTTTTTTAAAAATTCAAAGGTTGAAATAACAGCAGCTGTAGACGATACAGTAAATGGTGAAGAGGATAGTTTATTATCCTCTTTTCAAAAGTTAATCAATGAAAATCAGTTGAGTAAGCAAACAGAAACTCAAAAGGGAAGAATTTTTGATAAGCAGGCAGATAATAATGTTCCTGTTTTTGAAGATGTTAAGTCTACGTATTCATCAGAAATTGAGAAACGTTTAGATAATCTTCAAAACTTGATTGAAAAGCAGATAAAACCTACAGAGGAAAAGGCAACAGAAGAAGTTGAAGAAGAAATAATAGGTGATAATGAATACATTAAGCTTATCTACAAGCAGATGCTTATGAATGAAGTAGATGAGAAGTATGCAAATCAAATTATTAGTGAAATTGAGGCTACTTTACAGACGGGAGCACCAATTGATAAGATTTTGACAAGCATTTATCAAAAACTTGTATTGAAGCTAGGCCAATCAGAGACGATAGAATTAGGGGAGAAGAAACCTAAATTTGTATTCTTTATTGGCCCTACTGGAGTAGGTAAAACTACAACGATTGCTAAAATTGCCTCAGGTTTTAAGGTGAATAAGAACACAAAGATGGTTTTGGTTACATCAGATACGTATCGAATTGCGGCAGTTGAGCAATTGAGAATCTATGCGAATATTCTTGGAGTACCACTTAAAGTAATTTATTCAGCTGATGAATTAAGTCAGTCGAAAGAAGAGTTTAATGATTATGATATTGTTTTAATTGACACAGCAGGAAGATCACACAAGAATACAGAGCAAAAAGATGATTTAGAGGCACTTTTGAATACAATTGATGATTCGATGAAAGAGATTTATCTTGTTTTAAGTGCAACTACAAAGTATAGGGATTTAGTACGTATTACAGAAACCTATTCTACAATCGCAAACTACAGAGTGATATTTACAAAATTAGATGAAACAATATGTATGGGAAATATTCTTAATGTTAAGATGATGACAGGTGCGTCGTTATCTTATGCAACATGGGGACAAAATGTACCAAACGATATTGGAAGGCTGGATGCACAATTTGTTGCTAAAAAGCTGTTAGGAGGCAGTGATTGATGGATCAAGCAGAAGAATTGCGTAAGTTAATAGAAAAACAGAATCAAAAGGAAGATGTAGCAAGAGTAATAACAGTAACTAGTGGCAAGGGAGGGGTTGGAAAGTCCAATATCTCAGTAAATCTTGCTGTACAATTAAGTCGACTTGGTAAAAGAGTAGTAATTCTTGATGCTGATTTTGGATTGGCGAATGTAGAGATTATGCTTGGAATTAGACCGAAATATAATTTGGCGGATTTAATGTATAGAGGGAAATCTTTACGAGAAATAATTACAGAAGGTCCACAGAATATAGGGTTTATCTCTGGTGGCTCAGGCATTGAAGAGTTGGCGAATCTAACTAGAGTTCAGCTTGATGATTTGAGAAAGATGTTATATGAGCTGGACGATTTAGCTGATATTATTATTGTTGATACAGGAGCTGGAATATCAGACAGTGTATTAGAGTTTGTAGCCGCTAGTTCAGAAGTAATCTTAGTGACAACACCTGAACCAACGTCAATAACAGATGCCTATGCATTGTTAAAAACACTTTCTAAACGATCTCAGTTTTCTATAGACGATACAATAATAAAGTTAGTTTCAAACAGAGTGGATTCTACCGTAGAAGGTAGAGAATTATATAGTAAATTAAGTATGGTTGTACAGAATTATTTACATCTAAATATTGAGTTCTTGGGAGCTATTCCAATGGATATGAATGTATCAAGAGCTGTAATAAAGCAAAAGCCTGTGTCTTTGGCTTACCCTAATTCAGAAGCAGCAAAAGCAATGCAAGAAATTGCAAATGTATTATCTAATGAAGAAGTGGTAGTTGAGAAGCAACAGAAAAAGGGAATTTCACAGCTTTTCTCAAACCTAGTAAAATTGAAAAAGAATAAGGTAAAAGAAGTTTAGAGTTTGTATTATTGATAAACCTATTATTATTTGTTATATATTGATATGACGCGCTCAAAAAAGACGACGAGATAAGAGGAATGATAATAATGAAAAAAAATATTTTGGTTGTTGATGACTCTGCACTTATGAGAAGGCTATTATCTGATATAATTAACTCAGATGATCGATTTGTAGTATCAAAAGTTGCTTTTAATGGATTAGAGGCACTTGATTATGTTACTACAAATTTTAAGAATGTTGATGCGGTTGTCTTAGATATTAATATGCCTAAAATGAATGGATTGCAGTTCATGGAGAAAATCTCCAAGTTAAACATTAAACTAACTGTAATTATTGTTAGTACAATAGCAAAAGAAGGTGCGAAAGAGACAATCCAAGCATTAGAACTTGGAGCATTTGATTTTGTTACAAAGCCAGAAAGTTTTATTGAAGCTAAAGGAGATGATTTTAAAAGTCGTTTAATCAAGTGTTTGACAGTAGCGACTGGGCAGAATCTTATCAATGAGCAAAGCGATACTCAGATAGCAAGAGTGGAGCGTCCAAGGAATACGGACAATGTGACTAGTAGTAATAAAGATGTGGTTATTTCTTCAAGATATGATTTTAAGAGGGAAAAGCCAGAGATTAAGCTGGCAAGTAAAGATAGAAAGCCTCTTAAAAAAGGTGCTACAAAATTAGTTGCATTGGCATGTTCAACAGGTGGACCGAAAGCGTTACAAAAAGTGGTTCCTTTGTTACCTAAGGATTTAGACGCAAGTTTTTTAATTGTACAACATATGCCAAAGGGATTTACAAATTCATTAGCAATGCGTCTTGACGAGATGAGTGAATTAGTTGTTAAAGAAGCAGTTGATGGTGAAGAAGTAAAGAAAGGTCATGTATATATTGCGAAAGGTGGATATCAAATGCGAGTTAGAAGGGAACGTGATAAGTATTACTTAGTCGTTTCTTTAGAAGACGCAAGAGGTGGATTAAGACCTTGTGCAGATATTATGTATGAGTCTTTAGTTAATTCGGAGTATGATGAAATAACATGTGTTGTTTTAACTGGTATGGGTGGCGATGGAACGCAAGGAATTAAGAAACTTAATGAAAACAACAATATTTATGTTATAGCGCAGGATGAACAAACATCTACAGTTTATGGTATGCCTAAGGTAATTGCAGAATCTGGACTAGTAGATCAAATTGTACCATTAGAAAAAGTTGCGGATGCTATAACAAATCATGTGGGGGTGCTTTAAGATGGACGTTAGTCAATACCTAGAGATATTTATCGATGAAACAAAAGAACATTTACAAAATCTTAATGAGCAGTTATTGATTCTTGAGAAAGAACCAAATAATGCGAATACAATTAATGAAATATTCCGTGCAGCCCACTCACTTAAAGGTATGGCAGGAACAATGGGTTATAAGAGAATGCAACGTTTAACTCATGACATGGAAAATGTATTCTCAGAAATCAGAAATGGAAAAATGACAGTTAGTGCACACTTGGTAGATGTTTTATTCCAAGGCTTAGATGCATTAGAGTCTTATTTAAGTAATATTCAAGAAACGGCTGATGAAGGAACAGAAGATAATGAGCCAATTATCACGCAGTTGAATAAGATTTTCCAAGAAGGTGTTGGAGCAAAGGCGGAAAGCAAACCGGTTTCAACAACTGCAACTCAAGCAGAAGTAGTAGAAGAAAAAGAAGAAGGTGCTAAGTACCAAGACCTTAAAATAGCTGACTATGAGAGTCATGCGATGTTAACAGCAACTGAAAATGGTCAAAATGTATTTGGTATTACAATATATATTCAAGAAACATGTATTCTTAAAGCAGCTAGAGCATTTCTTGTGTTCAAAGCTTTAGAGGAGCTTGGTGAAGTAATTAAATCATATCCAGATGTTCAAGATATAGAAGATGAAAAGTTCGAATTTGATTTTAGTGTGATTTTAATTACTACAGCACAGCTTGAAGAGGTAAAAGAAAAGATTCTTAATGTATCTGAAATTAAGTCTGTATATATGGATAAGATGCAACTACCTGATGATAAGAAGGAAGGCGTTGAGCATGTAGAAGAGTCTAAAGATACAGTAGATACTGTTCAAGTGGCATCTGCGGCAGCTACTGCAACAGCACCAGCTCAAGCTGAGAAGAAAGAAGCTGCAAAAGCACAGACTCCAGCAAAACAACAAGCGAAGCCAGTAGTAAATCGTTCTGTACGTGTAGATATTGAAAAACTTGATGTATTGATGAATCTTGTAAGTGAGTTAATTATTGCTAAGAATGGTTTGGTGTCAATCAGTTCTGATGATAATGAAAATCGTTCTGAGAGTGCATTCAATGAACAAATTGAATATCTTGAAAGAGTAACAACAAACTTACATGAGTCAGTAATGAAAGTTCGAATGGTACCAATTGAAAGTGTTGTTAATCGTTTCCCACGTATGATTCGTGACTTATCTAAGAAATTAAGTAAGAAGATGGAATTATACATGACAGGTGAAGATACAGAACTTGACCGTACGGTTATCGATGAAATTGGCGATCCTTTAATGCATTTACTTCGTAATTCAGCAGATCATGGTCTTGAAAGTGCAGAAGAAAGAAGAAAACTTGGTAAGCCAGAAGTTGGTTCTATATTCTTAGATGCGTATCAAGATGGTAATAACGTAGTAATCGAAGTACGTGATGATGGTGCTGGTATTAACGTAGAACGTGTAAGACAAAAAGCGATTGATAAAGGAACGATTTCAAAAGAACAAGCAGAAACAATGACAGATAAAGATGTTATTGATTTATTATTCCGTCCAAGCTTTTCTACTGCAGAGAAGATTACAGATGTATCTGGTAGAGGTGTAGGTCTTGATGTTGTTAAAACAAGAAT
>NZ_JAVBNS010000228.1:0-6360 GCF_031551385.1 Anaerosporobacter sp.
AAATTACCTTGGCATGAAGAAACTAGAACAACTTAAGGGGCGTAGCCATGAGGTATCTCCTGTTAAAGACTTAGAGACTCGTATTCAATCAATCAACACAGCTTACAGTGATTCTTTGGATTCTTCTCTATTACTTGAGCAACTTCTTCTACATAACGAAGAAGACGTACAAGGTATGTTACCACTTACGAATATTCTTGCCTATATTGATTTGTTCAATGGACAATATGAAAATATACGTGCAACGGTAGAAAAAGATTTGCTTGTTCTTTATTTTAATCTCTCTTCAAGCTTACCTCAAAGTGTAAGCTATGGTATTGAAGGCATCTATTGTAATGTAACTGGCAACCAAGCCGTTCTTAAAATTGAACTATATCAAAACGAGTTAAAGTTCTTCTACGATAACTACAAAGACTACTACTACTTACCACAAGAAGATACTGCCATTCATAAAAGCGTTGCTTTCTATGTAGACAAGAACTTTAGAACCCGTGCCAGAGCTGCGAATTGTTATAGCAAAAAAACTGGTCGATTCGTTCCTCAATTTGAAGAACTCTATACACCACACTTTAAAATTGACTATCATGATAAGTTTTCTTATGTGGAAGCCACAGATGAATTTCTTGAAGATACAGAGAAGTTAAAACCATATATTCAGCATATTCTCAAAAAGTTAATATCAAAATAAATAGTACCGTTTCAGCAGTATCACCACCACGTAAAAAGCCCTCACAACCATTGATTACTCAACGTTGTGAGGGCTTTAAGAAATTATTCTGCAGAGATAATCTCTTTTTTGTTATATGAACCGCAAGCTTTACAAACTCTATGTGGCATCATTAACTCTCCACACTTGCTACATTTAACTAAGTTTGGAGCAGTCATTTTCCAGTTTGCTCTACGGCTGTCTCTTCTTGCTTTTGAAGATTTATTCTTTGGACAGATAGACATGAGTACACCTCCTTAAAATATAATTGATTTACTACAATCAATTACTTTGAATTATTGAAGATATCAAGGATAGCTGACATTCTTGGGTCTAGGCTTGTGCTTACGCAATCGCAAGTCCCATTATTAAGATTTTTACCGCATACATTACAAATTCCTTTGCAATCATCGGAACAAACAACTTTCATAGGAAAATTGATTAAAATCTCGTCATAGACAAGTTTGTCTACATCTAAATCATATCCATTAATATAATTCATTTCATCTAGTTCCTCGATACGTTCTTCCTCTGTTTTTCCAAAATCAATTTCTTTTGACATGGATATATCTAGAGTAGTCTTAACGTCTTCGAGACATCTGCTACATGGAATCATAAGCGTAAGCTTTGTGCTTCCTTCAATTAAACACTTCTTCTCACCAAGATTGGTAATCGTAAGCTCAAATGAATTCTTCATTACAAACTCATACGTTTCGCGTTGTAGCTTAAAGTTTTCCAGCTCAATTGGAGCTGATATTCTTTCGACCTTTTCAGGAACTAACATAATCTCCGATAAATTAATGATCATAGTTATCTCCTATCTGTGAACAGACTTTGTTTCACACCTTTAATATTATACATACAGCACCATACTTTGTCAACATTTAATTTGTCGATTTGTATGGTAGTATGTATAATATGTGATATATTATTAGATTAAAGCCATAGTTTCTCTTGCAATTGCAAGTTCCTCATTTGTAGGAATGATAGCAACTTTAACTTTAGAATCTGGAGTACAGATATATAATTCATTACTCTTTGTATTATTTTTTTCTTTATCTAATGTAATTCCAAGGTATCCTAAGTAACCAACTACATTTGCACGAACTAAATCATCGTTTTCACCGATACCAGCAGTAAATGCGATTGCATCAACACCGTTCATAGCTGCAACGTATGAACCAATGTATTTTGCTACACGGTATGAGTATACCTCAAGTGCTTGAATTGCAAGTACATTACCTTCTTCAGAAGCAATTGTTAAATCTCTGAAGTCGCTTGATAATCCGCCTGACATACCTTGCACGCCTGATTCTTTATTAAGCATTGCAATAACTTCCGATACTGTTTTTCCTTCTTTGTTAACGATATATTCGATAATAGCTGGATCGATATCACCACTACGAGTTCCCATAGTAAGACCTTCTAATGGAGTAAGACCCATACTTGTATCAATTGATTTACCGTTAAGTACTGCCGTAACACTTGCACCGTTTCCTAAATGGCAAACGATAATTTTTGAATTATTAATGTCAAGTCCAGCGAATTCAGCCATTCTCTTAGATACAAAGCTGTGGCTTGTTCCGTGGAAACCGTATTTTCTGATTTTGTATTCATCATAGTATTTACATGGAAGACCATATAAATATGCTCTTGCTGGCATTGATTGATGGAAAGCAGTATCAAATACCGCTACCATTGGTACATTTGGCATAAGTGCCTTACATGCGTTAATACCGATTAAGTTTGCTGGGTTGTGTAATGGTGCAAGATCACTACAAGCTTCAATTGCTTTGATTACTTCGTCGTCAATTACTACTGATTGAGCAAATGATTCTCCACCATGTACTACTCTATGTCCAACTGCACCGATTTCATCAAGTGATTTGATTACTCCTGTTTCTGGTTCAACAAGTGCATCAAGTACACATTTAACTGCTGTTTCATGTGTTTCCATTGTTACTTGCTTCTCTACTTTTGCACCAGTGTTTGATTTATATTTGAATTTTCCATCGATTCCGATTCTTTCACAGATACCTGTTGCTAATGCTGTTTCTGTAGCTGCGTTAATTAATTGATATTTTAAAGATGAACTTCCACAATTGAGAACTAATACGTTCATAAATAACCTCCTGTTAAATAATAGTATCTCTTTATACTATTACCGTTTTTTTCTATTTCTAATCATGCGACAATCGCACCAAGCAAAATAACTATATACCCGGTGCGATTAAAATTTTACATTAATTTGCGGCTGCTTGAACTGCAGTGATTGCAACTACTCCTACAATATCATCTGCACAACATCCTCTTGACAAATCATTAACTGGCTTTGCAATACCTTGTGTGATTGGTCCATAAGCTTCTGCTTTCGCTAAACGTTGTACTAATTTGTAACCAATATTTCCTGCATCTAAATCAGGGAATACTAATACGTTTGCTTTACCAGCTATTTTACTATCTGGTGCTTTAGAACTACCAACACTTGGAACTATTGCTGCATCTGCTTGAAGCTCGCCATCAATTTTAATCTCTGGATATAATTCGTTTGCAATTCTAGTAGCTTCTATCATCTTATCAACATCAGCATGTTTTGCACTACCTTTTGTTGAATGTGATAACATTGCTACAACTGGTTCTTCTCCTACTAATAATTCGAAACTCTTAGCTGATGAACCTGCAATTGCTGCCAACTCTTCTGCGTTTGGATTCTGATTTAATCCTGCATCAGAGAATATGAATGTTCCGTTCGCACCATATTCACAATTTGGCACAACCATTAAGAAAAACGCTGAAACAAGTTTTGTATTTGGAGCTGTTTTTAAAATTTGTAAAGAAGGTCTTAATACATCGGCTGTTGCGTGACATGCACCTGCAACCATACCATCTGCATCACCTGCTTTAACCATAGCTACACCAAAGAATAGATAATCCTTTGTTAAAAGTTCTTTTGCCTTTTCTGGAGTCATTCCCTTGCTTTTACGAAGCTCTACAACTAATTCTATGTATGCTTGCAATTTGTCGGATTTTGCTGGATCTATAATTATTGCTTTAGAGATGTCAAGACCATCTGCTTCCTTTTTAATCTCTTCTTCGTTACCTACTAATACTAAATCTGCAATTTCCTCTGCTAATATTTTAGAAGCAGCTTCTAAAGTTCTTTTGTCATTAGTTTCTGGTAATACAATTGTCTTTCTATTTTGTTTTGCTCTTTCTTTAATAACGTCGATAAATCCCACGATTATATCTCCTTTCGTCTTTTGCATTAGATCTCAAATGCTATACTTATTGTCGTTAAACCACTCTTGTATACATTATACTCTATGTGTTTATTGTATACAAGCACTTTTTTAAGTACAATTTTCATTCGCAAAATCCTCTTTTTACCTCCATGTACCTATTATATCACTTTTTACCAACATAGTCTCCTAAATATCAATTTTTATTGTGGAAAATTATTTATTTTTTCACTTATTATCAGTACATTTGTATGCAATCGTATGTCCCATTTGAATTATTGTTTCATATCCGTTCTCCGTATTCGCTAATAATTGCTCTTTTAAACACACTTTCTTAGAGTCCAATAATAAAGCAATACTTGATCCACCAAATTCAAACCGCCCCTTCTCCTGCCCTTTTACAACCTCTAACTCCTGATGATAATTAGAAATCTTACCAACTAAAAGCGCTCCTACTTCCATCTGAATAACATCTCCAAACTCCTTTGTTTCTATTACAGTATATTCTCTTGTATTTTCCTTATAGATTCTTACATAATCGTTCGCAATTGGATTTACTGTATGAAGAACACCTTTAATCGATTTATTCTTACCCTTACTTCCTGTAACAGGATAGCAATATCTATGATAATCATCAACTGTAAGTCTAATTATCACAAGGTAACCTTCTTTATATCTCTTTGCCAATTCCTTGTCGCGCAATAGACTTGCCACTGTGTATTTACTATTCTTAATGTTGACAACAAGTTTATCCGAGATTTGATATGCACTTACCTTTCCATCCGCTGGAGAAACAATGGTATCTTCTCTCTCATCAATTGGTCTAAGCTCTTTCTTAATCTGTCTCATAAAGAAATCATTATAAGAATTGTAATACTGCTCTGCATAGTTATCCATATTAATTCCATTCTTCTTAATAAATGATGGTATAAGCAATGTCGATAATCTTGAATTTAGTAGCATTCCTCCTAGATTTGAAACCGTAGGATTTACTAACAGTTTCATAATCCCTCTTCCAATCGAGCTTGTATAGATTTCGCGAAGCAAACGATCTTGCTTCGTATCCTTTTCAATTTTATTTCCTTCCAAATCAATATACTTCATAATGTATTCTATCCCTTCTATATTTATATTTACCATATCTTGTATTCTTATACTATCTTATACTATTATTTTATTTTTGTAAAACAGAAGCGTACTTTTGATGAATTAAAAAACGACTCATAGATTTGTGATTAACACATATACTATGAATCGTTCCTTCTATACTTTTAGAATAACTCTAAAACCTTTAAAAATATTATCGCTGCGCAACCAATCATAAGAATTGACTCCGATTTATTCGGTTTCTTTACTTTTATATTCAATATGAATAGCACTGCAATAACTAGTACAACACCTTCTAAAACAGGTAAGAACGTACACTTGTCACGGAACAAATATACTAGTGGCAAGAGAATTGCTACACTCGTTACTGGAAGCCCTTGATACTGTTTACGATTCTCCGATGTTTCACTTTGGCGCTTCTCTTCCATTACATTAAAGAAACCTAAACGTATCACTGCTGCTAATACATATAAGATAATACATAGATTACCAAGCACCCCTGTTGCCCCAAACGAATATACAATAATCGCAGGAAACGCTCCGAAACAGACTAAATCGCACAATGAATCGATTTGAATTCCAAATTTCTTCTCATCCTCTGTTCTGTCCATCGCTCTAGCAATTTTACCATCAAACATATCGCAAATTCCTGATATCATAAGACACATAAAAGCTACTTTATGATTATCATTCAAGGCTTGTGTCATTCCATATACGGAAAAAGCCAAACCTATATATGTTAAAACTACTGAAAAATTATAAAATCCTATCATTCTCTTTTCTCTCATCTTGAAACCCTTCCCTTTTTAAAACTTGCCATAGCAATGCTCTTCTTACTCCACTTCATTTGTTTTATAACTGCAACGAATCTGTACAAACACAGTTACCATTGCACTCATAATTAATAACGCGTAGTAGCTAATTCCTCTGCTTAATAACATTCCTGGTAAAATTAATGTTCCCCCAAAAATCTTCCTAAATATTATCATAAACAGATTCTCGCTCGCTCCTATCCCTCCTGGTAATGGCAACATATCTACCGCAATTGAAATAATCGCTTGTAACGCAACAATATCTATGACTCCATATTCTGATAATCCAAATGCACGATACACAAAATATGTCACTAAAAACAAGGCAATTCTCTGCACAAATGTAATAGAAAATACAATTGCCATTATTCGTTTATGTTTCTTTAAGAATATTGCACCTTCGTTGTATTTTGAAAATGCAGTATCCGCTTTTTCTAATGTACCTTCCTTATCCTTGATAAAATTCTTTTTGGATAGGAATCCGATTAATTTATTT
>NZ_JAVBNS010000277.1:0-10542 GCF_031551385.1 Anaerosporobacter sp.
CTGAGGCAGGATGCCGAATCGAGGGCGTTTCCGTAACTTTTGGATATTTTATCTGTATACACCTAGAAGTACTTAGATGTGTCGCGTGTTTTGTGTTAATGTACGTGAAGCAAGAAGCATACACAACATAAATTGAGTTTCGCAATTACCTATAACCATTCCAAACCAAAGGAGCATACCATGAACATACACCAAAAGAAACAAATGCAGTCAAAGTTGACGAATATTTTAATTGGAATTCTATTCACACTATTCTTTATATCCATCTCCGTAATCGTTGTATTGAATACACGCTCAATTTATTATAACAACATTACCAATTTTGAACTTGAGAAATATTCTTCATTAGACCGAGAAACTATTATCGAAAATTATGATGCCTTAATTGATTATTGTTCTCCTTTCTATCAAGGAAAGTTAGAATTCCCTTCACTTCCAGCATCAGAAAGTGGCATCAGTCATTTTGAAGAAACAAAAGTTATTTTCGTCTCATTTTATTATATTGCAGCAATAACAGGTGTATTGCTCCTATGTATTATTCTGTACAAGAAAAGACGACGTAATACCTCCTATCTACGAACTTCTGCCATTACCATCATTGTCTTACCTGCTATTGTTGGAATTGCGACAGCTTTAAACTTTGAGAAGACGTTTATTCTCTTTCATAAACTTGTATTTCGAAATGACGATTGGATGTTTGACCCTGCAACTGATCCTATCATTGATCTTCTCCCAGAAGAATTCTTTATGTATTGTGCCATTGGGATAATCCTACTTGTCATACTTGGTAGTTTATTATTATTTCTTATTGATTATCTTATTCGCAAGAAACATTCTTCCGAATTCCTATAATGACCTTTTGATTCTTGTATCTATAATATTATACTTCATAATTGAATTTTTGAAATAGCATAAAAGACAAATGAGATAAAAACTCATTTGTCTTTTATGCTATTGGACAACTCCATCTTAATACGGCAATGAAATCATAAATTTTGTGCCTTTATTTAATTTACTTTCTATCCGAATCGTTCCGTTATAACGTTCTACGATATGCTTAACAATCGATAAACCAAGTCCTGTTCCACCCATCTTTCTTGAACGCCCTTTATCAACACGATAAAAACGTTCAAAGATACGTTCCAGATGTTCCTCTTCCATTCCAATGCCAGTATCCTCGATACTTAAATACAATCTATCATTCTGCATTTCGCATTGAATTGTAATTGTTCCATCCTCTGTATATTTTACTGCATTGTCAAGTAGATTGATTAGTAATTGCTTCATACGATCTGCCTTAGCCGGATATTCATCTATATTTGCTTTTGCCTCATATACAATTTTTACACCTTTATCTGCAATTTTAGGTTGCAACAGTTCAATTACATCGGTAATTACGGTATTCACATCGCATGGAATGATTTCCTGCTCCTCTTTTGATTCAATTTCAGATAACAACAGAATATCATTAATCAAACTCGACAAACGCTCCGATTCAATATCAATAATATCAAGGAAACGAACTGCCACTTGCTCTTCCTTAATTGCTCCTGCTTTTAATGTATCAACGAATCCACGAATAGACGTTAATGGTGTCTTAAGTTCATGTGTAACATTCGATACAAAGTCTTGGCGCATATTTTCTAACTTTCGAATCTGTGTAATATCTTCTAATATTAACAGAATACCTAGATTCTTTTCATTCTCCTTTAATAAAGGCGTTGCCGTTACACGAACTAACTTCTCACTTACTAAAGCAATCGTTCCTTCACGTACAACAGTCTCTTTCGTTTCTCGTACTTCCGTAATAATTTGAAATAACACTGCATTTCGCATAAATGTATAGAATGGTTGACGTTCAATCGTATCCTTATTACACTCAACCATTTGACTGAATACATCATTTGTAAACATAACCATGTCATTATTATCGATAGCAATAACACCACTTGCCATACTTTTTAACATTGCATCAAATTCAATATTTCTTCTTTTCAGCGCACGTATACTTGTCTTTAGATTATCACTCATACGATTGAAAGCTTCCGCTAAACGACCAATCTGTTGGGTATCACTTGTATAGATTTTCGTATCATATTCTCCACAGGAAATTCCTTCTGCGGCTCTTGTAATATCATCAATTGGCTTTGAAAGCGTTCTTGTAAATAATGCTGCCAACAACGCTGCTCCAATCATACACAACACTACCGTCACCATAGTTGTACCAATTAACTCATTATTCAAAGCAGTCATTTCTGATACTGGCAAAGAAACTCGCATTACACCTTCAAACTCACCATTATGTATCGGTACTGCACTGTAGGCATAATTCTTTCCCATTGTTTTCGAATAACGAATGACAGTAACATGCTCTCCTTCAAGGGCACGAACAATTTCTTCTCTCGTTGCATGATTTTCTAAACGTTCTTCCGTCTCCGAGTCCGCATAAACTTCACCGTCTTTTCCAATAATGGTTACACGTACCCCATATTCCTGACTATATTTGTCCGCAAATGCCTCATATGAATCTAATGTTGCTTCCGAGAATGTATCCGCCAACATCTCTGCTTGCATCAAGTGATATTCTTCTCTTTGTTCGGCCATGTAACGATATCCTCGTGACCATGATGCAAACATCGATATCCCTACTGCTGCAAGGATAATAATTAAATAAGAAAACATCAGCTTCTTCTGCACGATTGCACCCCTTACCTTTCTCTCACATAACCAGCTACTACTACTTTCTATAAACCTTATCAGCCAAATTTATATCCAATCCCTCGAACTGTTTTTATATAAACAGGCGTTGTATCATCTTTCTCTATTTTTTTTCGGATATTACGAACATGAACATCTACAGTTCTAGTTTCTCCAAGATAATCATATCCCCATATCTTTTCAAGTAGATTCTCTCTCGTGAATACAATTCCTTTATTTTTCGCAAGTAAATACAATAATTCATATTCCTTTAATGCTAACTCTACACTTTTACCATCAATTTCAACGGTTCGTCTTGTTTTATTTATCTCTAATGTATCAATCTTAATAATTTCTTCCTGTTCATTCGAAGCAGTAGGCTGCACTCCACCGCTTCTTCTCATTACCGCTTTCATTCTAGCCATTAATTCATGCACACCAAACGGTTTTGCTAAGTAATCGTCTGCACCAATCTCTAATCCTACTACTTTACTGATTTCATCACTTTTAGCAGTGAGCATAATAATTGGCACGTTCTTATATCTCTCATTCATACGAACTCGTTTTAAAACTTCAATTCCATCAATCCCTGGCAACATCCAGTCAAGTAATATAACTGCAAATTCATACGATTGGTTTTCGATACAATCCATCGCCTCTTCTCCAGTCTCTGCTTTGATCACCTCATATCCCGCACTCTCTAAATTGTATTGAAGCAGTTCCAAAATATGTGGTTCATCATCTACTGCTAGAATTGTCTTCGTACTCATAAGTCTACTCCCTTTCTCTCACTTATCTGCTAATATGACTAGTTTCCTTCAATCATATTTCCTGTAATAATATATTCAATCCATTCTGCGATATTCGTTGCATGGTCAGCCATTCTCTCTAAATATTTAATAATCATTAGATAACTAACACAAGCAGGAACAGCTTCCTTATTTCCTTGCATAATCTTTGTTAACTCATCACTGATACTTGAGAAATAATCATCCACAATATCATCTTTGGCAATTACTTGATTTGCTTTTTCTCTATCTACTTCTACAAAACTATCAATTGTCTCAATTACCATTCCTTTCATGGCATCTACCATTTCTTTTAGATTCTTAGGCGCAATTACATTGCTCTGTCCACATAATATAATGATATATTCTGAAATATCTGCACAGTGGTCTGCAATTCTTTCGATATCAGTAACAATCTTCATAATAGAAGTCACTTTACGTAAATCTGTAGCAAGTGGTTGTTGCTTTGCAATCATTGTAATACATTCTCTCTCGATTTGATGCTCTAAATCATCGATTATATCATCATTCTTAATAATTTCACTCGCAAGAGACTCATCTAACTTTTCTAACGCCATAATCACATCATTGATAGATTGTTCTAATAAGCTCCCCATGCGAATTACATTCTGGTTTAATTCACGTAATTCCTGCATAAAAATATGTCTTGTCATACCTAATCTCCTTTAATTATAAATCATTTTTTGTTACGTTCGCTCCTAATTAAAACCAAACAGAATCAACCAAATCTTCCTGTTATATAATCTTCCGTCTTCTGTTCTTTTGGATTGTTAAAGAGTTCCTTTGTCTGACCATATTCTACCACTTCTCCATGTAGAAAGAAAGCCGTTTTATCTGAAATTCTACTTGCCTGTTGCATATTATGCGTAACAATAATTATTGTATATTTCTCTTTTAGTTCTTCCGCTAAATCCTCGATTTTAAGTGTTGAAATTGGATCAAGTGCAGACGTTGGTTCATCCATTAAGATAACTTCTGGATCTACTGCTAATGTTCTAGCAATACAGATTCTTTGTTGCTGTCCACCGGATACTGCTTGCGCATTCTTTTTTAATTTGTCCTTCACTTCTTCCCAAATTGCTGCTTGTTTCAGACTTGTTTCAACAATCTCATCTAACTGGCTTTTTTTCTTAATTCCATGGATTCTAGGACCATATGCAACATTATCATAGATACTCATAGGGAATGGATTTGGTTGTTGAAATACCATACCTACTCTTGAACGTAATTTAATAGCATCAATATCTTTATAGATATCAACTCCATCTAGCTGGATTGTACCCTCAATTCGAACGCCATCTACTAAATCATTCATACGGTTAATTGTTTTAAGAAATGTTGATTTGCCGCAACCAGATGGTCCAATGAACGCTGTAATCTGATTTTTTATAATATCCATATTTATCTTCTTTAATGCTTGGAAATCACTATAGTATAAATCCAAATCACGAACTTGAAATTTCACATTGTTCTCCATTTATTAGCTCCTTTTCTATATCACACTATATTAGTTTTTTACTGTAAATCGTCTTGTAATCCATTTTGATATAATATTCAATACCCAGATTAGTACAATAATTACAACTGCTATGGAACATGCTGAGGATATATCCCCTTCTTCTTTTAGTAGTTGATATAATTTTGTAGTTAATGTTGCTGCACCTGCTGTATTACCTGTTAATGCTGTTGGTACTTGTGCAATTGTACCTGCCGTCCATATTAGTGCTGCTGACTCACCTACGATACGTCCAATACTTAAAATAATTGCTACAAGAATACCTGGTAGTGCATTTGGTAGCACAACTTTAAAGTTTGTTTGTAACTTCGTAGCTCCCAGACCAAGAGAAGATTCTCTGTAACCTTTTGGTATTGCCTTGAGTGCCTCTGAAGTTGTTGAAATTATCGTTGGCAATAACAGAATACTTAATGTAAGTGCACCCGCTAATACTGAATATTGCATCTTTAACATTTGTACGAAAACTAACATACCAAACAAACCATAGATAATAGAAGGAATACCAGCTAACATCTGTATTGCAAATTGAATTACCGTTAGGATTTTTCCCTTTTTCGCATATTCTGTAAGATAAAGTGCTGATAATACACCAACTGGTGCTGCAATTCCTAATGACAATAGTATAATATACACCGTTGATATCAACATTGGTTTAATACCACCACCTGGACGTGTAACTTTGACTTTTAATGTTTCACCACCCATAGCTGCATCGTTGATTTCTTTGTTTAACTCCTCTAATGTCATATCTTTTGAATTCTTAGATACTACTTTCGTAATAACGTCATCTACTTTTATTTCATACATACTTCCTTTAAGATTCTTAGCATCTTTTAAAGGCGAGCTTTTTTCTAATTTTGTAATTGAAAAATTACCTTCTGCGTCTTGTTCCACATATGCTCCTAGAGAAGCAATATAGGAATCAGAGAGATTATCATCTTCCGTATTCTTTAACTCTACGTTAATGAACGTAGTTTTATCCTGCCACTGTCTCACTAAAAAGTTAAGATTAATGCCAGGTAATCCTTTCACAAACACGAAACCAATAATAACAACTAACATCATTACACTTATCGCAGAAGCTAGGTATAGCAATATTCTGCCTATCGCATCTTTTATTACACGTGATTGATTTTTTTCTATCTTCATATTTTAACCTTTCTCACTTGCTTTATGTGTAATACGCATTACTGTTATATTAACAAACATAATAAATACGAATAAAACAACACCTGTTGCAAATAACATTTCTTGATGTCTACCAGATGCATAGCCCATCTCCATTGAGATATTAACAGTCAATGGACGTATCTTATCCCAAATACTCTTTGGTATTCCTCCAATTGCATTACCTGCAATCATCATAACTGCCATTGTTTCACCAATTGCTCTACCAATACCAAGTACGGTAGCAGATAAAATACCTGATTTTGCTGCTGGCACTACGGTACGGAAAATAGTTTGCATCTTAGAAGCACCTAATCCTAAGGAAGCTTCTCTATATGCCTTTGGTACAGCAATAAGAGCACTTTCCGATAATGTAATAATTGTAGGCAAAATCATAATTGTTAATACGCAAATTACTGCAAGTAATGACTGACCTTGTGGTTGTGGCGATATTTTCTTAATAATAGGTAATATAATTCCCATACCAAATGCTCCGTAAATAACAGACGGAATTCCCGCAAGTAATTCTATTGCAGGTTTAATAATCTTCACAACGCTTTTTGGTGCAACTTCAGCAATAAATACTGCTGTTAATAATCCGATTGGAACACCAACTAAAATCGCACCAACTGTAGCAAATACAGATCCAGCTATCATATAGAATACACCATATTCGTTATTCTCTGGGTCCCAACGAACACCAGTTATGAAATCCTTAAAACTGTATGCATTTTCTCCAAAGAACGGTTTAAGTCCTTTGGAGAATACAAATACTATAATTGCTACAACGCTGATTACGCTTATAATGGCACAAAGGAAGAAAAATGCTTCAATTATTTTTTCACGTATCTTTGTCGTTTTCATATTAATCTATTCTAATGCCTCCGTGAGTTTCTACATAAGATTGACCTTCATCACTAGTTGCAAATTCTACAAATGCTTGTGTTTGAGCTGTGTAGTTATTTTCATCATATACGAATAAGAAAGGTCTAGATAATAGGTAAGAACCTGCTTTTGCGTTTTCAGATGTTGGTTCTACACCTTCTACTGTAAGAGCTTTAACTGTATCGTCAATGAATGAGAATGATACATAACCAATTGCGTTTTCATTACTTGCTACTGTCATTTGAACGTTACCGTTACCTTCTACTACTGAAGTATCTGCTGATAATCCGCCTGCATCTTCTAATTTGATTAATTCTTCAAATGCACTTCTTGTTCCTGAAGCACCTTCTCTTGATACTAATACGATAGGAGCATCGCTTCCACCAACTTGATTCCAGTTTGTGATTTCACCACTGTAGATTTTTGCAAGGTTTTCTAATGTGATATCGGCTGTAGCGTTAGCTGGGTTTGTGATGATAGCAATTCCATCATATGCCCAAACTACTGATTTCATGTTATCTGCTTTTTCTTCATCTTTTACTTCTCTTGAAGATGCACCAAGATCATTGCTACCTGCTAATGTATCTGCAATACCTGCTGATGAACCAGTTCCTGTATAGTTAATTGTTACATCGGGATTAATTGCTTGGAATTCATCAATCATATCGTTTAAGATTTTTTCAACTGAAGTTGATCCTGTGATAACGATTGTTACACTTAAATTAGATTTATCTGTGTGCTATGGTGTTTTTTCTTCTGGTGTTGTAGGTTCTTCTTCCTTTGTATCTTCTTTTGTTGTGTCATTTGTTTCTTTTGCATTTCCTTGTGTTTGTGTATTGTTCTTTGCGTTGTTCTTAGAACAACCAGCAAATGAAAATACCATTGCTCCAACCATACATAATGCTACTAATTTTTTTAATCTCATCTCTTTATTATCCTCCATTTTATAAAACTCTTTTTTTAATGTAAGGCAACTGGCAGCCCCTTTTGCTGCTTAAGGCAACTCTCTGTAGTACAATTCTGTACTCGCCTCTTTTTTCATTACCTCGTCCTTACACTACATAATTTACACCTCCAATGTTACCTTCACATTTTACGAATGTTAAGTTTATGTAAAGTCACCTACTTTTCTATCACAAAGCGAATAAACTCGCATAACAGTGAGCATACTATTTCTTGATATTTTGTTCTGTATTTGTTTACATACTATAGGTTTCAATGATAAAATAAAAGATGAATTACAATCACTGGAGGTGTTTTATGAAAAGACAAGACTATATCAATTGGGATGCTTACTTTATGGGAATCGCCTTACTATCTGCAAAAAGAAGCAAAGACCCTGGTACAAGCGTTGGAGCTTGTATTGTTAGCCAAGACAACAAAATCCTTTCTGTTGGATATAACGGAATGCCATATGGCTGCTCTGATGATGAATACCCATGGGAACGTGAAGGTGAACCTTTCGACACAAAATACTTCTATGTCTGCCATGCCGAATTAAATGCAATCCTTAACTATACTGGTAGTGATATTAAAGGCTCTAAAGTATATGTTACGCTTTTCCCATGTAATGAATGTACAAAGTCCATTATCCAAAAGGGAATTTCAGAAATCATCTATATGGATGATAAGTATGCGCATACCCCAGCAGTTCACGCATCAAAGAGAATGCTTACCTCTGCCGGTATTAAGTTCACGAAATACACACCGATCGATCAAACAATTACTCTTTCCTTATAAACGTTACTATAAGCAAAAGAGAGTTACTCTTATAGTTTTATCAATCTATAAGAGTAACTCTCTTTACTTATCCTTTGCATTCTCTTCTATCAATTCAAACACATCATCTCTAAATTGCTCCCACTCTTCTTCATTCTCCACATAATACTTAGGGCAATTCTTTCCCGTAACATCATAGTGTCTTATAATGTCTTCCTTTTTCAAATTATACTCCGAACAAATCCACGCAGTAAGTTTAACTAACGATTTATATGACTTCTCTGAAAATTTGCCTGTCTCATCGGGATGACATACTTCAATTGATATCGTATCCTCATTCCTTCCATTTGATGCATAGGCAACTTCATCTAACGGAATACATTGTACGATATTTCCTTTCAATCCAATGATATAATTGCTACTTGTGTAAATGTATTTTCCATTGCTATACGTTTTTCCTTCCTTAAGCCCTTCAAAATAGTTTCGATTTGCTTCTGCATCTGTTCCTGGATTTGCTGTATAGTGAATTACCACTCCATTTACTTCACTAAGTGGTATCTCTGGTCTGGAATATTCATTCGGTGTAAGTAACCTCTCTTCTATATTAAGGCTTTCATAAAAGCCTTCTACCATCTTTAATGTTGGTTTACTCTTTGCTTGGAATACTCCTTTTTTTAGAATCTTAGAAATTCCACCGCCAAGGAGACATACCCCTGTAACAAATACCAATATTAAACTGCTCAGTACTAGTAGCCTTTTTAACTTTTTCTTTCTTCTATATTGTACCCTTGTTAATTTTTTTCCCATTGTACTTGCTCCATCCTTGCATTCTTAACTATTATTATTCCACATCTTTCCCCATGTTTCAACCAATTAAGAAAATCTTAACTATTAACACCATCCAAAAAGGCACTACAAACCATTTTCGTTTGCAGTGCCTTACTATTATATAAACTTATGTTTCATTCTTTATATTATTGCTCTACGCTGTAGTTAGGAGCTTCTTTTGTAATATGAATATCATGTGGGTGACTTTCTTTTAATGAAGCTGCGGAAATCTTAACGAATTTTCCATTTTCTTTTAATTCATCAATTGTAGGGCATCCACAGTAACCCATACCAGAACGAAGACCACCCATAAGTTGGAATACTGTATCTTCAACAGTTCCTTTATAAGCTACACGACCCTCAACGCCTTCTGGAACTAATTTCTTAGCATCTGTTTGGAAATAACGGTCTTTACTTCCATTTTCCATTGCTGCAATTGAACCCATACCACGGTATACTTTATATTTTCTACCTTGGAATAATTCAAATGTTCCTGGACTTTCATCACAACCAGCAAAGATACTACCCATCATACATACATTCGCACCTGCTGCGATTGCTTTTGTCATATCTCCTGAATATTTGATACCACCATCTGCGATAACTGGTATTCCATATTCTTTTGCTACACTATATGCGTCCATTATTGCTGATACTTGAGGAACACCGATACCTGCAACAACACGAGTTGTACAGATTGAACCTGGTCCGATACCAACTTTAACTGCATCTGCTCCTGCTTCAATTAGTGCTCTTGTTCCTTCGCCTGTAGCCACATTACCAGCGATAACTTGTAATTCTGGATACTTTTCTTTCACCATCTTAATTGTGTTAAGTACGTTAAGAGAATGTCCATGTGCTGAATCGATAACGATTGCATCTACTTTCGCTTTTACTAATGCGTCTACACGAACTAAGATA
>NZ_JAVBNS010000169.1:0-38259 GCF_031551385.1 Anaerosporobacter sp.
TGTTTTTTCTTTTTTGTTTTTGATGCGGTATTTTCGTATTCCACTTTATATAGTGGTGGTAGACCACGGTACACTTTTCCTTCTAGAATTAATTCTGGCATAAAGCGGTAGAAGAAAGTAAGTAGTAACGTACTGATATGTGCGCCATCGACATCGGCATCGGTTAAGATAATTATTTTGTCAAAGCGAAGTTTGCTAATGTCAAAATCATCACCAATTCCACAGCCAAAAGAGGCAATCATGGATTTGATTTCGTTATTAACTAATATTTTCTCAAGTGCCGCCTTCTCAACATTAAGAATCTTACCACGAAGAGGAAGAACTGCTTGTGTACGGCGGTTTCTAGCTGTCTTAACAGTACCACCCGCAGAATCACCTTCGACAATATAGACTTCACATTCTTCTGGTTTCTTAGAAGAGCAGGAAGCTAATTTACTACGAGTATCAACGTCTAGTAATTGTTTTAATACCGCATTTCTTGCTTTGTCACCAGCACGTCTTGCTTGGTAGGACTTTAAAGCATTTTCAAGAATAGAGCGAAGAACTTCAACGTTCTTATCAAAATATCTCTGAACTTCTGCTGTAAATACATCTTCAACAGCACTCTTGGCATCGGTATTACCTAATTTGGTTTTTGTCTGACCTTCAAATTGTGGATCAGGATGTTTGATGGAGATAATGGCAACGAGTCCATTACGAATATCTTTTCCGTCAAAATTATCATCCTTATCTTTAAGAATGTTAAGCTCTCTAGCGTATTGGTTCATAACACGAGTCAAAGCAGTTTTAAAACCAGTGACAAGAGTACCGCCATCAACAACGTTAATTCGGTTACAGTATGCATTGATTTGTTCTGCGTAATTATTCGTATATTGGAATGCCAATTCCACTTCGATTTCACCGCTTGTCCCTTCTGCGTAGATTACTTCATCGTGAATAAGAGTTGACTCACGGTTGAGGTACTTTAGGAAACTTTGAATTCCGTATTCCTCATGATAGATTTTTTCTGTGTTATCGTATTCGTTACGAAATGTAATCGTTAAGTTTTTGTTTAAGAATGCGATTTCTTTTAATTTTTTCTTGATGGTTTCCACTTTGAATTCAATGGTTTCAAAGATTGACGCATCAGGATAGAAGGTAACACTTGTTCCTGTGTCGGATTTATTACATTTACCGATAACAGGGATGTTGCCGTCAATGAGCTCAGTAACAGGGTGACCGCCGTTTTGATATTCATCACGGTAGATTTGTCCTCCACTTCGAACTTCAATAATCATACGGCTAGATAGTGCGTTAACAACGGAAGCGCCAACACCATGTAGACCTCCTGATACTTTATATGCAGAAGACCCGAATTTTCCTCCTGCATGAAGAATTGTGTAGACAACACGTACAGTTGGTATTTTCTTTGTCGGATGGATATCAACAGGGACACCACGTCCGTAGTCACGTATCGTAATTCCACCGTCCTTTTTTAATGTTATATCAATTTGAGAACAGAATCCAGCAAGATGCTCATCAATTCCGTTATCAAGTATTTCCCATATTAAATGATGTAATCCTCTTGTACCAGTGCTACCGATGTACATACCTGGTCTTTTACGTACCGCTTCAAGACCCTCCAGAATAACAATCTGGCTTCCATTATATTGTTCCATGTAATTAATGTGCTCCTTTCGAATGGTGGGTTGCTTTATAGTTAATGGTTCATCCCAATGATATATAAGTAAATTGTTATAATTATAGTAAGTTGTGGAATAGAACGATATCTAGATAGAAAAAATATAGATACCGAAAGATGCTGCAACTTTGCAATGCATTTATCTTAGTGGTATCCAATCCGTACCGATTATATCATAAATTATAAGTTTTAGCTACCAAGTATCTAAAAAAAAAGAAAACATATATTCGTGTTGACATTGGCAAAAATAAGAAGTATAATGATAACAATTACTATTATTGAAAGTTGAATAATTAAAATAAGAAAGAAAAAGGAGCATATAATTATGGAAATTGTTAAATTAAGAGATGATATTTATTATGTTGGAGCAGTAGATTGGAATGTTCGATCTTTTCATGGATATACAACGAATAGAGGGGCGACTTATAATGCCTATCTGATTATTGATGAGAAGATAACTCTTATTGATACGGTGAAAGAACCTTTTGCAGAGGAATTGTTAGAACGTATCTCTGAAATTATTGATCCTTCTAAAATAGATTATATCGTATCAAATCATGTTGAGATGGATCATTCAGGGGCGATTCCAGCGGTTATGGAAGTTGCTAAGAATGCGACGATTGTAACATCTGCACCAAGCGGATTAAAAGGGCTTCAAGCGCACTATGGTGACAAGTATAACTATCAGACGGTAAAAGCAGGAGATACGTTATCATTAGGAAAGAGAAGTTTAACATTTGTTGCAACACCAATGTTACATTGGCCAGATAATATGGTTACGTATTGCAGTGAAGAGAAGATTCTGTTTTCGAATGATGCATTTGGACAACATTATGCTTCTTCCAAACATTTTGATGATGAAGTGGACATGGCTGTCGTAATGCAGGAGGCGGAGAAATATTATGCGAATATCTTAATGCCTTATGGAAAGCAGGCAAACCAAGCGATTGACATTGTACAATCCCTTCCGCTTGAGATGATTGCACCAAGCCATGGTGTAATTCTAAGAACACATATAACAGAGATGCTTGATAAATACAGATATTTCTGCAGTGAAGAAAATGAAAAGAGAGCACTTGTTGTCTATGATTCTATGTGGCATTCAACAGAGAAGATGGCACAAGCAATTCTTGAAGGGTTCAAGAAAGCGGGAGTGGAATGTATATTATACGATTTAAAAGAGAACCATATCTCTGATATTGCAACACAAGTATTAAAGGCAGAGTATCTTGTTGTAGGTTCTCCTACATTGAATACGAACATATTGCCTACAGTAGGTGCATTCCTTACTTATATGAAAGGGTTATCACCAAAGGGAAAGAAAGGCTTTGCATTTGGTTCGTATGGTTGGGCTGCTCAGAATGTGGCAATTATTCAAAAGGAATTAGAAGCTATGAAGGTAGAGATAATAAAAGAGCCTATTAAGATGAACTATGTGCCAACGAAGGAACAGTTGCGGGAGATTGAGGAAGAGGTTGCAGAATTGATTGTTGGTTAAAAAATAGCATGATTTTTCTAAGTGAGATAGAAAATTGAGAAGATTTCTCAAAAGAGGAAAAAAAGCTGCATTTATGAAGAATGTCAATCAAATTATGGTTGACATTCTTTTTAATAGATTGTATAGTGTTCCTATAAAGTAATACTATAATAGGTTTGGGGAATTATTATGTTGTATTGTATCATCTAATATAGGCGTTTTTCAAACACATCCAACAGAAATGGAGCAAATTGCATGGAAATCATTGAACAACTTGTTATGTTTGGTTTAACCAGGCAAGAAGCAACCCTGTATGTGACGTTGCTTACAGAAGGTGAATTAACAGGATATGAAGCAGCTAAGAAGACAACCATTTCAAGGTCGAATACGTATAATGGTCTTGCAGGGTTAGTTGAGAAAGGTGCTGCATATATTATTGAGGGTACAGTAACAAAGTATATACCAGTAAGCGTAGAAGAATTCTGCAACAATAAATTAAGAATGCTTGAGGATTCAAAACATAAGTTGATGGAGTCCTTGCCGATTGAGAAGGTAGAGAATAGTGGATATATAACGATTCAAGGCGAGAAGAATGTGATGGATAAGATGAAGACGATGCTAATAGAAGCAAAGGAAAGAGTCTATCTATCTGTGTCAAGTTCATTAGTTTCTGAGTTGAAAGAACAATTACATGAATTGCAGGAACGCAATATAAAGCTGGTTTTGATTACAGACCAAAAAGTTTCGTTGGAAGGAGCAATCTTGCATACAACGGACAAGAAGGATAATCGAATCCGATTAATCGTAGATTCGAAGAAAGTTCTAACTGGAGAAATTACATCACCATCGGACACGGCATGTTTATATTCTATGAATAAAAATCTGGTATCAATCTTTAAGGAAATGCTGCAGAATGAGATTATTTTGCTATCGAGATAAATTATTATTAAGATAGACTGTAGAAAGATAGGATTGAAATCTGTATACTTGCTGTGTATAGTAGATAACTAGGAAGACGATATAAAAGGCAACAGCCAAATAACAGTAGAATCGAAAGAAAAAGGAGACAATATTATGAAGAAAACATTTGTTACAAATGAGCAGCTACAAGAAATCGTAAAAGAATATCCTACTCCATTTCATCTATATGATGAAAAAGGAATCCGTGAAAATGCTAGAAAATTAAAAGATGCATTCTCATGGAACAAAGGATTTAAAGAATATTTTGCAGTAAAAGCAACACCAAATCCATTCCTATTAAAGATTCTTAAAGAAGAAGGCTGTGGAACAGACTGTTCTTCCATGACAGAGCTTATGTTATCAGAAGCACTTGGTTTTGGAGAAGGTGAGATTATGTTCTCATCAAATGCAACACCAGCAGAAGAATTCGTAAAAGCAAGAGAAGTAAATGCAATTATTAATCTTGATGATATTACACATATTGATTTCTTAGAAAAAACAGCAGGAATTCCAGAGACAGTATGTTGCCGTTTTAATCCAGGTGGAGTATTCAAAATCAGCACAAGTATTATGGATAATCCAGGTGATGCAAAATACGGATTTACAAAAGAACAGATGATTGAAGGATACAAGAAATTAAAAGAATTAGGAGTTAAAAACTTCGGTATCCATTCCTTCCTTGCAAGTAACACAGTAACGAATGAATATTATCCAACACTTGCGAAGATATTATTTGAATTAGCAGTAGAATTAAAAGAAAAAACAGGCGCAGATATCAAATTCATTAACTTATCAGGTGGTGTAGGAATCCCTTACAAACCAGACCAAGAAGGAAATGATATTAAAGTGATCGGTGAAGGCGTTCGTAAAGCATACGAAGAAGTTCTTATTCCGGCAGGAATGGGAGACATCGCAATCTATACAGAGTTAGGAAGATTTATGTTAGGACCTTATGGTTGTCTAGTAACAACAGCAATCCATGAGAAACATACACACAAAGAATACATCGGACTTGATGCTTGTGCAGTAAATCTTATGAGACCAGCTATGTACGGAGCATACCACCATATCACAGTTATGGGAAAAGAAGATGCACCATGTGACCATATGTATGATGTAACAGGTTCCTTATGTGAAAACAATGATAAATTCGCAATTGACCGTATGTTACCAAAAGTGGATATCGGTGATTTATTAGTACTTCACGATACGGGAGCACATGGATTTGCTATGGGTTACAATTATAATGGTAAATTAAAATCAGCGGAAGTGTTATTAAAAGAAGATGGTTCTACACAATTAATAAGACGTGCAGAAAAACCAGAAGACTACTTTGTAACATTTGATTATTGTGATGTTTTGAAGGATATGAAATATTAATTGAGTTGATGTTTTGCTTTGAAATAGTTTGAGTTTATAAATTAAAGAGAAAAGAATAAAACAAAGAAAAAAATAAGAAAGCGTTCCTAAGTAGCGGTGCTGCGGAGGAATGCTTTCTTAGTGTTTTTGTAGAAATACATTATCGAGTATAAATATAGATCACAAGCATATTATAATATTAAAAGTGTGCTACAAGATGATTAATGGTATGAATTTGCAAAAAGCATGCAAAAACAATTGACAAAACAGCGTTGTGGAGGTATTATGGGGATATCAAATAGTAAAGGAGGGGCAAGGATGATATTAGAATTTTCTTGTTCAAACCACAAATCAATAAAAGACATGGTGACCTTTTCGAGCATTGCAGGGAGTGATGACACATTTGAGAATACATTGAAAGTGTTTAATAACCATAGGGTATTACGCTCTGCTGTTATTTATGGAGCAAATGGTTCGGGAAAAAGTAATTTTATAAGTGCATTAGTATTTATGAAAGACTTAGTAGCAAATAGTATTAAGCATCAACCGGGTCAAGGTATCTTTCAAGCACCACATAAATTAAGTAGTTTAGATACACCTAGTGAATATAAAATTCAATTTATTAAAGATGATGTGCGATATGCATATGGTTTTTCAATTGTTAAAAATGCTGTTAAGGATGAATACCTATACTATTTTCCAAATGGAAGACAAGTGAAAATATTTGAACGAGACAATATGAAAGTAAAACCAGGGGATAAGTATAAAAACTCTTTTGAATTAAGCCTTGGGGCATTAAAAGATAATCGATTATTCTTATCTTGTATAGCAAATTATACGAATTTAGCAGAAGTTGAGGCGGCATTCATTTTCTTCAGTTTGGATATAGTAGTATATAATCCGATGGTCAATAATTGGACTGAGTTTTCTATTGAACTGTTACAGAGTACACCAGAAGTAAAAAAAATATTTATAGATGTGTTGCAAGCTTTAGGTACGGGGATTCAAGATGTAAGAGTGAAACTTGAGAAAGTAAAACCGAGTGTAACAGACATGCCGCAGAAATTTCCAGATGCACTAAAAAGTTTTTTTGCAACGCAAGATGCAAGTAAAATAGAAGCAAAAGTTATATATAAGGAGTTTGAAACTGATTTAATGGCGGAAGAGTCTACAGGTATAAAGAAACTATTTGAAATGATATGCCCAATTATTGATATTGTTAACAAGGGAAAAATATTGATATGTGATGAAATAGAGACAAGTCTGCATGAATCGGTAGTATATGAAATCGTTAGATTGTTCCAAAATGCACGTAAAGATGTTTTTGCGCAGTTGATTTTTTCTACGCATGATACAAGTTTATTAGATTCGAATTTGTTTAGGCGAGATCAAATATGGTTTACAGAGTTGAATGCTACTAATCGTTCTACAGATTTGTTTTCGCTAGCAGAGATTCGAAATGTTCGAAAAACGGAAAACCTTGGAAGAGGATATGTTTCGGGAAAATATGGTGGAATACCAATGCTAAATAAAAGTTTCTTTCAATCCTTTGGCGATATGAAGTGATTTGGGGGTGAACAATGACAGAAAGAAATTTAAGTTTATCTAAAAGAAATGAGAATATTAGAGATAAGAACCCAGTTAGAGTTATTAGGTTTCAGTTATCAGAGATAAAGCAACATTATGAAGAAAATATAGAAGCAATAAGGGAACAATTCTTAGTTGCAGAAGAACTAGTGTCTAAAGGCAAGCTGCGAGAAGCAGAAAATGTATGGCGTTCGCAAGTAGTATTTTTAGAGAGTACATTTGATTTCTTTTTACATGAGATAACTAAGTATGGGTTGTGTGAAATTTTCCTTGGAAATTGGGATAAAACAGAGAAATATCAAAATATTGAAATTCAAATGAGGTTTATTGAAATTGCACTGAAAGCAAGGGAAAATACAGATTGGTTTTTAGAATTCGTAAATAATTGTTATGAAAAGATAACGATGGTATCATTTGAATCAGTAAAAGACCAAATGAATCTACTTGGAATAGATATAAGGGCTGTAGCCGACAGGGCATTTCACGAAAGAGGACAAGAAGAAAAAACAAAAGATAAACTTAAACGTAGATTAAATGAATTGTTTAGAAGAAGAAATATTATAGCGCACCAATCAGATAGAGAGCATTTTGATGCACAGCTAAAAGAAATATCGGAAGACGTTGTAAGACGGTTTTTAGATGATGTGGGGAAGATTGTAGAAGCAATATATTATGAAACTGAAAATATGTGAGGTTAAAAATGAGTCCTATTTTGTATAGGGACTCATTTTTGCGTTAGGAATAAAGCGAGGTAATAAGGTGATAATAAATAGTAATTTAAGTAAAAAGCGAATATTTACAAACGTGCTTTAAAATGAAAAAGTTAAAGCACGTTTGTAATACTGAAAGAAAAACAAAAATAAAAACACAAACAGCAACAAATGATACCCAAATCATAAACTAGGACCAATGACCTATAGACGAAAAACAACCAAAATAAAAAAAGTTTGTCTTTACCTATAATGATAATTCAAAATAATCCGATATTTACAGTATAGGATAATAACGAGGAATAAAACTAAGGTGGTGAAGTTATGAGAATAGATGCATATAACAAAGTAAACCAGATGTATCAAACAAACAAAGTTCGTACAGTTGCAAGTACAAAGAAAGCTGGAAAATCTGATCAATTAGAGATTTCCCAAACAGGAAAAGATTATCAAACAGTGAAGCAAGCTGTTGCGAATACGGAAGAAGTTAGAATGGATAAAGTGGAGGCACTTAAGAAAAAATTAGCTTCTGGTACGTATGATGTAAGCATGAGTGAAGTTGCTGACAAATTATTAGATAATTATTTTAATGCAATTGTATAGATAATGAATAATGAAACTTACGATTACTTGCATAGTATGAAAGTTTACTATGCAAGTAATTGTAAGTTATAAGCGTCTACTTGAAAATTAAGAGAAAAGAGAGGTTTGCCGTGGCTAGTTTAATAGAAGAATTGATTACAACTTTGCAACAAGAGAATGAGATATATAGTGAAATGGTACCGATTGCGAAAGAAAAATCAAGTATTATAGCAAACAATGACCTCTTAGCATTGCAAGAAATCACAGATAAAGAGCAAGTGTTTGTAGAACAAGTAATGGTGCTTGATAAGAAGCGAGAAGAAATTATTGCAAACATTGGCGTTGTTCTTTGCAAGGATGCAAGAACATTAAAGATACAAGATGTAATTAAGTTGCTAGAAGCACAGCCAGAGGAACAAGAAAGATTAGCAAGTGTTCATGCGAACTTAAAGAATACGATTAGCCTATTGATGGAATTCAATAATCATAATAAATCGTTAATAGAACAATCCCTTGAAATAATAGAGTTCAACATGAACTTTGTTCAAAGCACACGGATGTCGCCAGGGAATAACTATACCAAAACAGCTGGACAGGTTAACAGTGCGTTGCCTGAAACCGGTATGTTTGATGCAAAACAATAGACAAAAGGATGGTGGTAGACCGTGGGAAATATTATGACAAGTTTATGGACTGCTGTATCAGGATTTACAGTAAGTCAGAATGCGCTTAATACAACAGCGCATAATTTAGCTAATATTGATACGAAGGGTTCTTCAAGACAACAAGTAATCATACAAGATTTCCATTATAACAAAGTTGGACAGTCAGCGTATAGTACGATGCAGACAGGACTTGGAGCAGCAACACAAGTAGTTCGTCAAGTAAGAGATGAATTCTACGATAAACAATATCGTACAGAATCAGGACGTTTAGGCTACTACGGAGCACAAAAAGAAGCAGTACTTGAAATTGAAGATATCATGGGTGAGTTAGAAAATTCACCATTCCAAGAAGCAATTCAAAAACTTTGGACAAACATACAAGAGTTAGTAAAAGCACCTGATGATAAAGTTGCTCGTGCATCACTTGCTAAGAATGCAGAAGCATTTGTTCAAAGAGCAGAGATAATATATAAGCAATTACAACAATATCAAGTTAATATGAATACGCAAATCAATGATACAGTAAATCAAATTAATGATTTGGGTGAAAAGATTGCAAAATTAAATCAAGAGATTACAAAGATTGAGTCGGGCGGAGTAGAAAGAGCCAATGACTTACGTGATAAGAGAAATCTATACATAGATGATTTAAGCAAATTAATTGATGTTAAAGCGACAGAAGAGTACGATGGTTCCGTTACTATTATGGCAGAGAATATGCAGTTTGTAACGAATGCATCCTCTTATAAGATGTCAACTGTTCGTATTGAAGATGGAACAGATATGGTGAAACCAATTTGGAATCATGCACAGACAGATGTATTCAATATGACAAGAATACCAAGTTATGATGCAGGAACGAATATTGGATCTTTAAAAGGGCTTGTGTGGGCAAGAGGAAACAACTATGCGAATTATACAGATATCCCACAAGAGGCAGACTATGCGACGGAAGCAGATTATGCAGCAGCTGTTAAAAAGTATAACCTTGAAGTAGATACTTCTGTAGTTCGTACAATAGAAGCGCAGTATGATATGTTAATTCATGGTATTGTAACAGCAGTAAATGATCTTCTATCTCCGAATGTGGAAGTAACAATGTTAGATAATTCAAAGATAAAGATTCTTTCACCAGATGCACCAATGGGTATGGATGATGAGCAATCACAAGGAATTGAATTGTTCTCACGTAAGAGCGTTAGCAGATATGATACGGATAATGTGATATATGTACGAAATACTGCGGTAGCAGGAGCTGATCCTGTTTATGTAGAGTGTTTAGCAACCGCTCCGGGAGCATTTAAAGCGTATCGATATAACGAAGAAGATCCAACGGATAAATATTCCCTATACACATTAGGTGAGTTAGAAGTTAATAGAGAAGTTTTGGCGGATTACTCAAAAATTCCACTTAGCCAAAGTAGTGGAACTGGCGATTTCGCATACAACGGAGTAGCAAAGCAATTGGCTGATATTTGGAATCAACCGTTCGCGGCACTAGATCCAAATGTATTGAAGAAGAGTACGTTTAATGATTATTATATCGCTATATGGGGAGACCTCGGAACAAAAGGTGAGAAGTATATAGCGAGTGAAGAAAATCAACAAGTAATGGTTGATAATATAGGTACAGCAAGACAGAATGTAATGGGTATTTCTTCGGATGAAGAATTATCGAACATGATTAAATACCAACATGCATACAACGCAGCATCAAGATATTTTAATGTTGTAGATTCGATGATTGAACTTTTGGTTACTAGATTATAGAGGAGGAAAAATTATATGGCATCAACGTTTTTTGGTTTAAATATAGGTTTATCTGGTCTCTATGCATATCAAGCGTCGATTAATACAACAGCGCATAATATCTCGAATGCAGAGACAAAAGGATATTCAAGACAATCGGTAGTAACATCAGCAAGTGAGGCACTACGTGTATATAGCTCATACGGAATGGCAGGATCAGGTGTTGATATCGTGGATATCATTCAACAAAGAAGTGCTTACTATGATGTGAAATACCGTAACAGTTCAGCACTTTATGGTGAATATTCAACGAAGAATGATTATATGCTTCAAGTGCAGAACTACTTTAATGAAGTAGACGAAGGTGGATTTACAGATGTATATAATGATTTCTTTAAATCATTAAACACGTTAAGCGACGATCCTTCAAGTAGTGATATTCGTACAACTGTAGCGAATAATGCAGCTTCTCTTAGTGAGTATATGAATTATATGTATAATAGTATGCGAACAATTCAAGAGGATGCGAATTTTCAAATAAAGAATCTAGTAGATCGTGTGAATTCATTAGGTGAGCAGATTGCAACAGTAACAAAGCAAATCAATGCATTAGAAGTAACAGGAGTTACGGCAAATGATTTGCGTGATGCAAGAGAAAATCTTGTAGATGAATTATCTAAGATTGTTAATGTATCGACAGAAGAAAAAGTAGTAAAACAAGATCCGATGGATCCAGGTACTGTTGTATATGAAGTAAGAATTAATAATCAATTATTAGTAGATACAAGTACAAGCAAAAAGTTAATGGTAGTACCAAGAGAAGAGAAAATCAACGAAAGTGATCTTGATGGTTTGTATGATGTTACTTGGGGAGATGGACAAGCGTTCTCGCTAAGCAATGCAAACTTAAAAGGTGAATTAAAAGCATTATACGAAGTAAGAGACGGTAATAATGCGGAGAACCTTGGTGGTGGAGTTACAACGACAACAGCAAATGGTAAGACAACATTAACACTTACAAAAACAAACTGTGACGATATTACGAAACTAAACCTTCCATTAGAAGGAAACATCACAATTGCAGGTAAAGATTACAAGTACACAGGATTTAATGTTGAAGTGCAAGCGGATGGAACATATAAGTATAATTTTAACTTAGATACTCCATTAAAAACAGATATTACAGCGGCAGATAAAGTACGTGGTGAGGTTGGAGAAACTGTTAACTATAAGGGAATCCCTTACTATATCACAAAGTTAAATGAGTTCTCTCGTACATTTGCGATGGTATTCAATGGAATGCATAATGCGGGACAAGATTTGGATGGTAATGCAGGTTTAGATTACTTCAATTTTACAGAGGAAGAAAAAGCTACAGGCCTTTTAGAAAAATTCACAACATTCAATGCAGATGGTACAGCAACATATGTGGATGCAAGCGGTAACACAGTTACAGGAGCATCTTACTATAAATTAACAGCATACAATTTAACAATTACAAATGAGATTATGAATGATCCAAGAAAATTCGCAGCGTGTGGTGGCGATATTGTACAAGGTGTTGAGAATAAAGATAACCTGACAGAACTTCTTAAATTGGAAGATGATAAATCATTATTCAAAGCAGGAACACCAGCACAATTCTATAACACATTAGTAGCGGAAATTGGTGTAGATGCAGCGAAATATGAAACATTTGCAAACAGTCAAGAGAGTATTATGAATTCAATAACAAACCAAAGACTATCAATCGCAGGCGTTGATGTTGATGAAGAAGCGATGAACCTTGTTAAGTTTAAGAACGCATATAACTTATCAGCAAAAGTAATTCAAACAATGAATGAAATCTACGATAAATTGATTAACGGAACGGGTGTATAATTCGTGAGTTGATTGTGCCGCGGAAGTGGCATGTTTGGAGCGTTGAAAGAAAATAAAAGTAAAGGAGTCCGTGCAGCTCACTGATTCTTTCAACTAGATCTATTGGAGCAATATCATAAGGAAACTTGTGATATGCATGGGTATAAAATGAGAATAACAAATCAGATGTTGACTAATAATATGATGAGCAACATTAATAAGAATAAATTCAGTATGAACAAATACGATGAGCAGTATTCGACAGGTAAGAAGATTCAAAGACCGTCGGATGACCCAATCGTTGCAGTAAGAGCGTTAAAGTTAAGAACGAATCTTGTACAAGTAAATCAATATGTTGATAAGAACATTCCAGATGCATTAGCTTGGATGGATGTATCGGAAAGTGCATTAAAGAATGTAAATCAATTATTAACAGATATGAATAGCTATTGTGTAGATGGTGCCAACGACGATTTAACTGTTGATAACCGTAACAGTATTATTCAAAACTTGTTAGAATTAAGAACACAGATTTACCAAGAAGGTAACGCAAACTATGTTGGTAGATATGTATTCACAGGATATAAGACAGATCAAAGTTTGACGTATAGTACGGCAGATGATTTGGCTAGACAGATGTATAATATTACAGAAAACTTCAAGGGAAGCGATTTAGAGAGCGTTACGAAAGTAATTAATTCACATGCGGTTCCAACGACTACAGCGAATGCTGCTACAATTACAGATAATGTTATGCCAACGACAATTGATGCTTACAGACTTCGTTTGGGATATGGTTCTCTTGGCGATAAAGGAGATATCACATGTTCGTTGACTTATACGAAGACGGATGGAACAACTGGTGGAACATATGATGGCTTAACGGCTCCAAATCAAATTTTGAATTCAACTGATCCAGGAGCATACCAAGTTGCTGATAATGCGATAAATTTCCTTGCAGACACAGGCGAAGTAATTATGGGGAAAGACGTATACAATGCATTGAGAAATGCAAAAGATATCGAAGTAAAATACGATAAGTTAGAGTTCTCGGCAGGGGATTTACGCCCAGAAAACTTCTTTGAATGTTCAACATATAAGATTGACGATAATGGAAATCGTGAGAAAGATACAAATGGTGATTATATAACCGATGTAAAATACAAAAAAGAGAACCAAAAGATTGAATATGAAATCAACTTTGGACAAAACATTGCAGTAAACGTACAAGCAAGAGATGCATTCTCTCATGATATTGGACGTGATATTGAAGGATTAAAAGCGTTAGCAGATGATGTAACAGCAACAGAGAAAAAGATTGCTGAAGTTACAAAACTTCGTGCAGATGGAAATAATACTGAGCCTGTTAATGAAGCACTTGATAAATTGCTTGAGCAGTTGAATACAGAACTTGTATTAAAGAATAGTGCATTACAAAAAGGTTTTGGTGCTGCAATTACAAGTACACAGAAACAGCAACAAAAATTAAATATTGCCATTGCTGATTTAGGAAGCCGTTATAGTCGAGTTGAATTAACAGAAGCTCGTTTAGGTAAGCAAAAAACGGACTTTACAGATTTGTTATCTTCGAATGAAGATGTTGATATTGCAGAGGCCTATATCAATTTATCAATGGCACAGATGATTTATAATTGTTCTTTATCTGCTGCATCAAAAGCTGTTTCGAATACATTATTAGATTTTATCTAAGAGAAAATATAAGCGAAGAGAAGTATCGGAGTGGTAGAAAGATAAAAACTTTTGCCACTCTTTTCTTGAAAGGAGCGTTACGATGCTAATACAAACTAGAACATTTGGGGAAATAGACCTTGACGAGAACAAAATCATAACATTTGAAAATGGACCTATGGGATTTGAAGAATATAAGAGTTTTACAATTCTATATGATATTGAAGATGAAAAATCTAAGATTTCATGGTTACAAAGTGTAGAAGAACCAAGTTTAGCTCTTCCAATCATTACACCAGCTGTTGTTAAGGAAGATTATAATCCTACGGTTGAAGATGAGATGTTGAAGCCACTTGGGGAATTGACGGAAGATAATTTGATTGTATTTCTTATAGTAACTGCATCAAGTGATGTGAAGAAAACAACTGTAAACTTAAAAGCACCAATTGTTATTAATGCAGATACAAAAAAAGGTTGCCAAATTATCGCAGAAAATGCTGACTATGTAATTCGTTATAATATATATGATGCAATGAAAGAGCGAAAAGATAAGGGGGATGAATAGATGCTAGCCTTATCACGTAAAGCAGGAGAATCCATCGTTATCAATAATGATATTGAGGTTACGATACTAGAAATCAAAGGTGACCAAATTAAAGTAGGAGTCACAGCACCTAAGAGTGTACCGATTTATCGTAAGGAATTATACCTTCAGATTCAAGAATCAAACAAAGAAGCAGCAAATAGTGCCATTGGCGTAGAGGAACTATCAAATCTATTTGGCTAAAGGTGTTAATTTTTACGGCAAAAATGCCGATAGACTAAGTAAGAAACTATATGTAACAATAAAATATACTATGAAAAGTGCACATGGAGGTGTATAACTATGGCTATTAACGGAGTGAAGCCAGGTTCTCAGGAAATAGGAGATGTAGCAAGCGTTACGGTATCTGAGCCAAAAGTAACAGAAGTAGAGAAAGTAAGTATACAAACTACGACTGATAATATAGGCGCACAAACGACACAAGTAGCGAGTGCAACAACTGACAACCAGCAATTAACAGATGAACAATTAGATAAGAAACTAAGAGATGCTATTAGTATGGCAAACAACAAGTTGAAACAAGCGCAACCAAGCACAAGATGTGAATTCACTTACCATGAAGAAGTGAATCGTGTATCAATTAAATTGATTGATAAAGATACAAAGAATGTGGTAAAGGAAATTCCAACAGAAAAGACAATTAAGATGCTTGAGAAGTTATGGGAAGTTGCTGGATTACTTGTTGATGAGAAGTTATAAGGAGGCGACAGTATGGGCGTAAGAATGACAGGTATGATATCCAATATGGATACAGAGTCTGTAGTAGAAGCATTAATGCAGGCACACCGTACGAAATTAACGAAGATAGAGAATAAGAAAACAAAGTTAGAGTGGAAACAAGAAAAGTGGAAAGAGCTTAATACAAAGTTATATAAGTTGTATCAAGAGCAAACTACTAAGATGCATTTGGTTTCAAACTATAAGGTAAACAAAGCAACCTCAGCAAATGAGTCAACTGTTAAAGTTACAGCTGGAAAGGATGCTGCAGAAGGTACACATTCTGTTGTGGTTAAGCAATTGGCAAGTTCACAATATGTTACTGGTGCAAAACTAGGAACAAATGGGAATGGAAAAGACAATGAAGGTAATGATATCAAGGGCACAACAAAGTTGACAGCACTTGGTATGGAGACGGGAACAAAAATTACAATTGCAGCAGCTGGTGGAACGAAGGAGTTAGAGATAACAGAATCTACCACAATGAATGAATATGTTGCAGCTTGTAAGAGTGTTGGGTTGAATGCAAGTTATGATGAAACACAAAAGAGATTGTTTATATCTTCAGCAAAAAGTGGAGAAGAGCAAGAATTCTCAATAACGACAAAATCATATGGAGCATCAAATCAATATGCATCAAAAGCAGCAGTTTTAGGGAATGTAAATGCGGCAGATAAAACAGCAGTTTCTTCTGCGTTTAGTACAATTGAAGCGAATATGGCTACATTAGGAACAGCAGATTCAGGTGATAGACAAGCGTTTATGAATAGCGTGTTTGATGGTACAGTAACAGAGGAAGTTATTGATGCATCATCTGATTCGGAAGAGGTGAAAGCTGCTAAGAAAACAATATTGGCAGCAGGTACAACAATTAAGAATGCAGTAGAAGCAAAAGTAAAAACAGATGCAACTGCAACAGTAAAAGAAACTGTTACAGCGAGTAAGACAACGGAATTATCAGTAGCTATTAAAGATGCAATCACGAATGGTGATGGTACTTATGCAGCAACAATAGATGGTAAAGAATATAAGGTTGATGTAGCTAAGTATGAAGATGCAAAAGAAGAACAGATAGAATTAATTAAGGCACAATACCTAGAAGAATTAAAAGCAGAGATGAATGAAGGTTTAGAAGAAGAACTTGATTTCAGTGAAGGTACGCCTGCGTATGAAGCATTGATGGCAGAATATGATTCTACAATAGATACAGCAATTACAACTGTATTAGATGAAAGAATGGATGCATTCGTACAAGAGGAAGTGGAACGAGCATTACAAACGACATCTATGAAAGATTTAGTAAACAAGAATGTAGAAACAGAAATGGCTACTGATACTGTTAAGGCACAATGTGACACATTAGCGAATACAAACAAACAAGCAGCATTCGATAGTACATTAGGTAGTATTAATACATTCGTTAGTGGTGAAGCAGCTACTGCAAACGCAGGAGCTTTGGATAACTTAGGTCTTGGTTCTTCAGCAACAAAAATTGCAGCAAAAGACAGTATCTTTGAATATAATGGAGTGGAATTAACAGGTACTTCTAATACATTGACTGTAAATGGATTGACATTTGAAGCAATTAGTCTTTCGGAGAAAGATGTAAATGGAGATTACAAAGCAACTTCTATTACTGTTTCGAAAGATTCGCAAGGAATGTATGATATGATTAAAGGATTCCTTAAAGAATACAATTCAATATTGAAAGAGATGAATGATTTGTTTTATGCTGATTCGGCGAAGGGATATGAACCTTTAACGGATGAAGAAAAAGAAGCAATGTCAGATGACCAAATTAAGAAGTGGGAAGAAAAGATACAGAATGCATCTCTTCGTAGAGATACAACGCTTAGTGGTATTAGTTCAGCGATGAAACAAGCAATGATGTCAACAGTAGAGGTTGATGGAAAGAATTATTCACTTGCGTTTTTGGGAATCATGACATCTAGTGATTATACGGAGAAAGGGCTTCTTCATATCTACGGTGATAAAGATGATGCTACATATTCAGGTAAAGCAGATAAGTTAATGAAGGCAATTGAAGAAGATTCAGAGTTAGTATCAAAGATTTTTGCTGGTATTACAGATAATCTACATAATACGTTATTTAAAAAGATGAGTAAAACTACATTAAGTAGTGCATTGACCTTCTATAATGATAAACAGATTGACAAGCAACTTACAACATACAAAAAAGATATGAGTACAATGGAGACTAAGTTAAAAGCGAAAGAGGATGCCTACTTTAAACAATTTACAGCTATGGAAAAGGCAATGGCAGCATTACAGTCACAACAAAGTGCATTAGCAGGCTTGTTAGGAACAAATTAATTTGTTATAATATAGATACATAGAAAGCTATTGATGTATCAACTGGATAAGGTTACCGAATTCTGCAGTACTAAGAAATTGGTAACCTTTTGTGGTATAATGCAATGAAGATAGTATATATAGAATGCATTGATTAAGGAGGATGTTATTATGGCATTTAATTATGCTGCTACTTATCAGAATAATAAGATACAAACTGCATCAAAAGGGGAGTTGACTCTTATATTGTATGATGCAGGAGTGAAATTTGTTAATATGGCAATTCTTGCACTTGAAAAAGATGATATGGAGGGTGCAAATAAGAACATTAAAAAAGCAGAAGATGTAATTACGGAGTTTCGTTCTACATTAGATCATAAGTATCCAGTAGCAAATGATTTTGATCTTGTGTATGATTATATGTATCGTAGACTTATCGAAGCAAATATTAAAAAAGATAAAGAAATTCTTGAGGCAGTATTAGTGGATTTCAAAGAGATGCGCGATGTGTGGAAACAGGTTATGAAGCAAGCTAGATAATAAAGGAAGTAAATTATGTTACTCGTGGGATTATTATTAAAAAGATATACGAGGTGCAAAATTGGATAATAATGAGACATATATACAAGTGATGATTCAATCGTTGAATAGAAAGAGAGAAGTTCTTGAGCAGATTATTGAATGTACACAAGGACAAGAGTTAGTGTTAAGAGAAGAAGAGGTGGATCTTGACGATTTTGGAGATTTAATTGATGAGAAGCAAAAGTGGATTGAGCAATTGAATCTACTTGATACGGGATTTGAGAAGTTGTTTGAGCGTATGCAGGAAGAGATTCAGCTACGTAGGGAACAATATAAAGAAGAAATCATAGAGATGCAAGGTCTGATTAAGGAAATTACAGATTTGAGTGTAGTACTTCAGACAAGTGAGCTTAGGAATAAAGTTCGATTTGAACAGTATAGTATGAAAAAGAAGAAGGAAATAAAAGCATTCAAGATGAGTAATACAAGCGCATCTAAGTACTATCAGAACATGGCAAATCAACATCAAGGGCAATCGTATTTTCTTGATAAAAAAAAATAAAAAAAGTTTGTTTTTACTGTTAAGTTTTAATTATATGAAGTCGATATATAGTATGTAAGAGAGATTCACAGTAATTAATCAGGAGCGTACGACCTGAGAGCAATTATCGTTAATTTCTTTCTAAAAAACAAATGTACCAAGTAGCATGGATGCTACTGGAAATTCAAGGAGGAAAACAATATGATTATTCAACATAACATGACAGCTGCTAACACAAGCAGACAATTAGGAATTACAACTGGTAACTTACAAAAAGCTTCTGAAAAATTATCTTCAGGTTACAGAATTAACCGTGCTGGTGATGACGCTGCTGGTCTTTCTATCTCAGAAAAAATGAGAGGACAAATCAGAGGTTTAAATCAAGGTTCTACAAATGCACAAGATGGTATTTCTTTAATTCAAACAGCTGAAGGTGCTTTGAATGAAACTCACTCAATCGTTCAAAGAATGAGAGAGTTAACTGTTCAAGCAGCTAACGATACTAATGCTACTGCAGATAGAACTGCTATCTCAAAAGAATTAGATGAATTAACACAAGAAATCACAAGAATTGGTAATGAAACTGAATTCAATACAAAGAAACTTTTAAATGGTGCAACTAAGTCACTTAATTTCCAAGTTGGTGCTAATAAGAGTCAAAGTATTAAAGTTACATTAAAAACTATGACAGCTTCTTCTCTTGGAGTAACTGCAGCTAAAAACAGCGTATCTACTTATGCAAACGCAACTGCTTATATCAAAACACTTGATGATGCACTTGCAAAAGTTTCGGATTTCAGATCAAATCTTGGTGCTGTTCAAAACAGATTAGAGCATACTATTGCTAATGCTGATAATACTTCTGAAAACTTACAAGCAGCTGAATCACGTATCCGTGACATTAACATGGCTGATGAAATGGTTAAATACTCTAAAGATAATATTCTTCAACAAGCAGCTCAATCAATGCTTGCTCAAGCCAACCAATCTACACAAGGCGTATTATCTATTATTGGCTAATACTTTATAGTTATGTTAATATGAGGGAGCTTTCGCATTATTTATAGTGCGTAGCTCCTTTATTTTTTAATACATATCTGTCATTTGGAAATCAGTGGGTGATTGTGCAAAAAAACTTTTATACGAAATATGCGAAGAAAGATGGTGTCGATTACAATAATGAATGATTTGTTAATAGTTATATCTGAGTTGGAGAAAAGAGTAGAAGAGATTTCAGATTCATTTTATCAACAAAAAGAAAAAGAAGGATACCAATTATTTGAAAAATTATATCCAGTATTAATTCGGGTTGTAGAGTCAATACTAGTGATTGAAGATATATCAAAAGTTACATTAGAGGAAAAAGGTAAAATAACGGAATGTCTAATGAGCGCATTGCAATCATTGGAAAACAAAGATGTTGTTTTGGTGTCAGATATATTAAGATATGATTTAATGGAATTACTAAATAGTATTGTAGAGAAATGCAATTCGTAGTAGATAAAGCATATCTAATGTAACGTATTGGAGGAAATCATGAGTATAAAGAATAGGAATATTGAGGCAATTACGAAAGGTAATAGTTTTTTATGTAAATCTTTAAGAGTGAATGAAGAATTCTTAGAGTGGAGTAAGAGAACAGAAGAATATAAATCGGATGGCTTTTATGAAGAAAGAGCGAAAGATAATAATCTAGTTACATATATATGCGGAGACAAGACTTATCGATTGAATAGTATGTATTATCCAGAAAAAGAAGCAGAGATTTGGGCAAAACCATATCAATCATTAAATTCAAAAAAAACTAATAGAATTTTCTGGATTTTTGGCTTAGGGAATGGTTATTTTATTCGTGAATTGATAAGGATACTTGATGCAGAGGAAATCCTACTAATTTATGAACCATCAAAGAAACTGTTTTTTCATGTATTAGAGAAATTTGACTTAGCAGATATTTTGAAGAATGAGAAATTAACTATTGGAATTAATGGATTAAATGAGGGGCTGTGGCAAGATGCCAGAGACTACTTCAGAGAAGGAGTAGTACACAGTAATTGTGTGTATTTAACATTGCCACAGTATGATAAGGTATTTGCTAAGGAAAGGGAAAATTTTAACCAAAGTTATACGGACTTTATTTTTGATGTAATTATGGATGAGTGTACGATAGAAAAACGTGGAAAAGACTGGGGGATTGCTTGTATAGATAATGCGAGTATTGCACTTCGCTCAAGTTTTATAGGAGACTATAGGGGAAATTTGAAAGAGAATATACCTGTGATTGTGGTGGCAGCAGGACCGTCGTTAAAGAAAAATGTACATATGATAAAAAAAGCAAAGGGTAAGGCGCTTATTTTGGCAGTTGATACAGCATTAAATTATCTTGCAGAAAATGATATTATACCAGATGCTATTGTTACTCTTGATGTGCATAAGCCAATAGAGTTATTTAATAATGAAGTAGCAAAACAGCGACCTATGTTTGTAGGAATTACAGCAAACCCATCTGTCATTAAGATGAATGAAAGTAAGAAAATATTTTTTGATCAATTCAAATTTTTAGATACTATTAGACAGACTTCAAGAAATTATGTACCAATCACAATATCTGGTTGTGTTGCGACTATGGCATTTGAAATAGCAAGGTATATAGGTGCAAAAACAATTATATTAGTGGGGCAAAATCTTGCATTTGAAGGAAACAGTACTCATGTGGGGCAATGGATTGACGGCCAAACAGAGGAGGGGTTCGCCTTGGTTGAAGGTAATTATGAAAAAGAACTATGGACTAGAAAGGATTGGTATTCTTATCTGCTATGGTATAATAAAGAAGTAGCATCATTTGATGGAGTTGTAATCAATGCAACAGAAGGTGGAGCTAAAATAGATGGAACACGTGTTATGAGTTTAGAAGAGGCAATTGAGCAGTATTGTAAATCTGATTTTGATGCAGAAGAATTTATCAATAAGGAACAAGTAGAGCAAGTAGAAGTATCTGAGATTGAAGGTAGTTTTAATAAATTAAAATGTGAATTGGAAAAGGTTGGAAACTTAGCATTGGAAGCAATCGAATTATGTGAATATCTAATTAAGGAAAACCAAACGGTTAAAGAAGAATCGTATGTCTCTATGAATAAAACAAAAAGACTTTCTAGTATTAATAAAGAGTTGAATGCACTAGGTATATCAACGATAATAGAGGCGTTTGCTGCTAATACTATGAGTTCAGAAGTAGACATGCTCTTTGAGCGCTTCAAAGAAAAAAGTGAGAGAAGGTTAAATATATACAAAAGAGCAATGAATTTGTATCAATCTATGAGTAAAGCATCTGATGAACTTATGGAACGTTTAGAGGATGAACAAATGTAGCAAAATTGGAATTCGTTCGAGATTTTAGTGAAATGAAAATTATTCATTTATGGAAAGGGGTCGCATGAATAGAAAGTAGAAAAGTTCATGCAAAATGATATGTTAAATAATAAGACGATTTTAATAACAGGTGGAACAGGATCATTTGGAAATCATTTTGTTGAGTATGTTTTGAAAAATTATACACCAAATAAAATTATTATATACTCAAGAGACGAGTACAAGCAATTTATAATGGCAAACAAGTTTAAAGAATATAAAGATGTTATGAGATTTTTTATTGGTGATGTAAGAGATAAGGAGCGATTGAAAAGAGCCTTAAATGGAGTTGATTATGTAATACATGCAGCAGCAATGAAACAAGTGCCAGCGTGTGAATATAATCCAATAGAGGCAGTTAGAACGAATATCGAGGGTGCAATGAATGTAGTTGATGCAGTATTGGATAGCGATAGCGTAGAAAAAGTAGTTGCTTTATCTACAGATAAATCAGTTAATCCAATTAATTTATACGGTGGAACTAAATTAGTTTCAGATAAATTATTTATTGCTGCCAATGCATATGTAGGGAAAAGAAATTTGAATTTCTCTGTTGTTAGATATGGTAATGTAGCAGGGAGTAGAGGATCTGTTATTCCGTTTTTTAAGAGTATTATTGATAGTGGAAAAAAAGAGCTACCGATTACAGATTATCGTATGACAAGATTTTGGATAAGCTTAGATAAAGGAGTAGACTTGGTGATAAAAGCACTTCTTGAGGCAAAGGGTGGAGAGACATTTATTTCGAAAATACCATCGTTTAAGATTACAGATTTAGCAACAGCAATGCTTCCTAATTGTGAGATGCAAGAAGTAGGTATTAGGGAAGGCGAAAAATTACATGAGATAATGATTACACGAGAGGATTCTGTCAACACATATGAGTATGATAATCATTATATTATATATCCACATTTTACATGGTGGAAAAAAGATTGTATAATACCAGGGGGAACAGTAGTTCCTAGCGGGTTTGAATATAGTTCAGACAATAATTCTGAGTGGCTTACAGTTGAACAATTGCAAGAGAATATTCATCAGTTATTATAAATTATAGAATATGTAGAGGTGAATTATGAAGAAACGTAGCGAACATGATGGTAGATTGATGCACTATGAATTTAATAATGTAGAGAAATTACTTGCTGAAAAGCACGGAGAGAGCTTTTTAGAATATAGAAAAAAATGGGATTTTCATAGAGTGAATTTAGTAAAGGCAGAGAATCCGCTATATCTAGTATTAGATGCAAATACTTACTGTAATTTAAAATGTAAAATGTGTGAGAAAAATTATTATAGTAAACGTAAGAACGACATATCGATGGAAACTATTGATAAGCTAGTTGATGAGTGCAGGGAGATGAAACTGCCATCGCTATTAGTTGGAGCAAGTGCAGAGTGTCTGTTAAATCCGGATATAAAAGAGATACTTGAAAAGATTAGCACAATTGGACTTATGGATAAGTTCCTTATAACGAATGGAACTTATCTTGATGATAGTATAGTTGATTTATTGATAAAATTAGAATTTGAACGTGTTTATATTTCATTAGATGCGGTAACACCTGAGACATATTCAAAAATTAGAGGTGGGAATTTACAAAGAGTAGAACAAAATATAGAGAATTTGTTAAGAAGAAAGCAAGAAGAAGGAAAGAATTTACCAGTAGTAAGAGTGAGTTTTGTAAAACAGAAAGAAAATGAAATGGAAGTTGATGACTTCATTGATAAATGGAAAGATAAAGTTGATATAATTGATTTTCAAGAAATGATTGATTTTAGTAATATTAACGATCTACAAGAGAAACCTAATATACCTTATAAATGTGAAGCACCATTTACAACGCTTCATGTAGATAGTTATGGAAATATATATCCATGCTGTACATTCTATAGTAAATATTTTTGTTTAGGAAATATTCAAGATATGACTTTAAAAGAGGCATGGAATTGTGATAAAATGAATAATTTGCGTAATAGTATTCTTGAAGGAAATATGCCATTACCTTGTAGAAATTGTGTTACACAAAAGGGGTAGTTATCTAAAAAGATGAATTCCGAATTTGACAGGAGAAAAGAAATGAATACTTTATTAGATATCAATGCATCAATTATAGAATTTATTGATGTTAGCGTATTTTATTTTCAACAACAAGAGTATGATTGCGGATTACAGCAAATGGGTGATTTGCTCAATAATCTAGAGTGGTTATTAGCAAATTATGAGTTAATGACACCCTTATTTGAGAAGTATGATAGCAATTTGGAAATTGAGAACTTAGTACAAGTATTAGGTGAAGTTTCAATGGCACAAATGGAATCAGATTATATATTAGTATCTGATCTGCTAGTGTTACAACTACGACCTTTTATATCTAAAATACAAGAAATGATTATGATGGAGTATGATTCAGTTCCCTCACATGCAAGAGAAAAGAATTTGCAAATTATAAAGGACGTAGATAAAACATTATATAATGATGTAACAACAAATAAAGTAGGACATAATGGCATGCTGGAAACACAATGTGAATTTACATCCAGTGGATTAGCAACAATTAAGTGTTATAACGAAGGACATGAATTTTACTTACACAGTAATAATAATCCTCAGTTTGAAGCAGCTATATGGGCTAATAGTGGGTATAAGGATAGCAAATATAAATATGTTGTATATGGGGTTGGTTTAGGATATCATATAATTCAGTTGTGCAGATGTAATCCTTATATAGAAATTGAAGTGTATGAATCGAATCTAGAGATTATAAAGTTGGCTATAGCTTATGGGAAGATAGGTGAATGTCTGGAGAGTGGACAGGTTAAGATCTTTTATGATCCTCAGTTTACTAATTTTTCGAAAAGAATTGGTAAGATTGATGAAGATACAGAAGTACTGGTTCATGGACCATCTCAGAGGCTAATTAGGAATAAGAATATTAGAAGAAAAATGGAAGCGTATTTTTTGCATTATAATTCAGTTAGAAATCAAAGTGGACTTTTATATGCAAATTATAGATATAATACTTGTAATTATGATGCAAGTATTGATACTATTTTATATAAGTGGAGTGCCAAAGATATCTATATAGTTGCGGCAGGACCATCGCTTGATTTGAATTATGAATATTTGAAAAAGATAAAGAATAATGCTATTATATTAGCAATTGGTGCTGTATTTAAAAAGCTTATTAAGAATGGTATAGTTCCTGATTATGTAATTATTACAGATGGAAAACCAATTGTATTAAATCAAATTGAAGGTTTATATAATGAAAAAGTGCCATTAATTTTATTAACCACTACGAATAGAGAAATTACAGAAAATTATAGGGGAGAAAAATATATTGTATGTCAGAATGAATACAGATTAGCGGAAGAGTTTGCAAAAGATAATGGTTATCAATTATATAATACAGGAGGTTGTGTTGTAACAACTGCCTTGGATTTAGCAATAGCATCAAAGGCACATCGAATTATATTTGTTGGATTAGATTTGGCTTATCCCAATAATTTGATGTATGCAGAAGAGGTAAGAAAAATAGATTTGGTGGATAGTAAAGAGTTTGAAAAGGTGAAAGATATTCATGGAAATTGGATTAAAACAAATAAGCATTTAAACATATATAGAAAATGGATTGAAAGACGTATAGATGGAATAAAAGATATAGAATTCATTGATGCAACAGAAGGTGGGGCGTTTATAGAAGGAACACGATGTATGAGATTAAAAGAGACATTACTTTAATGGTGCGAAAACATGTTGCGTCTGGAATACTTTGGAAGCGCGAATTGAAATGAATTTATAGAGAGAAGGAATAGAATGTCTATAAAAAATAAAATTGTCTTTATAACTGGAGGAGCATCTGGGCTCGGTCGAGTGATTGTAAGTAAATTTATTGAAGAAGGTGCTAAAGTATGCTTTACGTATAGAAATAGTGAAGAAAATGCAATGCTGTTACAGCAACAATATGGTGAAAGCATCTATTCAGTAAAAGCAGATGCATCGGATTATTTACAGGCAATTGAAGCGGTAAATAAATGTATAGAACATTTTGGTGGATTAGATATACTTGTGAATAATGCGGCTAGTGCAAAAGATAGTTCGCTAAAGAACTTGGATATGGCTAACTTTTCTTATACAATAAATAATGTGTTGTATCCAGTGGTTAACTACTCTAAAGCGGTATGTGATCATTTTATAAAGCAATGCTTTGGGAAAATTATTAATATAGGTTCTATAAATGGAATGCGAGGAAGAGAAGGTAGTCTTGCATATTCAACTGCAAAAGCAGGAATTGAAGGGTTTACAAAGACAATAGCGAAAGAACTGGGACAGTATAATATTAATTGTAATATTGTTGCTCCAGGTTATATTGATACAGATGGTCAGAAGAATACAAGTGAGTTGATAAAAAAACTAGTATTGGACGAATGCCCTATACGTAGATTGACGAAACCAGAAGAAGTAGCCAATTTAGTTATATTTTTAGCAGGTGATATGGCTAATAATATAACTGGACAAGTGTATCAAATTGATTGTGGCCAATATATATGAGGAGAAAATAATGTGAAAATTTGAGATTTTTCGCATGCAACTTTGTACTTGCAGTCCGAAGTATGCGGGGTATGAGAAAGGCATGGTTATTGATATGATATTAGGAACAGTACAGTTAGGACTAGAGTATGGTATTAATAATAGGACAGGAAAGCCTAGCAAAGAGCTGGCTTATGATATTCTAGATTATGCATATAATAATGGTATTCACATGTTGGATACAGCAAGTTCTTATGGTGATTCTGAAAAAGCAATTGGAGACTATACTCTAAAGACGGGGAATTATTTTGATATATGTACTAAATTGCCAATAGAGATAGAGAAGCATAGTTTAGTTGTTTTATTAGATGAGAGTCTGAAAAGATTGGGATACCATGAACTACATACTATCTATTTGCATCGATTTGAACAGTGTACAGATAAAAAAATATTGGAACAATTGATTGAACTGAAGAACAAGAAAACTATTGAAAAAATAGGAATATCAATTTATGAACCTGATGAGTTACATTATATATTAAAGGAACTACCAGAGCTAATAGATATTATCCAAATTCCATTTAATATATTGGATTGTTATCGTTGGAAAGAAGATGGTTTACTATCACACGCAAGTGAAAAATTCACAATATATGCAAGAAGTATTTACTTGCAGGGGCTTTTATTAATGAATGTACAAGATGTTTTTAATGATGAAGTGAAAAAACATTTGCTTTGGATAAATGAAGTGGCGGAGAAAAGAAATATCTCTGTGGCAGAATTAGCTATGTATTTTGTTGAAAATGAACCTGCTATCACTGATTTTATAGTTGGCTGCGAAAACGTAGAGCAATTAATAAAAAATATCGATATGTCAAAGAATGCAGTTGGATTTTCTAATGAGGAAATACAAAACATTCATTCTTATAGTAAGTGTATTGATAAAAATATAGTTGATCCAAGAACTTGGAATCTGAAGTGATAGGGGAGATTCGATGAAAATTGTTGCAATTATTCAAGCTAGAATGGCTTCAAGTAGATTACCAAAAAAAATATTAACAGATATATGTGGGAAACCAATGTTATGGCATATTGTTGAACGAGTTAAGCAAAGTTCTTTAATTAATAATGTTGTTATTGCTACCTCTGATGAAAAAGAAGATGATGAGGTTGAGATATTTGCCAATCAGTATAGTATCCCATATTACAGAGGGAGCCAACTTAATGTATTGGATAGGTTTTGGAAATGTGCAAATCAGTATTCTACAGATATTGTTGTTCGTTTAACGGGAGATAATGCATTGATTGATTCGGAAATTATTGATGAAGCCTTGAATGTATTTATAGGACAGGAAAAAATCGATTATTTGTATTATTGTGAAGGACTTCCTATTGGTATGGCAGTAGAAATTATGAAATTTTCTGCCTTGACAAGAGCACATGATGAAGCATCTGATATGGAATGTCTTGAACATGTTACACCATATTTATATAAAAACAGTGACGAGTTTGTTTCACTAAGAGTGAAAAGTAAGGAAGATGATCACTCAGAATTGCGGTGGACGATGGACACAGTAGAAGATAAAAAACTTATTCTTTCTATATATGAAGTTTTATACGATAAGAATAGGATATTTCACTATAAGGATATTCTAATGGCATATAAAAAACATCCAGAATGGGCTATGATTAATAATGAAATAATGCAGAAGAAAGTAGAGTATAGAGGGGAAAAAGATGAAGTATAGTAATAAAAGTGATAAGTCAGTTTACATCATCGCCGAAATGTCAGCTAATCATGCAGGCAGCCTTTCAAGAGCCAAAGAAATTATCCATGCAGCGAAAGAGGCAGGAGCAGATTGTATTAAGATACAAACCTATACTGCGGATACAATTACAATGAACTGTAATAACAAGTATTTTCAGATAGATGGTGGCACATGGAATGGTGAGAATTTATATTCTTTGTATCAGAAAGCATTTACACCATGGGAATGGCAAGCTGAATTGAAAGCAGAGTCTGATAAAGTTGGAATTGACTTCTTCTCAACTCCTTTTGATAAAACAGCAGTAGATTTTTTAGAGAGTATAGGAATGGAATTTTATAAAATTGCTTCCTTTGAACTTGTAGATATTCCATTAATTGAATATGTTGCCTCAAAAGGAAAGCCGATTATAATGTCAACGGGTATGGCTACTTTAGGAGAAATCGAAGATGCTGTTAATGTGGTGCGCAGACAAAATAATAATCAATTAGCTTTATTACGTTGTGCAAGTGCATATCCAGCCATAACAGATGAGATGAATCTTAAAACAATGGTTAATATGAAAGAAACTTTTGATGTTCCAGTAGGCCTATCAGATCATTCTATGGGATCGCTAGGTGCAGTTACAGCTGTAGCGATGGGAGCATCTATAATAGAAAAGCATTTTTGTATTAGCCGAGATGTAGATAATCCAGATGCTTCATTTTCTATGGAAGTGGCTGAGTTTGCATCAATGGTTAGAGATATCCGCACTGTTGAGAAAGCGATTGGTCAGGTTAAATATGGAGCTGCTAAGCAAGAAGAAGAAAATGTGAAATTTAGAAAGTCAATATTCGCAGTTAAAGATATAAAAGCAGGTGAGGAGTTTACTGCAGATAATGTACGTGTTATTAGACCGGGATATGGATTAAAACCGAAATATTATAATGATATCTTGGGAAAACATGCAAGAGTTGATATTGAAAGAGGAACGCCGATTCAGTATGGAATTATTGAATAGATTAGAAGCTAGCATTAACGTGCTAGCTTTTATAAAAATGGGGTGCAATGATGAAAGACAAATTAAGCGTTAAAGCGTTTTCGGAAGAAGATATTGATCTACTATATGAGTGGGCGAACGATTCAGAAAGTAGACAAAACTCTTTTTGTTCAGAGCCAATTTCATATGATACACATGTGGCATGGTGTCAGGATAAATTAGAATCAGAAGAAGTAAATATCTTTATTGTATACTTAGGAATGATACCAGTGGGGCAATTGAGAATGAGATATGATAGTACGAAAGCATATATTAGCTATAGTATTGACAATAAATTTAGGGGAATAGGTCTGGGCAAAAAAGTAATTGAACTTATTGAAATTGAGCAATTGTATAAAGGTAAGCAGATAAAGGAACTGATTGGAGAGGTGAAATGTGATAACATTGCTTCTCAAAAAGTATTTGAGCATTGTATGTATGAAAAAAAAGAAAAAGAAAATCACTTGGAATATGTTAAATATGTAAAGTGATAAGTTTACTATAATTAAAGGAGCTGATTTTATGTATATCCCATACGGAAGACAATCCATAGATGATGAAGATATCCAAGCAGTTATTGAAACCCTACGTTCTGATTTTTTAACAACAGGACCTAAAGTGGAAGAATTTGAACAATGTGTAGCTGATTATGTAGGTGCAAAATATGCAGTAGCAATATCCAATGGTACGGCGGCATTACATGCAGCATGTTTTGCAGCTGGAATTGGTGAAGGTGATGAAGTAATTACAACACCTATTACATTTGCAGCGTCTGCTAACTGTGCATTATATTGTGGCGGAACACCAGTTTTTGCAGATATTGACCCAATTACTTATAATATAGACCCTAAAGATATTAAGAGAAAAATTACGAAGCGTACAAAGGCTATCGTTGCAGTTCATTATACGGGACAACCTTGTGATATGGATGCAATTCATGCAATTGCTAAGGAACATAACTTGCTTGTGATTGAGGATGCAGCTCATGCTTTAGGGGCAGATTATAATGGTCGTAAAATCGGAAGTATGTCAGATATGACGACATTCAGTTTTCATCCAGTTAAGCATATCACTACAGCAGAAGGTGGTATGATTATGACGAATAACAAAGAGCTTTATGAGAAACTTATGTTATTTCGAACACATGGAATTACAAGAAATTCAGAATTGTTGTCTAAAGACGAAGGACCATGGTATTACGAACAGATTGATTTAGGATACAATTATAGAATCACAGATGTGCAATGTGCACTTGGGATTTCGCAGATGAGAAAATTAGATGCATTTGTAGCGAAGCGAAGAGAGATTGCAAAACGATATGACCAAGCATTTGCAGAGAATCCGAATATTGTGATACCTTATCAAATGGAAGGTTGTAATAACAGCTATCATTTATATGTAATCCAAGTTAATAATGTAGATAGAAGAACGGTATTTGAGGGATTACGAGCTGCTGGTATTGGAGTTAATGTTCATTATATTCCAGTATATACATTTCCGTATTATAGAGAGCATGGATACGAGCAGGTGAAGTGTGAACAGGCGGAAGATTTCTATGAAAGAATTATTAGCATTCCAATGTATCCAGATTTGTCATTAGAAGAGCAAGATTATGTAATTGAGCAGGTTAATAAATTAACAGTTGCAAACAATAATTAGTGTGAGTATTAATTATAGGATTGAAAAATTGATGATGGAGGTAACAAACATGCTCTATATCCGTACAGACGCGAATCAAACGATAGCAACAGGACATGTAATGCGATGTATGTCCATTGCAAAAGAAGTTACGAAATTAGGGAAGGAAGTTACCTTCATCACTGCTGATTTACAGGCAAAAGAGTTGATTGAAGCAAACGGATTTTCTATTGTTTTCTTGAATTCGCAGTGGGACAACTTAGAGAGCGAATTGGAAGTACTCATTGAATTAATCAAGGATAGAGATATAGGCCGAATACTGATTGATAGCTATTTTGTTACTGAAAATTATTTATTGCAGTTAAGAAAGCATACAAAGGTATATTATCTTGATGATTTAGCAACGTTTCCATATCCAGTTGATGTTCTTATCAATTACAATAACTATGCCAGTAAACTTAACTATTCCACGGAAGGTAATTGCAAAGAAACAGAATATATATTAGGCTGTAAGTATGCACCGTTGCGTGAGGAATTCAGAGGAGTCGTTGTTACTCCAAGAGAAAAGGTTGAACGTGTATTGTTAACAACAGGAGGCTCTGATTCTTGTCATGTAGCGAGCAAGTTCCTTAGATATTTGGAACAAGAATATCTTATAGGAAAAGAAAATACATATGGCATTGACGAAATGGAATTCCATGTAATAGTAGGTAAGTTTAATGCGGATCAAAATATTCTTAATGAGTTAGCTTCGAAATATCCGCAAATTATTCTTCATTACAATGTTACAAACATGGCAGAAATCATGCAGAGTTGTGATATTGCTATAACAGCAGGTGGTTCAACGATGTATGAATTATGTGCTTGTGGTGTGCCAATGATTACATATGCATTTGCAGACAACCAGTTGGCTGGGGTAGAAGGATTTGAGGAGTTGGGAGTAGGTAGCTATTGTGGGGATATTCGAGATGGTGAAGTGGAGTTGTGGAGAAGAATAGTTGGTGCAATTGGTAAATATTGTTCTGATGGTAGTTATAGAATTCGAATAGCAGAGAGAATGCAGGAAGTTGCTGATGGGAATGGGGCACGGAGATTGGCGGAGGTAGTGGCTGGAGAAATATGAGGATAGCTACTAGGCAATAATATGAGGAAAGATATGTGTTAATGGATAAATACATATAGAGGGGGATTTGAATGTTTAATGAATTGTTAAAGTGTATAAGTGAATTTATTGGAGAATTTAAAAATGGATTAGTTGATTGTGAATCTGATACATATATAAATCTAAAGAAAAATTACAAGATAATATACGATAATAGAGAAACGAATAAATTATATAATTATATTGATGCCCAATTTAAAGATGACGCACAACTTTATAGCTTGATATATTCTATAATTTGGGAAGTTGCAAGAGATGATGAAATAATAAAGCGATTGTATACATGGCTAATTGATGTTGACATGGATATATACTCTAAAATAGCACTGAATTTTCAATTAATAGCAGAAGCGTTTAGTAATAATAGCAAGAGTTATGTATATGAAGAAAAGAGGAGACTATATGATGAATTGTTAGAGCAGTATAAGAAGAAGCTTAAGATAGATATTGAAAAGATACCTGTAAGTGACCGAAATCCAAAGAAAATTGTAATTATTACAAATCAGTTACTAAATTCTCGACATGCGCCGACTGATGTTGTATATCGAATTGCTGCATTATTGAAGCGAGATTATAGTTTTGATATTCAAGTATTATGTATGCAAACAGTAGTGAGCAATGATATTCTTGGTCTTTGGTATAATATAACTATCCCATATGGTCAGGATATGGAGGGGAATACAGTCAATGATGAATATGGTGTTCAGATTCCAATATACTTTCTTCCAGTTAAGGACACGAATGAGGAGTATATAAAGATCTTGTTTCAAACAATATATAATATGAAGCCAGCTATGTGTTGGTATATTGGTGGAGAAAGTATTGTGGGTGATTTCATTGGGCAAATGACTACGACTATATCAATGCCATGCGCTGCAGGATATGCGATTTCTAATGCTGATTATATGATTAATTGTAGCGATATAATGACAGATGATATCATTAAACAAAAGCAATATTTAGTTAGCAAAAATCAGAAACCATTATACTTAAAACCGGTTAGAAATCTCACAGAAGGATATACAGGGAGTTTAAAGCGAAATGATATTGGAGCTGAAGAAGAGGATTTTCTTATCATAGTTGCCGGAAATCGATTGGAGTTTGAGATAACAGAGGAAGTTATCAGTACGTTAAAAACTTTAGTTGCGAATAATAAGAGAAACAAAATTGTTTTTGTTGGTAAAATTCCAGTGGAAGTTCAAGAAAACTTAATAGAACAATTGCATAATCAGTGTGTTATGTTGGGATACCGTGATGATTTATTAGATGTTATTGGTATATGTAACTTGATGTTTAATCCACCACGATTAGGTGGAGGAAGTGTAGTTCTCATGGCTTGTGGATTAGGAATACCAGTAATTAGCTTAAATGAGGGAGATGCAGTAGTTATATTAGGTACAGAAATGTGCTTCAATACAATGGAAGAACTAATAGAAGATACGCTTAAATGTATAGACGATCATGAATATTGCATGAGTCAGAGGGAGAAAGTAATTGAATTATATAATAATTTTACTAAAACGGACTTAAGTGATTATGTAAAAGAAATGTTGCAAGAAGTAGAAAGATGTGAAAATCAAAAAATATTAGATTGGGAAATTTAATAGAGTTAATGGTGTTAACTTTTCATGTATTTGACACTATAGTAATAAGATAAACAGACGACATATGAAGAGAGAAGGTGTTTTATGATTCCTTTCAATAAGGCAATAGATCTAAAAACAGCAACAGAATATGTGACAGAGTGTATATCAACGGGAAGGATTTCGGGAGATGGTAAGTATACTAAATTATGTAGTAATTGGATGGAGACGAAGTTTGGTGCAAAAAAGATATTATTAACTACATCATGTACGGCATCGCTTGAGATGGTGGCAATGTTACTTGATATAAAGCATGGTGATGAAGTAATAATGCCATCCTATACATTTGTATCAACAGCTAATGCTTTTGTTGTTAGAGGTGCAAAAATAGTTTTTGTAGATATAAGACCGGATACAATGAATATTGATGAAAGATATATTGAAGAAGCAATTTCAAAAAAGACAAAAGCTATTATTGTAGTACATTATGCAGGTGTAGGTTGTGAGATGGATGAAATGGTTGAGATAGGAAAGAAGTACAATATACCAATAATTGAAGATGCAGCCCAAGGCGTTATGTCGACTTATAAAGATAGATATTTAGGGACGATTGGAGATATTGGTTGCTATAGTTTTCATGAAACTAAGAATTATCAGATGGGTGAAGGTGGAGCTATCGTATTAAATAATGATAAGTATATTGAGCGTGCTGAGATTATACGAGAGAAAGGAACGAATCGTTCGAGGTTTTTTCGAGGTGAAGTGGATAAATATAGTTGGGTTGATATTGGATCTTCTTATTTGCCAAGTGAACTTAATGCGGCAGTTTTATGGTCACAGCTACAGATAGCAGATGAAATCAATAATAATAGAATAGCAACATGGAATTATTACTATAACGAGTTGAAAAACCTTACAAGTATAGACTTGCCACATATACCAGAGGAATGTAAACATAATGCACACTTGTTTTTTATTAAAGTTAAAAATTTAGAGCATAGAACAGAAATTCTAATGAAATTGAAAGAAGCAGGTATTGGGGCCGTGTTTCATTATGTTCCGTTACATACATCAATTGCGGGAGAGCAGTTTGGCCGTTTTAGTAATTGTGATAGGTATACAACAAAAGAAAGTGAACGGTTGATTCGTTTACCTATGTTTTATGGACTTTCAGAATATGAAAAAGAAAAGGTGGTTAAAACATTAAAATCATTAATTGACTAAAAGATGATGATATATAAGAAGTACGAAAGGAGGTTTTAGATGTTGAATGTCTGTATTACAGGAATTAATGGATTTATAGGTAGGTATATCCTAAAGGAATTGTATAGATGTAACGATATTAATATCATTGGTATAGGAAGAAAGTGTAATTACGAAGGAGAAGAAGATATTCAATACATACAGGCCGATATTGGTAGTAGTGGATTTGTTGACTCTGTTAGTAATCAGCTGGATTGTATTGATGTAATCATTCATTTAGCAGCGCATATATCTTTTGATAATGATGAAGAATTAATACGGACTAATATTGCTGGAACTCTTCATATTTGTGAACTAGCAAATAAAATGAACGTAGAACAACTTGTATATATGTCAAGTATTCCTGTAATAGGTATGCCTTTGGTGTTGCCTATTACAGAGGAACATCCAACAAATCCAATGACACTATATCATTCGTCTAAATTAGCAGGAGAAAATATAGTTAATAACTGTTGTAATGCAGATATGGTAAAAACTATAGTTAGAATATCATCACCAATAGGGGGTGGAATGTGCACGAATACTATTCTATCTGTATTTGCCAAGAGAAGTAAGATGAATGAGGATATTACAGTATTAGGGATGGGAACAAGAGAGCAGAACTATATAGATGTTAGAGATATTAGTAAAGGTATATTACAAATCTTAAAAGAAAAACCACAAGGCATATATAATCTATGCAGTCACAGTTCGATATCTAATATAGAATTAGCCGAATTATGCATTAAACAAGCTGAATCAAGTTCAAGAATAGTTTGTCAAGGAAATGATAGTCAAGATGAGGTAAAATGGCGTATTTCAATTGATAAAGCAAAAAAAACATTTGGTTTTTATCCTGTCTATGAAATAAGTGAGACGTTAAAATGGATCTTAGAAGAAGAGTAGGTAAAATATTATGAAAAGAATTATAATTATAGGTAACAGTTCTTATTCTGATACGATTCGTTATTATATAGAAGAAGATGCAAGCAGAGAAGTTGTTGCATACGCAGCCGAGGAGAAGTATATTACGGAAGACACAAGAAATGGATTACCAGTAGTTAATATAGATAATCTAATAGAGATGTATAATAGCGAAGAATACTCAGTAATAATGGGTATTGGATATACTGATATGAATTCTATTAGAGAACGTTTGTATAATAAGTGTTTGGGTATGGGGTATGATATTGAAAATTATATACATTCGACAGCTGTAATAAGCAAAAATGCTATAATTGGGCGTGGAAATATTTTCTTGGAGAACGCTATAGTTGGACCTAATTGCGTTATAGGTAATGGGAATATTTTCTTTATTTCGTCTGTTTTAGCTCACGATGATATTATAGGTGATTTTAATTTCTTGAGTGTAAATGTCTCGGTAGCAGGTTTCGTTAATATATCGGATAGCTGTTTTTTGGGAATTAGCTCAACTGTAAAAAATAATATTAATATCCCATCATCGGTTTTATTGGGTGCTAATGCATATTTGTCACAGCAAGTTAAAGAAGGGCAGGTAATAGTGCCTAGTAAAAGCATAGTTTTAGAGGGAAAAACGAGTAGAGACTTCGTATAGGAGAAATATGAGGATTGTAATTTTTTCAGATATTCATGGGAATCAATATTCTTACAGGGAATTCGTTAAGCAATTAGAGAAGCTAGAATATGACTATGTAATTTTTTGCGGTGATGTATTTGGCTATTATTATGGTCAATTGGAAATATTAGAATCAATGAGTAGATTGAAAAAACTTATTTGGTTGAAGGGAAATCATGATCAATATGCCGTCAATATATTTAGAGGGAAGGAGAGTCCTGATAAATATGTTGAGAATTATGGACATAGTTATAAAACAATAGTAGAGAAGTGTACAATTAAAATAATGGATTGTATAGATTCACTACCTGATTATAAAGTACTTATGTTACAAGATAAAAAAATAGGGATTTTTCATGGAACAGCAGAAGATTATTTAAATGGGAGATTATATCCTAAAGATGTGAAAGCATTGGAAGCAATTAATGGAGATTTTGATTATATAATTTTAGGGCATACACATTTTAAACTTGAGTGTAGCGTTGGAAATACTCGAATAATTAATCCGGGATCATTGGGGCAACCAAGAGATGGAAAAGGATTTGGATTTTATCTATTGGATTTAGACAAAGAAGAAGGAAAATTTATTAATATTAATGTTGACACTAGAGAATTATATAATGAGATTGATAACTATGATAGGGAACTTGTAAAATTAAAAGAAGTGCTTGAAAGAAGGGAAATTTATTGAGAAAAATATTAGTAACAGCTATTGGTGGTAATGTGGCAAATGGAATTCTAAAAATATTATCAGAAGGAAATGATGAGATATATGGTTGCGATATTAATGAATTTCCTGTAGGTATGGATAAAGTCAAGGTATTCTGGAGAAGTGATTTGGCGGTATCACCAGAATACATACAAAATCTTCTGAGCAAATGCCAGTGCTATGGTATAACGCATATTATACCTGTAAACGAAAGTGAAATAAAAGTAATTAGTGATAATATAGATTTATTTGAGAGCAATAATATAAAGTTAATTATGCAAGATAAATCTGTATTGGATATCTGTTTAGACAAGTTAAACACAATGAAATATTTGGACAAGTTTGTACCTGATAATATACCTCAAACATTCACTTTTGATGAGTTTTCTGACAATGGTGAAACATATATTGCTAAGTTACGTAATTCATGTGGTTCTAAGTTTATAAAAAATATAGTTACTCGTGGTGAACTTGAAAATCTACCTTATTCAAATGATGAATATATAATACAAGAATATCTTGCAGATAGCGAAGAAGAATATACGATCGGTTTATTTGCTAGTAAAGATGAAGTGAATACAATAAT
>NZ_JAVBNS010000242.1:0-17168 GCF_031551385.1 Anaerosporobacter sp.
TAGTAATCTATCTCAAAGTCCTCTACAACCGGCTGATAATAGTCATCACAGGTGCAGTATTCTTCAAATTCACCGTCAAGATATTTACCGAGTTTATTTTCATAGTACTCGGTGATTATTTCCAGTGTCGTAAATGGATTACCACTCAACCTCCTTGCCAGATCTTTATCTGCCTTAATACTCCTGGCTGGTTTGAGAGTTATTTGTGCCATATAGTGACAATCAATACTCCCACCACTTGTTTGCCATACTGAAAAGCCTTCCCACGTACAGCCAACTTTTGTTTTCTTGAACTGTGTCCATCCTTCCAGATCCTTCGCTTTCCACTCATCATCATTTTCTTTGGAATAAAGTGCGAGAAATATCTCCGCAATTCTACCAGCCATCCGTTTATTGAAGCAACATTCTTTCTGAAGCAGCTTAGACGCTTCCTCTGAATTATCATAATTCTTGATGTCGCTTTCTATACCTCTTACGAGAGTCAGCATGATTGCACCTGCTGTTTTGGCATCTACCCACTCCAAGCTTGTCAATTCCTTATACGTTAGATATGGTTCTTCCGACAGATATGCTGGTCCATTTTTATTGATCAATGCTTTCAGCTGCTCTACTATATTTTTCATACCATTATCCATTACTCAGTTTCCTCCGAAGAACTGGCATCTAAAAATGCAAGTACTTCTTCATAACTCCTACCACTATTCATAATAGCTTTCACAAGTTCTTCTCTGCGCAGTGCATCTCGCTTATCTAATAAATCACTTAGATTTTTGACTGCAGTATCATAGTGTTTCTTCGTCTTACTTACCTGTTCCTGTGCTTTTATTATTTTATTTTCCAATGCATCCATAGACGTCACTCTTGCCATTTTTCACCCTCCATCAGATACCTGTTTCAAGCAGCCTGCTTATTTCCTGAGCTCTGTATTTTATATTTGCATCCGTAATTCCGAAAGCCCTAAGTATTGTCTTCTGTGTTGCTGTAACTGCATGGTCAAGACGGTAAACCCCATCCAACTGGCGAGCCATCTCAATCTTATCAAGTTCCCTGATAGCCGCTGGAACCGTCATATAATTCGGCTTTTTCGCCATCTCTTTCATTGCATCTTTCAGATAATTATACATACGGTTTCGGATGATCAGTGCAACAAATTCAATAAAAATCTTAGATGTCGCTGATTCATCCGAATCAATTCTAAGGCAATGATTTCCTAAAAAAGTTTTATCTGACAGGAATAACTTTTCAGATGCATCTCGTCCTTTATATATTTCCAGTGCTTCCTTTGCCGTCATTTTTTCAGCAGTCACAATCACAAAATACCCGCACAAATTCAGTTCCAGTTCGATAACAGACATTTTCTCTTCAAAAAACACAAACTTCCTGGTGTTATGTTGTCCGTTATCTTCCTTGTTTTTCTTATTTTCCTTCCGTTTTGCATGTTCATCATAATGCAGCTCAAAATAAGTTTCCATACCTTTTCCAAACTCTTTGAACTGATTGATATGGTGGGTCAAAAAAGCGGTCAGCTGATTGATTTTCTTTTCAACATCTTTCCTTTCATGAGCTTCCAATGAACTGCTGTGGTAAAGATGTATATATCTGGGTTTCTGATCTGTTCCAAAAAGCTTCTTTTCTATCGTCTTTCCATAAACATCATACGCCGGAATATTACAGACTCTGTTTGTCTCAAATGTTCCCTTGTTCTCAAGGACCCATTTTTGTACCAAGTCGGCTTTTCCTTTCAGCATCATAATAAAACTGTACCCATTATCTTTCAGATAATAAATGTTTTCCTTGCTAAAATATCCCCTGTCAAGAATAAACCCAATTTTTTTATAGCCGAACCCTTTGGTTTTATCAATCATGCACTGAAGCTGGGATATATCATTTATGCTTCCTGGATAGAGTTCATAAAACAATGGCTCCCTGTTCTTGGTGTCATATGCAATCGCATAATGAAAGATATTTGTCTCTACATTTTCTTTTGAATGACCAATTTCGACAATTCGAAGATCTCCTGCTTCACATATTTTAGATGTGGAATCATAAGAAATATATATCCTGTCCCTATGATTGCGTTCTTCATTCCAATCATTTTGGAACGAAACACTGACTTCTTCATCCATAGAACGAAGAAATTCACCTATCTTGGAATCGCTATAGATTCTCATGCCATCTGAAAACAAAGGATGACTATAGGCGTAGGAAGGGTAATGCTGTGCACGGTTATCTTCTTCTATAATTGAATATGTGGCGAGGTCCAACAGCAACCCAACGTCTTTCGCTGGAAGATACTTTCCCAAAATCTCCTGAAGTTTGTAATCATTCACAATCTTCCTGATCACGACCCATGTTCCAATCCGAAGCCCACAGCTTCTGGATGTTCTGTCTCTTTCCTCCGGCAGTTCTGATTCAGGGAAGAACTTCATGAAGTTCTCATTTGGTTGCATCATCTGTTCATCAGAATCAATCAGTTTTCCAATTGTCTTCCTGCTGACGGTCGTGTATTTCTTCTCCGGAACATATATACGATTGCTTTCAAATTCAATATATGTCGTCTGTCCCTTCTTGCGAAATGTAATTTTACCATGCGCTTCTGGAACCTTTACCAAAGCATCAAGATACATAAACATTACCTCCTTTTTATTTAGTCGGAATTCCCACTAAGTATATTTTACCACAGGAGCGTGTCGTATGCAATAGAAATCGGTTCAAATGCGCTATTTTACTGGTATTTTTCACTTTGGTTCATTCGGATTTTTAGTTCCACTTTGCTTTAGTCGGAAATCCTTTGGAAAGTAAGGATTTATAACGGTAACATTCATTAGAATTTTCTAAATATGGGGCTTTCCGCCTTTCCCCTCCTGTGATAAAAATTTTATTGTTCTGTTAAAGCAATAACATAAAGCCTATATTTTTGCAAGAAAAACCACAGAAATATAGGCTTTTTTCACTATTTTAATTATTTAGTCACATTTTTATTGGAAGTTGACAAATACTTCTCAACGAACTCAGCAACGGATGCCACTGTGTCCATCTGACCGAAGTTCTCTTCCGTCCCTTTGCCTATTAACACACTCTTACATCCAGCCGATACTCCGGTTTTGACATCGTTCTCGCTATCGCCTACCATAAAACTACCACCCATATCAATATTAAAATCTTCCGCTGCTTTCACCAACATACCAGGTTTTGGCTTGCGGCAGCCACAGTCAATCTTTAATTCGACTACTTCTCCATCATAACCCTTATGAGGGTGGTGTGGACAATAATAAAGCCCATCGATGTATGCGCCTTGAAGTCCAAGCAGCGTTTCCATTTTATTGTTGATTTCTTCCAGTTCTCCATATGTCACTTCACCTCTGGAAATTACCGACTGGTTTGTAACTACAATACAGAGATATCCGCTTCTGTTTATTTTCTTAATCGCACCAGCTACTCCATCAATCAGCTCCAATTCTTCTTTGTTTTTCAGAAATCCCACATACTTGTTAATCGTGCCATCTCTGTCAAGAAACACAGCTTTCTGTTTGTTTTTAAGGTTCTTAGAAGAAACTCTTCCGGTCTTGAAGTCAGATTCAACACTGTGAAATCGCTCCGGTGTTCCCATGTCCCTCACATATTCCGAAGAATCGTAGCAGAACATCGTACCGGTTCCGGCCAGTGGCTTAAGAAGCTGACGATCCAAATCTACTTTTATTACTTTACCTGTGATTTCATCCACCGTTCCTATTTTCTCAGGATCTATATTGGTAAGATCCAACACCGCAGGATCAATTACATGCAGACCAGCATTTACTCGGTTTTTATAATAAACCGGACGCTCATCCTCTTTGGTAAGCCACGCCCTTACGGACAAATCCTTCTCTGCAATCAGCAAACCGGAATCATAGGGATGAGAGTTTGGATGAGTGAATAATGTAACTAGGGCATTTTTGCTTTTGTGAAACACAACCATTGTATTAAAATCCACATCGAAAATAGCGTCAGCGTTTAGCAGTAGGAATGGTTCTTCACCTAGTTTAGAGCGGAGCTTAAACAGAGCTCCCGCATTTCCCAGCTGCACTTCTTCGTTGAAATATTCGATTGTTACTCCGTACTTTTCTCCATACCCAAAATAATTCATAATGACGGAGCCGCAGTGTGAAACGGTAATGATGATGTCCGTAAAACCCTGGGACTTTAAAGAGAAAATTACCCTTTCCAGAACCGGAACACCATCAATTGGTATCATTGGTTTTGGTATGTCCGAGGCGATGGACTGAATTCGTGTTCCTTTGCCTCCTGCCATGATTATTGTTTTCATATTAATCTCCATTTCGCACCCTCAAAGCATCACAAATAGCTTTCTCATTTTAGATGTATGGTTAGTGCAACTTTTGTGAAGAATTCAGATATATATCCTTAGATTTTCGTCATATCCCTTATCATTCTTTTATACATATCTATCAGACCTACTGATTGTTTCCAACCCAAGTTTCGTAATTTAGCAGTATCCAGGTTCATTTGTAATGTTGGAGCGTATCCATATCTAGATGTGTCATCCTTCTCATCAACTATCACCCTAATATAATTATCAGAACATTTTTCTGCAACAAGGCAAGCCATTTCATAAATAGAACAATAAGTATCTTCATTTGCAGCATTATAAGCTTCACCACGTTTCCCATCTAATAAAACAGTCAAAATTGCGGCTACAGCATCGTCAGTGTATAAATAGTTTCTCTTAGTCTCTCCCTTAGTATTTAGCACTATATCTCGTCCCTCAATTGCGCATCTTGCAAATTCAGCAAATACTCTTCCATCATTATAATGGACTCCCGGCCCAAATGTTTGTGTTAGACGTAGAACTTTTATAGGAACTCCATATTCATATTCATAAGATGAACATAAAGTTTCACACATTCTTTTACTTTCCGGATAACAGGATCTTACTGACATCGTATTAATATCTGTCGAATTATGTTCATTAATCTTTTCATCTGTAGTAGGAGAACCATAAACCTCCATACTTGATAAATAAACAAAACCCTTGACGGTATTTAATCTTGCAAATTCTAATAAATTTTTTGTGCCATTTAATGCTGTCATAATAGTTTCTACTGGCTCATTCACAAAAGCTTTACTAGACGTCTGACTTGCACCATGCACAATATAATCGACCTTTAAATTTTGTGGAGATATATTACAAATATCACCCACAAGAAATTCTAACTCATCACAGAGATAGTTCGTAAAAATTTCCTGTGCCCTTTCGAGATTTCTTACACTAGCTATCACACGGATCTTATCAGCAGCACCTGAATTTGCTTCTAATAAAGTTCTAATCAAGTTTTTTCCAATTAATCCTGTTGCGCCTGTAACTAGAACTGTCTTTTCCTTAAGTCTACTAAGATACATACAATGCCTCCCTTATATACCATAAATCTGTGTATCTTCCTTAGCCTGCAAAATGGCCCTCATTGTATAAAAATCGTCTGGTGTTGTTATTTTTATATTTTCATACGGACCATCTGTCATGTGTAGTTTATAACCATAAGCTTGCATCATGGAACATGAATCGATAAAATCTGTTTTATTATTATCAAGAGCTTTATTATGTGCACTCAGTATGTCATTAAGCCAAAAGCATTGAGGGGCCTTTGCCACTCTGGAAAGAGCTCTATCTGGTACTAATTTAACATCTCCACTGTCATAAATTTCTACAATAGTCTCTTTAACTATACCACTTGTAATTGATGTACCGTATTTTATGACATCTGAAATATTCTCTGTTAATAATTTTGATGTAATCAGTGGACGTACTCCATCATGTATTAATACAATTGCATCTTGTCCAACAGCAACTTCCTTTGCCACCACTAAACCATTATAGATAGATAACTGCCCTGTTTCTCCACCATGTACTACTTTCTTTACTTTATCCAATCTATATTTATATACAAGTTCATTAAAATATTCTATCCATTCCGCTACGCAAACAACAACAATTGCATCTATCATTTCATTGAGTTGAAAATGTTCAATCGTATGAACAATAATTGGCTTATTACATATTTCCAAAAATTGTTTGGGTTTTTCTTTACTATGCATTCTACTGCCTACACCCCCAGCAAAAATGACACCTATATTAATATTATTCATTCCCATGTCTAATTATCCCCTCCATAAAGTCTATGATATTTGCTATTAGTGTATTATTGCAAACACAGACGAATAGTCCGTCTATTTGGTAAAACACTTGTCAAGAAACGATAGCGAACGCATCTTTTCATAATTCAATTTTTCGTACACTTTATCATAATTGATTGGTTGTTTGTCTAATTTGTCTTTCACGATTCTACTGTCAATTCCAAGTCTATTACATAAATCTGATATTTTTTTCCCATCTTCTCTTTCATACACGTAGAAATCTTTTTTCAAAACAACAGATAAACAAACTCCATGAAATGAGTCGCAGAAAAAGTGTTTGCAGTAAAACAAGTATGTTAAAAATTCAGGAACATCCACATTAACCTTAATATCCGCTATATTTTTCAGGGTTGCACATCTTGAAATAATAAGTACTTTGCAATTTTTTAACTTTGCACAGTTATATGCATCTTCAAGCATCTTCTCATTTTTAAAACCTGGAGTATATACCAATATATAATCTTTTTTCACCAGACGTTGTTTACCTATATAGTTACGGTAAAAATTATCGTTTATTAATAATGTAGGATCTAGTGTTGCTTCCACTTCGTCATTTATAAATGATTCAAGATAACATTTAGAATAGTTTTCTCTTACAGACCAGTGTTTGAGATTCTGAATCTTATCTAAAAATTCTTGCTTATTACTATGTGTAAAATTTGAATCTCCTAATCCAGCTGAATATACTATTTTTTGTCCATTTTCAAACGCCGGGCAATTCAAAAAAAAAATATTATCAAATCCTTTTCTTCTAAAAGTGGGGTCCCATATAACATCACTTTCAGCTATGTAATAATCATACTTAAAATGTTGGTCGCTAATTGACTTGTAATCATACAATTGTGTCAAATTAATTTCCTGCTTCATGAAATACAAGTTTCTAATGTATCGTTTTCTAATTGGGGAACCCAATAAAATTTTTTTTACCTTCCCCTTTATAGAATTATCAAATACATTCTGCGCAATAATTATTGGATCTTTGTATCCTTCACAATTGATTCCTATATAATCTAAAACATCGCAGTCGATTGAATAAGTCGTTTTTAAGGTGGAGCAAAATGCCAATATTTGAAGAACCGCCCCATAGTTTTCTAATGTGGATCTTGCTCCTAGAGAAGTAACTAACGCTTTTTTCATTTACATACCTCCTCCAATGCATCCATTAACCATTTTCTTGATTCTTCACTTAGTTCTTTTACCCTAGAACTTACCTTAGTGTAATCTATTTCATCGTCTGTTCGTATATACTTTTTAGGATAATATCTGTTTAAAATCCCAAATGACTCACAAATATCCTTAACCTTACCTCCAGATTTTCTTGAAAAAGCATAAAAATCCTTTTCAAATAAAACCGCAAAACATATAGCATGAAAAGAGTTAGTAAATATAGCAGTTGCATATTTTATTGAAGATAGAAAGTCTTCTAAGCCACAATCGCCAAATATATTTTTCGATGAGCAAATTTGATTTGTAACCTCTATAATCCTTGAATTTTTTTCTTTTGCAAAATTTAATGCTGCATTTCTAAGCTCAGTATTATCATCTGCGGGAAGATAAAGCAAAACATAGTTTTCAAAATTAGTGAATCTGTTGGAAATGATAGAATCATATTCTTCAGCCTCTAATAAAAAAACCGCATCCAATACTTTTGTTGCTGGCAATTCCAATTTATTAACAATAAAATCTCGTGCATACGATTCCCTTACAGATATCTTATAGAAGTCTGACAGATATTCTCTTAGTTTAGGATAATCCTTTATGTTGAAATCACATTCTGCCATGCTAGCGGAATAGGATAACTTTTTACATTTTTTCATATTGTCATGTGCCAAGAAAAAAGTTTTATCTACAAAATCCTTACGACAAAGGAAGCCAGGAGCCCAGATTACATCATCTTCTGCGATAAGAACATCATAGTCTAAATTTGCGCTTCCAATATTGGAATATTTATATTGTTTCTTTGAATTAATCATCTTATTTTTACAAAAATTATTAATTTTTTTGAGTTTTTTAATATATTGAAAATAATGTAATGAATATCTTAATGACAGTCTCTTATGTGTATTTGTAAAAAGATCAAAGATTGGAAATAATCTATTTTGGTATTTTAAGATGTCTGGAAGATAATCTATATTTTCAAAATTAGTGAAATTTTTTTTTACAAGATATTTTTCAAATGCCCATGTATGTAATATTGCTCCGTAGTTAAACATTGGAGTATTAATATCTACACTAATTATTCCTATTTTTAAATCTTTATTCATACCAATGCTCCATTCTATTATGTTTTTTGCAAGGAAAAATATGCTTATTTACAGGTTTTTATCAAAACTTTATTTTTTATACTTCTTACCAAATCTTTTTCATACATATTAAAAGCAAGTAAATACATGGACAATACATACACCAATGTATAGATGCAGACAATTTCAACTAATCCTTTAAGATTTGTAATTGGTATATAAATATTTACAAAAGCACCTAATAATATAGGAACAATTAGACCCTTAGTCATTTTTAAAATCTCACGCCAAAATTTAATAACATCTAAGCCGATTACTTTATAATAATAAATATTAATAATTGAATTACTAAGCAATAATGTGATAGTTGTTCCTATAGCTGAACCAATCGCACCATACCTTTTAGCTAAGAAAATGGATATTACTACGTTAACCATTGATGTAGTTAAATAAAGTAAACTTCTAAACTTATGTTTAAACTTTGCGCGTTGTATATATACTGCCGTGTTTTGAATAAGTGGAATAATCATTGGTACCATAAGTAAAATGGTAATATAATAAGAAATCGAATATTCTTCGCCTGCCCACCATTCCATAAAAAACTTTCCAAAGAAAACAAATCCACTTAAAATTAACATTAGTATGATAAACTGAACTCTACCCACCTTTAAAAATATGGCATTAAGTTCAGCATCTTTAACTTCTTTGTTCTTCTCACTTACAATAATCTTATTAATTTTCGGGTCGAACAAATTAGCAATTGATGACCCAATTTGCTCAAAATACGTATTTAATGTTGATCCCAAAGAATAAATAGCTACTTCAATTGCGTTTACAAACTTACTCAAAATAATTTTATCTGCCGAAAAATTTAATTGATTTACGATTTGATTAATTCCAATAAATACAGAAAATGCTGCAACTTCTTTGACGAACCTTCCATTTAAACCACAAATTTTAAATCTCATATTTATTTTCTTAAGGCAGAACCACATGTTAATTGCATCTGCAACTGAATTTGCTATAGTTGTAGCTATTACCATTCCGATTGAGCTATACCCGGCAATTAACAGCATGAATGACAATGATGGCGATACAACGGTTTTTATTACATTTACAGATTTCAAGAAAACAAATTTCTGTTGACTAGATATATAAGAAGAAAAAACACTGGCTGGGAAAGAGATTGCCATGTTAAAAGACAAAATGAACATGAGCTTCTGTGCTAGTTCAATATCATTACTAGAAACAGTTTCATTAAAAATCAAATAAGCATTTCTCGATATTATCAAGCCTAAAACTAAAGAAATCAAACCAAAAAACAGAAAAATGCTCATATATTGCCAATTCAGTTCCTCTACAATAATATCATCTAATTTCTTAGTAGCCCTTGTATAATTGCGCATATAACTGCTTCCAAATCCAAGTGCTAATAAACTTAAATATGCTATTGTTGATGTACATGTGCTGTAAATACCATATGTGTTCTGTCCTAAAATTCCCAGCATAGATGGAGTGTATATGATTGATACAACGATAAACACAAATATTTGAACAAATTGTAGAATCATACCCATTTTTCTATTTGTTGTATTTTTCATAACCTGACTCCTAATCCCCACGCCTTAACGGCACCGCAATAAACGAAAAGGTGAGGGCATGTTTGTTTAGTTTGTTATATAATAGGAGTTGCGGCAACAGCTCGTTTGAATTTAGGGCCTCGAGCTCGACTCCTAATCTGGGATTGGTTCTCGTTTCGCACCGCCAATTGTACCATGCTCTTTTGAGTGCAAGGACGTACTTTAAATTGTAATAATGGCGTGAACCGCGCCGTAATATCACTGTCAAGGAGCATACAATATGACTAAATCCAAAGCTCAATCGGTCTTCCAGACCGATGATGACGGCTTATACTACGAGCGCTGTACGGGTATTGATTTGATGTGCATAAGAAGCTTCTCGTTGTCTGTCTGCGTATCGGGCGCAGGACAAATCACGGGAGTTCGCCACTACCACAGCTGAAATACGTAAAATTGTCACGTGGCTAAAATCCAATGGTTGCCAGATGGTCGCAATGGAGAGCACCGCCTCATACCGGAAACCACTCTACAACATTTTTGAACAGGAAGCACTTCCTACTATGGTCTGCAATGCCTACTACATAAAGAATGTTCCTGTGAACAATACAGACTTCACTCTCAATGATGTCAAAGCATGTATGCACCACAGCCTGAAGTCTTCACCAGAAGAACTTTATGCTGCAATTGATGGCTACATCACTCCGACCCAGAGAGAATTTTTTGCTCATTATTGCCATCTAATATACTTTCACATAAATTCATTATTTTATTTAAGGCATTACCCTCTTTATTAAACACTCCCATATAATTATGGAATTCATCAATACATTTCTTATATTCACTTATATCAAGAACAGATAATTGTTTTATCAATTCATAAATGTTTTTAGCTTTCATATAAGGTAAGATACCATAGTCAATGAAAGAATTTCCTCTATTTAATATATACGAGTCATAGTCCGGTATATATAAAGCAACTGGTTTTTTCATAAGTGAAAAATCCCAAGCACATGAGGAGTAATCAGTAATTAATAAATCTGAAATAAGCAATAATTTTTGTATATCATAACCCAGACTGCAATCGACAACCCCATGTAATTCTTTTGATTCTACTTGTTGCAAATGATGTCTCTTATACAACACAACAACATCTTTTCCAAATCTTTCGCACAGAACTTTTCTAATATTTTCAAATTCTGTTATAAAACAATCGGAAGAAAAATCTCTCCATGTCGGAGCATACAATAGAAGAAATGCATCTTGTGATAACCCATACTCCAACTTTACTGAATTAATATATGCGTTAGTAGAATTCAATAATATATCATTTCTAGGCATACCCGTTTCAAGATACGTGTTTTGAAAATTCCAAGCATCATTCCTGCTAAACCATTCTTCGTCTTTTTTTGACTCCGAAACAAAGTAATCGAATATATTAAAGGAATAGTTTACTGAATCATTACCAAATCCCTTTAACCCACCTGCTCCATGCCAAGTATTAATAAAAGTCTGTCCTCCTCTTTTAACCGTTATCGGAGGTATGCCTACATTTGTAATAACAATTTTGGCAGAAGCCGCATAATAAAAATACCTTAATGAATATTGTTTTAGTGTATTAATATTTTTATCTACATTAGCACCTTTTGTATATACGAAGTAAACACATATATTTCTTTTCAGGCATTCTGAGTATAGCAGTAAGATACTATCCTCTATTTTTTTCCCACTATAGGAATACAATATAATGTGATTTTTAATTGGGAAAAAGCAGAACAGACCAAACAAGCATCTCCCACAAAACAGCATAATTTTCTTAATCATAATTACCTCTATCCAGCAATTTATACGCATATCCCATACAGATTGCAATTGGTATTGCAAGACTATTAACAAATGCCGATTCACCAATACTACATATTATTAAATAGATAAATGGAAATAAAAATGCATAAAAGTATCTACAATCACCACATTTCTTTTTAAAAATCATCAAAATATTAAATAATATACTGACATAAAATGTAAAACCCAATACCCCTGTTGTTCCAAGAATCATTTGGTAAAATGAATCAGAGATAAAGTTAGTGTAATTGGTAGAAAGTCCATACACGCCACTTATTCCATACTTATAATATAAAGGACTATAACTTACCGCAGAAAAGTAAGAACCAAATGTACCAAATCCGGCTCCAAGAGGAAAACAATCTTTAGCTATCCTAATTGAAGTTGTCAATAATGCGGAGCGAGCCATAGAATCATTTTGAACTATATAATATTGAAATTGATCCCAACCAATGATAACCACCAGAAAAACCGCAAAAATAATTTGCCACAATGAAATTCTATTCTTGGTTCCTTTTTTCTGACTTATTAAAAAAAAGAAAAACACTCCAGCTGCGGCAATAGCTTTTGTTCTCATGGTTAATGTCATCATACCAACTAACAATATTGAAAAAAGAACTAATTTCTGGTTTCGTTGTTCAAATATAAAAAGAAAGCCCAGCATCGTAACACATGCACTAGCCAGAGAAGATGGATGTGTAAAAAACAAACACAAAACTTTTATGCCATATCTATAACCACCTGCTGAAAAAATATTAGTGACATATGATAATGCTGTTAAAATGGCAAGGCAAACAATAATTATTTCAAGAGTCTTAGCTATAGGCCTTGAATTTAAATGTGAAGTCAAAGATACTCCATAAATAATTGCAATGAAAAATTTAATATTCAAAAACGCATCGAAAATGATAATTGAAATAGGCTGAATGGGGTTCATGATAGACGAAATTAATCCTAAAAGCAAAAAAAAGAAAAGCATAAGTGAAACTTTTTGAGTTTTCCTTTTGATTTTTTTATGATGAAGAATCAAATAAAAAAATCCAAATAATGCTAAAATCTCATCAAAATACGAAAAGTAGTCAAAAGTAGCTTCAATAGGGTTTTGAAATATACACAAAACTATTAGTATTATAAAGAAAAATGAATTTGAAGCTTTAGTAAAATAATGCCTCTTACCAGATAATAACATTGTATTCATTTTCAGTTACCTCCAATTCATTGTTCATTAATATTTTTTCATCTGTTATATCCAATTGACTGCTTCATTTTCCCATATATGTTTTTTGCAAGGGAAAAATGTAGGTGTTGCAAAGCATCCTTGTGGGCTCCCCCTAAACCCCAGTGAAATGGCGTTTCCAGCATATTTAAAATGCAAATATGCTGCCTCCACCATTCTGCAATTACCTACATTTTAGGTCTGCAACATTATGGTTTTAGTTTTGCAACAAACACCCATATACTCAGGGTCATAGTATAAACCCGTTTCCATTAGATAGTTTCTCATTCATTTCTCTTTTTCTATCCTCTGTTATTCCACCCCATATTGTATATTCTTTTTCATATACGGGTGATACCTTCATCTGTTCTTGCATTTTCTTTTTGTATGAATTAATATCAGATATTATTTTTGCTGGTGATCCCGCAACAATCGAATCAGATGGAATATCTGTAATCACAACACTATTAGCCCCTATGACACAATTATCTCCAATTGACACCCCTAGCATAATAATAGATCGAGCACCAATAAATACATTATTTCCAATACTAATCTTCCCTACTTTAGAGTATCCAACATGTTTCTGCGCTGCACCATCATGAGCAGTAAGGTATACCCACGAAGCAAATGTAACATTATTTCCAATTTCAATTAACCATGGAAAATTTGCGTCAATATTACATCCTTTTTCCATTTGAAAATTAGAGCCTACCCTCAGTCCCCTTTTTTTCAATCTTGATAAATACATTCTTTTATATAAATTCTTCATCTTATTAATCATTTACTTCCCCTACCAATTCATCGTACATACTTTTAAGATTAAACATATGCTTTTCCAAACTAAATGAGCCTGTAATTAACTCATGCGCCTCTTTACTAAAAGACAGTCTCTTACTTGGATTTGTTAATATTTCCATCATTTTCATTGAAAGGCTTTCAATATCACCAGGACGAACCAGGTATCCATTTACATCGTCAAATACCACTTCCGGAATAGATGCAATATTTGTAGTTATACTAGCAATACCGTAAGCCATAGTTTCCAAGACAGACATCGGTAATCCTTCGTTATATGAAGGCAATATATTAATGCACGTTTGATGTAGAAATTCTTCCTTTTTTTCTTCAGTTATCCATCCGATATAAGCGATTCGATGTCCGAGATTCAAGTCTTTAACTTTCTTTTTTACTTCTTCTATCTCACCATCTCCACACAAGAAAAATTTTATATCACTTGGAATATTTAAATCAATCATTTTGATGGTAGATAATAAATCGTACGTTCCTTTTCTTTTTCCCAATCTTCCTAGAAATAATACATTTTTTGATTGTTGATTATACGGATTAGTAGCATAAGTTGGAACTGCATTATACAAGACCTCAACTTTTGCATTTGGTGCTTTGTCTTTGATCATAGACACCAGTCTTTGGCTAAGGACAATATTTAAATCAGTCATTTCTAGTGTTTTATTCACATATAGCTTTTTTTTGTCACTAAGATTTGAATAAAATTCTTCGAATTCTGCGGCGTGATGATGCATTATAGTCTTAACGCCAAATTTTTTTAAAGTTCTAACTAAAATAGCCTTTCTAAAAAAACTTCCTCTTTCTGCTGTATGTAAATGTGCTATTTTAATACTACTAAATATTGCCATAAACAATACTTTTACATATGCAATCAAAAAATACATAGCAAGTATAACTTTGTTTTTTTCAGTGTGCGTAGGAACATAGATAATCCTATAATATTCCCAATGCTCATAATTAAGATAATTCTTGACTACAGAAACCATTCCGCCTTTGACAGATAATTCTGAGCAACACATCAATACATTAATTTTCTTCATTCTTATACCTCAAAGTCCATGAACTATTTTAATAATGCAGTGTATCTTGAATCAAATTCCTCTTCTACATTACCAATTTTTTTAGATTACCCCGTAGATTGATTATTGATGATTCAAATAACCTTTCTCTACAGCACCCCTGATAATGTAAATCTCACCAATTGTAATACCAAGTAAAATCAATCTTTTGATGCAAATAAAAACATAATTTCCAATCACTATATTTTCTATTTGATAAAGTTTTCTTACCTGACGTTCTTGCTACATGCACGATATTATAATCATATACTAAAATAGATACATCAAAAGACATAGTAAAATTAATTCCAATTTCAATATCTCAACTATCCAAATATATAGTAAGACTTATCCAAGTATTTTTCACATCAAGCAGGTCAATTTTCGCTCCCTAAATTGAAAAATTTTTGGAAAAATCAAAGAAGCTGCTTCTTATCAACTTTGCCCATAATCCAAAACAAATGATTTAATGCCTCTTAAAATATCTACCTGTCATCATCACCTATACTTCCAAATCATTTTAATTATTTTAGTGTCATCCACAAAGTATCTCTTAAACATTCTCTTCGGTTCCTGTGTAAATCGGTAGAACCATTCAAGTCCGTGATCACTCATCCACTGAGGAGCACGATTTACATTTCCTGCAAGGAAATCTACTGTGGCACCAGCACATACAGATACTTTTGCGTCATATTTCTGATAGTTTTCGTAAATCCACTTTTCCTGCTTCGGACATCCCAAACACGTAATAAGTAAATCCGGATGCACTTCAGAAATCATTCTATTAATCTTATCTAACTCCGCTTCGTCCTTCTCAAAACTAAACGGTGGTGCATAAGTTCCAACAATTTTTATTCCAGGCAGTTCCCTTTCAAGATTTCTCTTCGCTTGTTCAGCAATACCATCTTTTCCACCAATTATAAAAATTGTGTATCCCCTCGTGGCAGCTCTTTTACAGAGAAGCGGAACCAAATCAGATCCCGAAATCTTAGCCTTAACCGGATGCTTATGCCATTTAGAAATCCATATCAAAGGCTTGCCATCAACTATCACCATATCTGCATTATCCGTAATCTCTTTGAGATATGAATCGTTTTCTATTTTCATAACCACATCTACATTGATAGCAATAATATAGCTTTTTTTACCTGATTTGATCATCGAGTCAATGGTATAAACGGTCTCATTCATATCCAAATTATTTACATATGTATTTAATAAAGGATATTTTTCCATATTTTTCCTGTCTCCTGTTACGTTTTATTCTCACTTAGTTTCCAAAGAAATAATCCTCAAGCATCAAGCACAAGCAATGGTATACTGGCAAATGCAGTTCCTGAATTATGTATGTTTCTGTTTCTGGCACTTTGATGGCAACATCAGCAACTTCAGCTAAATCTCCACCTTTTGCACCAGTCAATCCAATAACCTTCAATCCAAGTGCACGAGCAACAACAGTAGCACTCATGACGTTTTTACTATTACCCGATGTTGAAATCCCCAAGAACACATCTCCAGGACGACCAAATCCGTAAAGCTGCTGTGCAAACACACCAAGCCCATCCACATCATTAATATAAGCTGTGGTCAATGCCTCATGGGCAACCAGTGGAATGGCCATCAATCCACGCTCAAGGTTATGTCCAAGCTTCTCACCTCTTACTGGATCAATCTCTTTCAACTTATCTGCGAACGTGTCGGGTACAGGACGTAGGATCTTAAACCTCTTCATCAACTCACCCGCAATGTGCTCAGAGTCTGCTGCTGAACCACCATTACCTGCAATCAAAAGCTTATGATCATTTTCATAACATTCTTTTAAAATGAGATAAGCCTCTATAATATCCTTCTTCACAGTAGTGAGAGTAGGATGTCTTTCAACCAGCAGGTTGATGTGATTTTCTAATTTTTTCTCCAACATATATTTCTCCTCAAACTTCATAGGCTCAGAATTTACGTTACTCAACTAGCTCATAGCTTTCTGGGCTATAATGAATTACTCTTGTGCCGCCGTCCTCAAATCTAAATGGAATATACATGAAATCACTCATAGCCTTTTTAACAGCTTCATGTTTATCTGGCTGTACATAAAGAACTAAAAATCCACCGCCACCGGCTCCAAGCAGCTTACCACCGAGAGCTCCAGCTTCAATTCCTCTCGCGTACAAACCATCAATATTGTTCGTACTTACAGAAGAACCTGTCTGTCTTTTCAATTTCCAGGTAG
>NZ_JAVBNS010000079.1:0-6754 GCF_031551385.1 Anaerosporobacter sp.
TGAAGCAGCAGAAATCGTATCACTTTTCTGTAGATTAAGAAACAGCACAAAAAATGATTTGCCAATTCGCTCAAGTGAGATGGGGTTATTGATTTTATTGCATAGTAGAGTAGAGCCAATAACACCACTAATGGCGGCTGAGTTTTTTAAAGTAAAAAAACCGATGATAACAGCAATGATTACATCACTAGTTAGTAAAGGATATATGCAGAAAACGGCATCTTTAGAGGATAAGCGTAGTTTTACAATTAATCTTACACAAAAAGGAATGGAACTTGTAGAAGAGACAAAAGACGAATACTTTAAGTCGTTAGAACTTCTCTCTTCCAAGATGGGGGAGAATGATTTTAACACAATGATTACTATGTTAGATAAAGCAAATAAAATTTTATTGGAGGTGCTATAATGGGAAAAGTAATGGTCACAGGTGCGCTAGGTAATGTAGGCGGATATGTTGCAAAGTATTTAATACAAAACGAACAAGATGTTGTTGTAGCAGATATTAATCTTGATGCTCTAAAACAAAAATATGGAGATACCGCAAAGGTAGTATTGTTTGATTTTACGGATAGTAAAACATTTGCAAAGGCATTGGACGAAGTCAATCGTGTATTTATTATGCGTCCACCACATTTGGGAAAGCCAGAGGATTTAAAACCCTTTGTAGAGGCTTTGAAAGCTAAAAAAGATATTCAACTTGTCAGTTTTTTATCTTTAATAGGTGTGGAAAATAATCCTGTTCCGCCACATCACAAAATTGAGAAGTACATTGAGCAGGCAGGTTTGCCATATTGTCATATCCGACCAAGCTTCTTTATGCAAAATATAAGTGGGATTCATGCGTTTGAAATTAAACATTTTAATCGTATTGTTGTTCCTGTGTGTAAAGCACTTACCAGCTTTATTGATGCGGAAGATATTGGGGAAATTACAGCTAAAGTTTTAAGCGAACCTGAAAAACACCAAAATCGAGGATATTCGATTACTGGTCCAGAAGCGATTGATTATTACGAAGCAGCAAATATACTTTCAGAAGAATTGGGACGCAAGATAGAGTATGCAAATCCAAAACCATCATTAGCTAAAAAATATTGGATAAATATTAGAGGATTAGACAAAGAATATTCTACAGTTATGGGAATGTTGTATATGATGACACGTATGGGTACAGCGAAAAAGGTGACAAGTACATTTGAGGATGTCATGGGAAAGAAGCCTCAGTCATTTAGACAGTTTGTGAAGAAGAACGTATCTGTATGGAAGTAGGGAAATTGTTTTTGTGAAAATTCGGGGATTTGATGAGCTATATTTCCTGTGCAATGTATAGCCAACTCAAAGTTGGCAGCTATACATCGTGAAAAACGCAAGAAAAATTCACGCATCGACATGCTATCGACGTATGTGAATTGATGAGTAAAGCAAAAAGAAAGAAAAGTAAACAATTAACTGTTAAATCCAAAGAATTTGAGACGATTCCATCCACAAAGATGTAACTTAATATTGTATGCGCTCGAATTGTGTTGTATGATAATAAGTAGATTACTATGTCATTTGAGAGGGTGGTGCTAATGAATGAAAACGTTGAAGTGTCTATTTTATTCATGTATTTTGTTTCTACTATTACCGACGTTTAGTATGGCGTCAGAACGTGGGGAAGGTGAACGTGTTCTTTTTATCTCATCGTATAGCGAGAGTTTTCTTAGTGTTCCAGAGCAGATTTCGGGGATAAAGTCTGTGTTTGATCCATTGAATATTTACATGGATATGGAGTATATGGATATGAGCAGATTCAATAATGATACGAATCTACAATTGTTTTACGAAATGTTAAAGTTCAAACTGGCGAACATAGAGCCATATGATGCCATTATGGTAGCAGATGATGCAGCGTTACAATTTGCATTGGATTATCAGGAAGAGCTTTTTGCGGGTTTACCGATTATTTCGTTATGTATTAATGATGAACACAGATTTCAAAAGGCTATGGATAACCCATATATGACAGGTATTATGGAGATTACAGATTCTTTGCACGACACGATTGTTCTTGCGAAGGCGATGTATCCGAATGCTACAAAGATGATGGCAATCGTGGACAATACGCTTACTGGACAAGGCGATCAAAAGCAGTTTTTAAGTGAGGTACAGAAATTTTCAGAGTTAGAAACCTCATTTTTAAATGCATCGGAGTATTCTTTTGAAGAATTTGGGAAGGTGCTTGAGGCAGTAGAGGAAGATACTATTGTTTTGTATATGTGTATGTTTAATGACAAAAACAATGTTAGTATGGACATTAACCAAGCAGCAGAATTTATTGGATTACATACAAATGTACCTGTTTTTCGCCACAGTATTGGGGGAGTAGGAAAAGGCATTCTTGGTGGAGAGATGGTTGACTTTTATGGTTCGGGCATTCTGGCTGCTGAGATGGTCGTGCAAGTTTTTGATGGAATGCCAATCGCTTCTATCAAGGGAGTAGCAATGAGTCCCGCGCAATATATTTTCGACTATAATATTATTGAAAAATATAATATCAATCAAAAACTTATTCCAAAACAAGCGGTTATTATTAACAAAGAGATCGGATTTTTTGAAGCACGAAAGAAAGAACTTATTGTTTTTCTTGGAGTTGTTCTTTTGCTATGTATCATCGCGAGTGTTCTGGCTTGGGATAATATGAAGCGCCGCAAAACGCTTCATAAGATAACAGAGATGAATCGTAAGATTGAATATCAAGCTTCCCATGACTATCTGACACAGTTGTCGAACCGATTTGCTTTCATGAAGCAGTTAGAGCAGGCAATAGCAGATAAAAAGGAAGGAGCAGTATTTCTAATAGATATTGATAATTTCAAGGGAATCAATGATACCCAAGGGCATATATATGGAGATAAGATTTTAATGGAAATCGCTAAGAAGTTAGCCTCTCTTGAAAATGAGGAGGTAGTCGTATCAAGACATGGCGGTGACGAATTCCTTATGTCTGTTTATGGAAATGTGCAGAAAGATGACATTGCAAAATATGCGCATAGGATTATTGAACTATTTGCGAATGGAATCACGATAGAAAATCAGGAAAACTATGTGAGCTGTAGTATTGGTATCTCCATGTTTCCGCAGGATAGTACGAATATGGAACAGTTGATTATGTATGCAGATACGGCGATGTATAAGGTTAAAGATGAAGGTAAGAATAATTTTATATTTTATACCCATGAGTTAAATAAAGAGGTTGCTGATAAAGTTCAGGTAGAAAGCAATTTGCGATATGCCATTAAAAATGATGGATTTGTGTTGTACTATCAGCCTTTTGTTGATGTGCGTACCCAAGAAACGTCTGGGTATGAGGCATTACTTCGAATGAAAGATTATAAGATTTCGCCAGCAGTGTTTATACCTGTAGCAGAGGAGTCGGGATTGATTATAGAGATAGGAAGGTGGGTTACGGCGGAAGCAATTAGACAATTGTCTGATTGGAGTAAAGAAGGTCTATCCACGAAAACCATTTCAATAAATTTTTCCAATGTACAGCTTCGCGATGAGGGATACATAGAGTATTTGGAGCAATTGCTTGGTCAGTATAAGGTAGATCCGAATCTGTTAGAGATTGAAATTACAGAAAGTATTTTATTGCGTAAAACGGATAAGGTGCTACGATTCTTGAATCAGATTAAGGAATTAGGAGTAGGATTAGCGTTAGATGATTTCGGAACAGGTTATTCGTCTTTAAATTACCTTACCTATATGCCAATTGACAAAGTGAAATTAGATAAATCATTGATTGACAAGTTCCTTATGCAAGATAAGAACACATTTATAAAGAATCTGGTGATGTTGCTTCATGACTTAAATGTTAAAATTACAGCAGAAGGAATTGAGGAAGCAAAACAGGTTAGCCAGATAGCAGATACTGTTTGCGACACCATACAGGGATACTTCTTTAGTAAGCCACTGGTAGTTGACGAGGCGAAGAGAGTGTATAACAAGGTTTGGAAGGAACGTTGTGAGGTTTGATATATAGAAGGATTGGTTGAATGAAATAAATGTTTTAAACTTGCTAAAAACATCTGAAGTGCATATAATAAAATATAATATTTTATTATGATTTAAGGGAGGCTGACTTATGTGCGTTGTTTCAATAAAAATACCAGATGAAATATTATTGGACTTACATGAGGATAAATTACAATTTGAAAAGTATGCTAAACAAATGATCGCTATGGATTTATATAAGAATAAAAAGATTTCATTAGGGTATTGTGCTACAATTGCTGAAATGCCAAAAGAAGAATTTATAGTTCTTTTGGGAAAAAATGATATATCCATTTTTTCATTTGACTCAGAAGACGAGTTTTCAGAGGAGGTACTAAATGCGTAAGGTTGTTGTGAATAGTACACCATTAATCGCACTTACTCATGTTGGACAACTCAGTTTGTTAAAGAATATTTATGGTACAATTATGCAAAGTATTTAGGACTTACAGTGACGGGAACATTAGGAGTATTGCTAAAGGGAAAGAATCTTGGGTATTTAGACAAAGTTGAGCCTATCATTAATGAGATGCAATTGAAAGGAATCTATGTTAGTAATAAGGTGCGAGAGATGTGTTTACATATGGCAAATGAGCTTTAATTATTGAAATGGATATATGAAATAAGAGATTAAAAAATATTTTAAATAAAGGAGTGGTACGCGTCGCATGGATTTATTATGCGTTGTGTAACCACTCCTTTATTTTGTGAATTTGACAATATCGTTTGGTGTACAATTTAGAATTGTACAAAGTTTTTCAACGGTGAGTAGAGTAACATTTTTGTTTTTCTTAAAGGAATCAAGAGTTTTGTTATCAATGCCAGACTGTAATAGTTGATATTGAGAAACTTCTTTTGTTTTCATTGTTTCCCATAATGGACTATAATCAATAATGAAAATCACCAACCTATCTTTTTGTGCTATCTAAATTATATATTCTTGTTGTGAAAACAAACATTGTGGAGATGGTCACAATGTAATGTGATGAATTGATTCAGATTATTATAGTGAGGAAAGCGGATGAAGGTAAAAGACATAAGGGGTTAATTAGGCGTTGTGTAACCACTCCTTTATTTTGTGAATTTAACAATATCATTTGGAGTACAGTTTAGTATTGTACAAAGTTTCTCCACAGTGAGTAAAGTAACATTTTTGTTTTTCTTAAGAGAATCAAGAGTCTTGTTATCAATACCAGATTGTAATAGTTGATATTGAGTAACTTCTTTTGATTTCATTGTTTCCCATAAAGGACCATAATCAATAATGAAAATCACCAACTTATCTTTTTGTGTTATCTAAAGTATAAGTCTATATTGTGAAAACAAACATTGTGGATATAGCCACAATATGATATAATAATTTCAATCCAATCATTGTAGTAAGGAAAGCAGAGGAAGATAAAAGATATAATGGCACAGGTTGCAATTGAGAATAGTGCATGTTCAGAGGAGAATGAAAAATATAGAAAAATATTGTGAAAGGTCAGTAGGAGTTTAATCTTCTGACTAGAAGGGAGAAGAAAATGATAGAGTTAAAAGCCAAGGTGTCAGTGCTGGAATTTAAGGATATGACGTTAACGGAATTCAGACAAGCATATTCCAATGAGAAAATAGAAGAAGATTTTGTTTTTGATATGGACAAAAAGGGATACTTATGTCCAGAGAAAGGTGATGTTTTAATAAGAGATATTCAGATATCAACTAGATTACGCAATGCATTAGCTAGGAATGGTATTCTTCTTATTTCACAATTAGGAAACTATCCGAAAGAAAGATATTTGAAAATGCGTAACATAGGGGAAGAGTCTTACAAAGAGTTGAAAGAGATTTGCAAGAAATATGAAGTCAAAATTCCAACGTTGGAAGTTTTGGAAAAAGATTTACTGCCTGTTTCTTTCTCATCAAGGCAGTTGCTAGAACTTTATGAAATTAATATACACTCAGCAAAAGATATTGAGAAGTTTAGTATGGAAGAGCTGGAGATGGAGTATCGGTATGATAGGAGGATGTATAATAGTGTATGTAGGGTTATTGAGGTTAAGAGATTGAATGTGGAGGGATATGAGGATAGGTAGAAGAAAAATATTAGTTTGAGAGAAGGAATATTATTAATGCAATTGGGACTTTTGAGTTGATATACATGAAAAAGATGAAGAGTAATATAAGTGCTCTGACTGCGATAATAGATTGAAATAATCCTAAAACATGTATAAACTAATAATATATAATAAAAAAGGAAGTGATATTATACATATTGATTCAAATAACTTGGTTTTTATCACAGAGGCAAATCAAGACTTTTCAAAGATAGCCAGAATGGTTGATGAAGACGGAGTTGCTGCAATTCTTAAGAATAATGCGCCAAGAGATGTTTTACTTGATTATAGTAAAATACAAGAAGATTCTATTGTTGAAGATGAAAAATTAGAAGATATAGCTAGTCGTATACTGAAAAAACATATTAAAGCATTTGAGGAGTTCGCTAAATGATAATGCTGGATAAGGAAAAGGTAGTATATCTTCATAGGAAATTGATATCTGCTACTGGGGCAGTGAAGGAATTATAGATGAAGGTCTGCTTGATTCGGTACTAGCAACACCTGTTCAATCAATTGAATGGCATTGAGGTAGAGTGTGTAGATGAAGAGTTGATTTGGGGTTAGGAATTGCAGATGAAAAGTATGTAGATGAGGAGGTACTCAAGTGGATAGTAGTTCATATT
>NZ_JAVBNS010000255.1:0-9740 GCF_031551385.1 Anaerosporobacter sp.
CTGTCAAGATGAAATGAAAGCAGCAGTGAAAGCTGGTTACTGGAATCTATTCTCATTCAACCCACAACTTAAGGCTGAAGGAAAGAATCCATTCACATTAACTTCTAAACCAGGAGATGGAACATACCAAGACTTCTTAAATAACGAAACTCGTTATACTCGTCTTGCTGTGTCATTCCCAGATCGTGCTGAAAAATTATTTGCTGAATCAGAAGCAGCAGCAAAAGCTCGTTATGATCACTTGTTAAAATTGGTTGAGCTTTATAAATAATAAATAGTAGATAAAAGGGAATCCTTTTTCTAGATGAATAAGAGAGCCTAGCTTGGATGCATATGCATCTAGCCTAGGCTCTCTTTATGATTAGATGTATTTTAGGAGAATGTATTTTGAGTTTAACGCATTTTTGTGTTATTATACATTAATTAGTTTGTGTTTTTTTATTTTCATTATTTTTGTATCTTTTTATATCTTCGTGCGTCTAATAAATGTGAGGAAAGGAGAAGACAGATGGCAAAGTTCTCAAAAATCTATGATGAGTATGCGAATAAAGTGTATCACTATCTGCTTGCATTAACGCGAGATGAGCAAATTGCAGAAGAACTGACACAGGATACATTTTATAAAGCGATGCTACATATTCATCAATTCAAAGAACAATGTAGTATGTTTACATGGTTATGCCAAATTGGGAAGAATACATATATCTCGTGGTATAGAAAACAGAAGTTTGTAGACCAAGAAGCAGAACTACAGGAAATGGAGTTTGAGCAGGACTTTGTAAAAGATATGGTAAGCAAAGAGCAGTCTATGAAAGTGCATAAAGTATTGCATAGTCTGGAAGAACCATATAAGGAAGTGTTCAATTTACGTGTGTTTGGAGAATTGAAATTTAAAGAAATCGGAGAAATATTTGATAAGTCAGAAGTATGGGCTAAGGTTACATACTATCGCGCGAAAGCAAAAATAATGGAAAGGATGGAGGAATGGGAATGATACCTTGTGAGATAGTAAAAGATATTATGCCAATCTACATAGAAGATGGTTGTTTAGAAGCGTCAAAACAATTGATTCAAGAGCATCTTAAAGAGTGTGAAGGTTGTAGAGAATATTATAAGAAGATGAATACAAAGCTAGTGCCAGAGGAGATGTTAGTGAGAGAAAAGTCTGAGGAAGACAACCGAAAAGAGGCAGATGAAGAGGAAAGAAATCGAGAAAGTAGTTATGATGAAGCTGGTAAAACAGGTAAAAACTATAGTATGAAAAAAGCATTAACCAAGATTCGAAATCGTTGGATTGCATCTTTGGTCATTGTTGTGCTTTCAATTATGATAATCGTACCGAATGTGTATTTGATACATAATGAGATAAAGCAAGAAGGTATTAGTTATAGTAGTTTGGATGAAATCTTTACGTCAAGAAGGTTTTTGAAGGAATTGAAGAAAGGTAATTATGAGAAAGCATTTGAATACTTTGATGTGAAAAGCTTGTATGAAGGGGAAGCGGGTTATACAGACTTGGAGCAGACAGTATATGAAGAAAACTACAAGAAGATTGTTGTTGATAATGAAGTGTATTATGTGCAAAATCGAACTTATGAGAATGAATATAATGACTATGAAAAGAATAAAGATACAACAGATTTCTGGTCAAGTATCTATTATAGAGGAAATTCTATTATTCCAGAAGAGGATTTTAATGCATTGAATGTTGAAGAAGGAGATTCTCATAGGATATATGGTACTGTTGTGATGGAAGGAAAGAGATATGTTGTTTCGGTTGAGAATGAAAATTATTTTTTTAACGGAGATGACAATATAGATAGAGAAACTTATGTTATAGGTTTGGAGATAGGTAGTGATGAATATATCCATCTATTTGGTAGTATGGATGAATGGAGCCTTGTACCAGAAGTTATATATGAGAATCGGAATAAAGAAGCAAGGGAAAGTATTGCATATGCAGCAGAGATAGGAGAGAAATATAGAGCACTTGGGTATTCTGGTTATTATGAAAGCTGTAAAGAAAAATTCATAAATGCCATGAAGGAACTAGAGTCAAAAGGAGTTTCCATTGTAGGGTATAATATTGATTATCTATATGAATCGGGTCATAGAATCCAGTATCAAATTACTCTTAGTAATGGAAAAGAGAGTTTTAAGGGGCAAGGAGTTGACTTTAGTATTACAAAGGCTGGAATAATAATTGGCGCGGGATATATAAAAACAGAAGTTAGTGAGACGCAGAATGAGTTATACCATCTACTTTTCAATGCTTTAGTTGATTGGCGTTATATTGATTAAAAAAATGGAACCACATCCACTTTTCACTCGTCTAATAATTAGATGGATATATAATCCGGAATTAAAAATTGCTAAGAGGAGGCATTTTTAATAAAAAAGGTTATTCAGAGAGGTTGAAAAGGAGGAGAAACTATGAGAAAAAGATTACTTTGTATGGTGGTGGCGTTGTCGTTAGTGTTTACGGGGGTAGCTTGTAGCAAGAAGCCAGAGGATAACTCAAAGGATAATTCTAAGACGAATTATACGAATGGAGAATCAAAAAGCAATGATTCAACAAGTGATTACAAGGATAGTGCCGCAGGTGATGATAGTAATTATGCTCCAATAGAGTATGAGGCTACATCAAATGAATGTGATGTGCAGGTGGTAGGTGATGATTATTATTACGATCCTTCTACAGAGGAATATAATAGCTATCCAGAGAATGAATTCATAGCAGTTTCGAAAGAAGCATTATCAACATTTTCAGCAGATGTGGATACCGCATCGTATAGCAATATGAGAAGAATGATTAATGAAAGTGGATATGTGTATGATGCAGATGCAATTCGAGTGGAAGAGTTGTTGAACTATTTTAAGTATGATTATGATGGGCCGGAAAAAGGTGAACCGTTTGGTGTCAATGTTCAGGTTGGTAAATGCCCTTGGAATCAAGATACGTTGCTTATGATGATTGGTATGCAGACAGAAGCGATTGATTTTGCAGAAGGTCCTGATTCGAATCTAGTATTCCTACTTGATGTATCAGGTTCTATGGATGAACCAAACAAATTGCCGCTCATGCAGCAAGCATTTTCTATGTTAGCTGAGAATCTTACAAGTAAAGATCGTGTTTCCATTGTAACGTATGCAGGGGAAGATGCTGTTATATTACAAGGTGCAAAAGGAAGTGAGACAAATCTAATAATTGATAAGATTACCAACTTGGAAGCAGGCGGAAGTACAGCAGGAAGTGCAGGAATACAGACAGCTTATGAGCTTGCACAAAGATATTTTATTAAAGGTGGCAATAATCGTGTAATACTTGCTACCGATGGAGACTTGAATGTTGGGCTTACAACGGAGTATGAACTGACAGAGTTGATAACACAGAAGAGAGAAAGTGGAATCTATCTATCAGTACTAGGTTTTGGAACAGGCAATATTAAGGATAATAAGATGGAAGCACTTGCGGATAATGGGAATGGAAACTATTCCTATATCGATTCTGTCTTTGAAGCGAAGAAAGTGTTAGTAGATGAACTTGGAGCAAATATGGTGACAGTAGCGAAAGACGTAAAGTTCCAAGTAGAATTTAATCCTGAATGGATTAAGGGATACCGTCTAATTGGTTATGAAAACCGTGTTCTTAATGCAGAGGATTTTGACGATGATACAAAAGACGCAGGGGAAGTAGGTGCAGGGCATTCCGTAACGGTGTTATATGAATTAGTCCCTGTATCAAGTGAGATGGAAATGGAAGAGAAAACAACAGGCTCAAGATATCAAGTATCGTCAACGAACAACGAATATAAGAATGAATTGTTAAACATTCAAGTTCGATATAAAGAGCCTGAGGAAGAGAAAAGTAAGTTATTAAGTTATCCTGTAACATTGCAGGCATATACGAATAAACCAAGTGAAGATTGGAAGTTTGCTTCCTGTATTGCAGAATTTGCAATGGTACTAAAAGATAGCCCATTTCTTGAAGAAGGTTCGATGAAGCATGTTATAAAACGATTGAATGAACTTGAATATAGAGATGGATACAGAGAAGAGTTCAAACAATTGGTTAATACTACAGCAAAAGTGAAAGTGGATTGATGTAATTCGCAATACTTTTACAACTAAGAATATAATTCACGAATGGAGGCTGGAGCTTCCTGCTTGTAAGCAAGCGGGGTAGTTCCAGTCTCTTTTTTAAATAGGTGAATAAAATGATTCACATTCTCAATGCCAAGCTGTGTGCTGATTTCGGTTATCGTAAGATTGGTTTTAAACAAAAGTTCTTTCGCTTTTTGTATCCTTTGGTAGTTTAGATAGCGAAGGGGAGGCATGTTATAGTGGGAAGAGAATTCACGACATAGTCGGTACTTATTAACATGCAACTCTTCTGCTAAGTCTTCAAGCGAGAATGGTTCATCAAGGTGGTCTTCAAGAATTTCTTTTGCTTTTTGGAGGTACTTTGGTATTGCAATTCGTGGAGCAGTTTTACTTTGTTCTGCTACACAAATTTCAGTTAACATATCAATTAGCCATTTGGTTTCGTAAAGATTTGATAAAACAGTACTTGAAGAAGATTCATTAATAATGTTTTGAAAACAAGTAGGTATGCATGAATATGGTTTAATATCATATATGAATTCGTTGCTTTCGTTAAATGCTGAAAAATAAGAACGAATAAAGTCTTCTCTAAGATATAAAATCTGAAAAGTCCAGTTACTACTATAAGAACTAATCTTAAAATGTAAGTTACAGTTAAGAAAAAGTAAATTGTTTTCTTGCGATGAATACGTAGTTCCTTCAATTGTGACTGTTGAAGCACCTGTTAGTGTGCGAATAAGGAGATAGGAAGGGAATCCGGTGGATTCGCAGAAGAAAGGAAACGATATCGTAATTTCTCCACCTGCATAGATGAGAGAGGGCTCGTTTGAAGAATTTTCCCTTGGATAGTTTGGCATAATGAATGAGATGTCTAAGGAATTCGGTAATTTGGAATAAGAAGATAAGGATGTTAAAAAACGTTCGTAATCGTTCATAAGGTATCTCGCTCCATTCTTATGTTTTGTTGGTCTTAAATACATCTTTTTATCATGCAAGCATGAATATGTTGATCATTTGACTTTGGTATCATCTTGTTATTGAAAGAAAGTAAAAGTAATTGAAAACGATATATATACGAATATTATAAAGTAAAAGAATAAATTAATCAACTGGCACTTGTGTTGAAGTTAAAATAATAAGTTAAATTAGGTTGAAAATGAAGTAAAAAAGTGATTGAAGAGTAGGTAATGTGCACAAAATGAACATAAAAAAATAGCTAAATCGTATAAAATGTCCAATAAAATCAAAAATGATAGATAGAAAACAATAATAAGTGATGACTTAAAAATAAAATAAACTATAATTAAATTAAGTTACAAAAAAGTAACGAAAATAAAAGAGTAGCAAAACAAAAAAGGAGGATTTGTTATGAGATTAAAAAAATTTGTAGCAATTGGTACAGCAGTAGTTCTTTCATTATCATGTGTGGCTTGTTCAAGCAACAGCAAAAAAAGTAATGATAAAACAACAAACAATCAACCATCAACTGAGGCAACAGATAATGCTTCTAAAGGTGATGATACATCGAATGATGTAGATACTTCAAGCAATGAAGCTTTAAGTTATGAAAACATCGTACTTGGGGAAAGCTACACAGATATTTCAACAACAATTAAGTTCTACAACAACAGAACAGATTTGAACCAAGAAGATTACAGTGGAAAGAAATGGTCAGATTATGTTGCAGAATTTAATCAAATGTATCCAAACATCAAAGTAGAAATCGATGCAGATACTACATATGCAGAAAGTGCATTACTTCGTTTACAAAGTGGTAACTATGGTGACATCTTAATGATTCCAGAAGTTGATAAAACAGATTTATCAAAATACTTTGTATCATATGGTGACATTGACACTATGAACAATCAAGTTCGCTATGCAACAGATATGGCTTATGATGGACAAGTATACGGTGTAGCTTACATGGGAACTGCTCGTGGTATCGTTTATAACAAGGCTGTTTTCGAAAAAGCTGGAGTTACTACACTTCCAACAACACCAGATGAATTCATCGCAGCATTACAAGCAATCAAAGATAATACAGATGCAACTCCATTATATACAAACTATGCAGCTGGTTGGACTATGAGTGCATGGGATGATTATATTTCAGGAACAGCAACTGGTGATACAACTTACAAAAACCAAAAATTAATTCATGCAAAAGATCCATTTGCAGATCAAGGAAACCAAACTGGTCCTTACGCTGTTTACAAAGTTCTTTATGATGCAGTAGCTGGTGGATTAACAGAAGATGACTTTACAACAACTGACTGGGAAGGTTGTAAAGGAATGATCAACAATGGTCAAATCGGTTGTATGGTACTTGGTTCTTGGGCATACCCTCAAATGGTATCTGCTGGTGATCACGGCGATGATATTGGATATATGTCATTCCCTGTTACAGTTGATGGAAAACAATATGCATCATCAGGCCCTGACTACAGATTAGGAATCAACAAAAACTCATCTGAAGACAATCAAAAAGCAGCAATGGTATTTGTTAAATGGCTTACAGAAAAATCTGGATTCGCTTATAACGAAAATGGTATTCCAGTAGGCGCAAACGATGATAATTTCCCTGAATTATACAAAGCATTTGATGGTATTGAATTAGTTTCTGATGATCCAGCAATTACAGGAGAAGAAGATTTACTTAACCTAATCAATGCAGATTCAGACTTAATGGTATCTGCTGGTGGTAACACAAAAGTTCAACAAATCATTGAACATGCAGCGAACAAAGACATGACATTTGATGAAATTATGGCAGATTGGAATGCAAAATGGACTTCTGCTCAAGAAGCTAACAGCGTTACAGTTAATCAATAATAAAACCAATTAAAGAGTAACATACTTATTTTTCTTGATGTACTATCGCACAAATAAATCAAGATTTGTGCGATAGAATATCCAGTATCAATTAGAAGGAGGGTCATATGACAGCACATACAGACCATAAGAAAAAGAAGTCCCTACGTCAATGGGTAAGGAGTAGACAAGGACAACAAGCCATTATTATTATAGCATTTATGTTTATCCCTCTTTTGTTGTTGTTCACATTTACATATCTTCCTTTTGGGGAGATGGTTAAATTCAGTTTTTTCAAAATGAATTATACGAATACACCGAAATATATTGGCTTGGATAACTATAAAGAAGTTTTTAGGAATAAAGAGATTTTTAGTTCACTTAAATTATGTATCTACTACATGGCAGGTTCTATTGTACAGTTAGCAATTGCGTTATATTTAGCAACTATGCTTAGTTTTAAAACAAAAGGCGGCAATATTTTTAAGGGATTCATGTTCTTCCCTTATCTAATTAATGGTATTGCAATTGGATTTATATTCAAATTTTTCTTTACAAGAGGTTTTGTATTTGATTCCGTACTACAGTGGTGTGGGTTTGATCTTGAAAATCTTCCGTACTGGTTGAGAACACAAGGATTAAATAATGTTTCTCTTGTGGGTACATCAATATGGAGATATTTCGGACAAAACATGGTACTTTTCATTGGTGCTATTATGTCAGTAGACTCTGAGATGTACGAAGCAGCTGAACTAGACGGTGCAAATAAATTTAGACAGTTTATTCATATTATTCTACCTAGTATAAAGACAATCGTTACATTAAACGTTATTCTGTCAATTACAGGTTCTCTTAGTGCATTTGAACCTCCATATGTTATCACGGGTGGAGCAAATGGTACTGCTACATATTTCGTAGTAATGAACCGAATTGCACATACAAATCAAAAAGTAGGTCTTGCCTCAGCAATGGCAGTTGTACTACTTATGATAATATTCGCAGCTACTATCTTACAGAAAGTATTCTTTAAATATGCGTTTAAGAATGCAAACGCAGAAGATCAAGTTGTAAGAAAGAAGAAAAGGCAAAGGGGGTAATGCAGATGGCAGCAAAACAAAAAAAACATTATAGTCCAAGTAGAATCATATGGTCATCAATTAAGTATCTATCATTGTTACTTTTTACATTTATAGCTGTATTACCAATTGTATCATGTGTTATCACAGCATTTAAAGACGATGTGGAATATCAGAGTACAAATGTTATGACATTACCTGAGAGTTGGTTGAATTTTGAGAACTTTACAAAAGCATTTAAGATGGCAGGTATGGGACGTGCATTTGGGAATTCCTTTATTGTATTAATATTCGTGTTAATAGGTTCTATTCTTGTTGGAACACAATTAGCATATATACTTAACCGTTTTAAATTCTTAGGTAATGCGCTAATACGAAACTTATTCCTTTTTGCTTCCCTACTTCCAGGAGTAGCAATGCAGATTTCCGTATACAACATTATGCAACAACTTGGATTTATCAATCATCTATATGGATATATTATCATGATGATGGGTACTGATGTAATTGCAATCTATATATTTATTCAGTTTATGGAAAATATATCAACGTCACTAGATGAATCAGCAATTATTGATGGTGCATCATATATGCAGATTTATTGGAAGATTATGCTTCCTTTATTAAAACCAGCAATTGTAACAAGTTTAATTCTAAAAGGTGTTAGTACGTACAATGAATATTATAGTGCGAATCTATACCTTCAAGAAAAGGAACTACGTACTGTGGCAATATCATTATTCACATTCACAGGACCACTTGGAAGTCGTTACAATTTAATTTGTGCAGGAGTTATTATATCGTTATTGCCAGCTTTGTTAATATTTATAACTTGTCAGAAGCAGATTTATAGTGGTATTACAGCAGGAGCAGTAAAAGGTTAAAATATTAGAGATAGTTTAAAGGAGATGAAATAATGAGCAAAGTAAAAATGATTAGTGCGCCAGTGCCAAATGTGCCTTGGCAAGAAAGACCAGAAGGGCTAAAAGATGCACCTATCTGGAGATATTCAGAAAATCCGATTATCGGAAGAAATCCTGTTAAAGGAGTCGCTAGAATCTTTAATAGTGCAGTTATGCCATATGGAGATAGCTTCATCGGAGTATTCCGTGGAGAGCAAGTAAATGGTATTCCTTATATCTATTTAGGTAGAAGTGATGATGCAATTCATTGGAACTTTGATGAAAACAAAATCAATTTTGTTGATGAAAATGGTGAGGAATTTCAACCACAATATGCATATGATCCTAGATTAGTTAAAGTTGAAGATACATATTATGTTATCTGGTGTCAAGATTTCTACGGAGCTGCTATAGGAATGGCAAAGACAACGGATTTTAAGACATTTACAAGAATTGAAAATCCATTCTTACCATTTAACCGTAATGCCGTTTTATTCCCAAGAAAGATAAACGGAAATTATATGTTGCTTTCAAGACCATCGGATAGTGGCCACACACCATTTGGTGATATCTTCGTTAGTGAAAGCCCTGATATGGTATACTGGGGAAAACATAGACACGTTATGGGCAAAAGCTCAAAATGGTGGGAATCATTAAAGATCGGTGGAGGAGCAGCACCAATTGAAACATCAGAAGGTTGGTTACTATTCTATCACGGTGTTAGTGGAACATGTAATGGATATGTATATTCAATTGGGGGGGCCATATTGGATATCGATAATCCATCGATTGTAAAATACCGTTGCGAGAACTTCTTGTTAACTCCTGAAGAATGGTATGAGGA
>NZ_JAVBNS010000245.1:0-3058 GCF_031551385.1 Anaerosporobacter sp.
GAGAATGAGAATACAAAAGAAGTTGAGAATATAGAAGAAAATCTGAATGGGTCAGAAGTAGAGCAGAAGATGAATATAGTAGATGCTTCTGCGTATAAGATGGATGTATTACATTTATTAAAAGTGAAGTTGACAGCGCAAAAAAAAGTAAACGTAGTGGATATAACGAAGTATAAAGATGAACATTATGAAGAAAAAACATTAACAAAGACAAAGGAAATCCCAGATTCATTAATTAATATGCTTGCAGAACATGTAATTGAGAATGGAGAAGTAACATTGATTGAGTCTATGCTTACTAGGAACGAGATATCTTGTGCGGAGTATGAGAAATATACGAATGTTGAGTTTGGTGAGATGGATGGGGCAAGATCAATTATAGTTGATGGAGACAACGACGGGATTGCGGATTTGTTCTCGTTGACGTTTACTGGGTTTAGTGGAGATTGTGAATTAGAATTTCGTAAAGGAAATGGGGACGGAACTTATACAAAAACACATATGTACTGGGGGTGCCTTCGTGCTCCATTTGGTGTGTTAAATTATGATAATGTGAATTATATACTGCTTGAAGATATTGATTATAAGACATCTAATTATGGTGGATATCATGTTTTTCTATATGATAATGGTGAAATGGTAGATGCGAAGAGTATATTGATAGAAACTGTTGACTATAAGATGGATATTTTGCAGGAAGAAAGCAGTTTTGCAGAAATAGAAGAAGTGAAGAATACATTATGTAAGAAAGAATATCCATCTATTTTGGAAAACAGCTATTATTATTCCATCATTGGAACAGCAGAACAGTTGAAAAAAGAAGGGGAGGATGCGTATTCTTGTGATATTGACAATGATGGACAAGTGGAGTATTACCATAAAAGTATGTCTTGGCCATCAAAGCTAAGTCTTGATATGCATTGCACATATGAGTTCGAAGATTCCACAATTGTAGCAGATATCTCAAATAGTCTACAAGAAGACGGCGAAGGTGAACTCTATACGTTTTGGTTTAATCAAGTAGGAAATCAAAATGTGCTATATATGTATTACGAAAAGGATTGGGATTATACGCTTTATGCTTTCTTGATTCAAAAAAAGGAAGTGTTCGGAGAGGAAAAGAAGATTGTAAAGCGAATGGAACAATTACAAGAACTAGAGTTGATGAAAATTGACGAGGTGAAAAAACTAAAGACAATAGATGAAATCATGGCGATACCAAAAGAAGTATTCAATGAGATGGGAGAAAAGGAACTCTGTGGAATAATCCTAAACCCAATAGGAGCAGGAACGTTCCGTTCTCTTGACAAATGGGCACAAAGGTTTAGGGAGGTTTATTCGTTTGACATGGAGGTGCTTTGCCATGAAAAGATGTATACGTTATTTTTAGAAGGTATCTCAGAAATTGCTTCTTGGAGTGAAGGTATTATAATTACAGAAATCGGGGAAGAGACGATTTTTGTGGATTGTGAAACTAACAAGGAGATTCAACGAATATGTTTTAAATGTAATGGAAAGCAATATCAGTATGAGGCGGTTATAAATGATGATTGCTTTGATACAGGAATAATAGACTATTTGAATGAAATTATAAAGGAACGAGATACAGAGAAACAATTTTGGGTAACAAGTGATGGATATCAAACCTATCTTATTTTTTTTAATACAAAGGAATGGGCGGAGAAATTTGAAGAATATATGGGGTATTCTTTGGAAGAATAATCAAGAATCCAGCTCCTTCACCAAAGGTAAACTTCTAATAGTAAGGATTTCGCTACTGTGAATATGTTGTGTGAACAGTAATAGTTTCATTAAAACAATAACGCCATTTGAAAAAATTCAAATGGCGTTATTGTTTTATAAATTTAGATAAGAGCTAATAGAATAAAATTAAGAATAAACAAACCTGATACAACCCAGATAATCGGATGCACTTCCTTGGCTTCCTTTTTGCATACTTTGACAATGCAGTAGAAGATAAAGCCAGTTGCAATACCATTTGAGATGCTATAGAAAAGTGCCATAGTGATACCAGCAAAAAATGCAGGAATTGCTTCGCTAAGGTTATCCCATTCGATTTCTTTGAATGAAGCAAGCATCATAATGCCGACAATAATAAGTGCTGGAGCGGTTGCTGAGGAAGGAATTGCACTTACGAAGGCAGCAAAGAAAGCACTAATAGCGAAACAGATAGCAACAACAACACTTGTTAAACCAGTACGTCCGCCAGCACCGATACCAGCAGCACTTTCGACATAAGTTGTTGTGTTTGATGTACCGAAAATTGCACCAATTGAAGTTGCAGTTGCATCAGCGAATAATGCTTTGTCCATCTTAGATTTGAAGCCTGCAGACTTGTCCATTGCCATTTCATCTTCTTCGCTAAAGATACCACTACGGCGTCCTGTTCCGATAAATGTTCCAATGGTATCAAAGGTATCCGATAAACTGAAAGAGAAGATTGTGATAAGTGCAATCGGAATCTTTGAAGCGTCATTGAATAAAGAAGGGATACCCTCTTTTGTGAAGATAATACCAAATGTTGATGGTAATGCAGCACAAGCATCGCTAAAGTTAACAGAGCTTCCCATGTTGGTAAGTCCCATAGGAATACCAAGTAATGTTGTTAGAATAATACCAATGAAGATTGCTCCTTTTACTTCAAGTATAAGAAGTACAACCGTGATAATTAATCCAATTACCGCTAAGATAGCAGTAAGATTGCTAGAAGAAAAGCCAGTTAACGTAGGTACAACTTGAGATCCAGGCATAGAAGCACCGATTCCAACTTCTGCGCCAGTATCGTTCGTAAAATTCAAGATATTAGCATTTTTCAGACCGATATAAGCAATAAAGATACCAATACCACCACTGATTGCATTCTGTAAACTTTTTGGAATCGATTTAATAATATACTTTCGAACTTTTGTTACCGTAATGAGAATGTTGATGATACCACAGATAAATACCATGGATAATGCCTGCTGCCATGTGAATTCAAGGACAAAGCAAACTGTATAAACAAAAAATGCATTCAGTCCCATACCTGGAGCTTGTG
>NZ_JAVBNS010000065.1:0-6104 GCF_031551385.1 Anaerosporobacter sp.
GTGGGGTGGTTGCTTCTTGTTATTGCTATTGTTACGATCTTATGTCTTATGCCCATGGATAGTAAAAAAAGAAAGTTGGATAGGGCAGAGAAAAGAAGATTTCGCTTTGTTGGGCTTTCTATTTTGGGCATGCAATTATTGATTATGGTAATTCTTAGTGTTATGGACTTATATCATTTCTGTTATATTATTGGCGTTAGTATTATTATTGTTGCAGTATTGATGATAATAGGAAAAAAAGTATTCCGGTAAATTGCTTCATGGGGCAATTACCGGAATATTTTTTAACTGGATAGTTCCTGTTGCATTCTCCAGAGGAATTTTAAACAACAAATAAAGAAATCTTTCTCATTGTCTAGTAGCAGATCATAGATTTGCTCTTCTAAAGTATCCATTTCTTCATTCGTAAGTTTTTCTTTTAACCATTCAATATTTACTTCGAGCGAACTGTTGTTATAATATGAGCTTGTTTTATAGGTAGTAAAAAGCTGTAATAAAATATCATCCATTTGATTTTTCTTCCTTTCGTTATCTTTGCAGAGTTCCTGCATGTTTAAATCACATTTAGAACAATGATGTGTCTTTTAATGCTTCTTTGTTAATAATATATAGTATTACAGGAACAAAATCAAGATAAATATATCTTTATATGAAACAAAATAATAAGACTTGTGGTTTATAATGAAAAGAGTTGAACTTGGTAAAAATGATATTTCAAATGTATGTGAGAGGAATAATTATGGATGATAAGGATTTTACGTTAGATTGGGCGATTGAATTTATTTCAGACAGGATTCGCACTATGCGGGAAGCAAAAGGAATATCTGCGCATACAATGAGCATCGAGTTGGGGCAAAATCCGGCATATATCAATAAGATTGAGAATAAATCATCAAAACCTTCGATTGAAGGGCTATATAATATATGTGACTATCTGGGGATTACGTTCGCAGAATTTTTTGATGTGGAAACCAATCACCCGGATAAACTGAAAGTGCTAATAGAAGAAGTGAAACAATTTGATGATGATTCTATGAATATATTGATTGAGATTGCAAAGAGATTTCATTGATAGAAGCTGTATTTTGAGTGTGGATTTATTAAAAATGGTTAAATGTTACAGATAATTGACCACTTGTGACACTTTGACAAATTCGGATGAAAAGTATGTTATATTACCCAAAACAGAAAAAATTGGCACTTGGGGGAGTATCAATTTTGAGGAGGGTAAAGATATAGTCATGGATTATATTCTTTAAATGTTGCATAAGAAGATTTTTGTGAGAACATTTAGATATACCTTCGGGATATGTTTAAGTGTTCTCATTTTTATTGCAATATTTTAGTTTGTTTAGAAGGTACAAATTAGAGGGAACCCAATCTGTTTTCACATATGAGAATTAGGTGGAGAGTATGGATTGAAAGATTTAAAATACGCAATAGCAGATAATATTAAGTATTACAGGAAGCAAACATGTATGTCGCAGATGAAGCTGGCGGAGGAGGCGGATGTATCTTACGATACCATAAAAAGAATTGAGTCAGGGAACCATGGAATGACATTGGATAGTTTTATTAACATTGCAGCGGCTCTAAAGGTAGATCCTTCGTTACTTTTTCAAAGAGAAGAGGAAAAAAAATCGGAGATGGAACAATTTTATGCCTTGCTGGGAGAGAGAAGTAAATCGGAGAAAGAATACCTGTTTTTTATGATGGAAAAGATGGTGGAAGGTTTGAGTATGATGTCTAATTAACAAAAACATATGGCGGAGCCATTCATTCAAAAGGGAAGAAAAATTTTACAGAAACATCTTAATGGGCTTTTAAAAGTTTATTGAGATGTTTTTTGTTTTTTGAAAATAGGTGCAAAAATTACCCTATAAATATTTAAAATAGGGTAATTTTTGCACTCTTCAAGAAAGAAAAATTAAGGTAAGATTTATACAGGTTCAAACAAGAACCAAACTAAAACTAAATAGGACATGCATACACCTGATTTTATTTTCGCCTTTTCATCATTTATTGAATGAGGGGGTGGCAGAAACCCATTTCGTGCCATAACGTTCCTGAAGCATTTTGTTTTCGCCCGTGAAGGTTCAGAGCAGAGGTTTGTGCCTACTTGTTTGGCAGCAAGAGGTAATGAGATAAAACAGCACCGGAATTTCAGCGAAAGCATTTTCCGGGTGTGGCAACCTGTAGATTCTGTCTGGATGGGCATGAAGAACTGCAGTGAGGGATAATTTCATTTTATGAAATTGGCCATCCCAGTGTATGTTACCCGGCTGGGGGAAATATATGATTTTACAGAATAATGTGGCTTTTTAGCCTGGCTATTAAGTCACGTTATCCTTTGAGATAAGGGAGTTGTTACGCACTCATGATTTGCATCACTTGTGTAACAGCTTCTTTATCTCAGGGGATAATTGCCGGCAAGCTCTCTGTAAAATTCTAAGAAAGAATAGGTGAGAAGTATGAATTATAATTTACAGGTAATAAATCTGCCACAGCGGATGCGAGCAGTAGGGTTTGTTAAGTCCAGAAAGAGTTATGAGAAAATTCATGAGATTTGTCGTAATATTTCTCGGGTTGGGTTTTCCAAGAGAATTTATGTCAGTGATTTCATTGTGGATGAAACGGCTGGAACTGATATTGACAGAAGTGCTATTGATCGGCTTGTAGGACGTTTGGAATATGGAGATGTGGAATGTGTTATGGTGAATTCTGTTTTTGACATTACAAGAGATGTTGATGACTTGGCGCAATTCTTTTGGCATTTGAATCAATTGGACTGCAAGCTGTACTCGATTGAGGAGAAGGGTTTTATTCCAATTGAGCTTGAAGATGAAGAGTAATATGTAGGAGCTCCTTTTAATTATTAATTTGAGCAAAGTAATGGCACGGGATTTCCGTGCTCTTATTTTGCATAAATAGTATGTAATAAGACAATCAGCAAACAGAATAGCTTTGAATAGATAGACAGAAAAGGAGTTTTATGTGAGCATGACTATAGAAGAATTGAAAAGATTACAAAATATGAATATCATGGAGCTGGATCGGGAGCAGCTTGCAAATGCAGAAGATATTATTATTGATAGTGGGAAATGTGTGGATAGCCGCATTAAATCATATATGGAGCAGATGGGTAATCCATTTGCACAAAATGTCGGAGAGTATGTCTTACAAATTGGCTTTCAGCCAGAGACAAATGAATTAATAGATGACAGAATGGTTTTACTTACCAAGAGAAAAATACAGATTATTCTATAAAATATAGAAAAGTTTTATTCTTTACAAAATAAAAAACATATGTTAACCTATCATCAGGATTATTTCAGTGGGAATTCTGATAGAGCTGGTTACAAACCCCGTAGGACGGGTTCTGCTAACATTAAATATCAGGAGGAACGCAGATGAATGCAAAAGATTTTTATAATGTAGCCGTCTATCTTCGCTTGAGTCGTGATGACGCAGCCACTGGAAGTGGCAAGGATATTGATGGCAGAGTTACCACTTCTAGTGGTAAAACAGAAAGTAACAGTATCAGTTCTCAAAGGGACATGATTCGTTCCTATATCAGGCAGCATGATGATATGGAAATCTATGATATCTACGTGGACGATGGCTGGTCAGGAGCAAACTTTGATAGACCTGCTTTTAAGCGGATGATGGAAGACATCGAGGCTGGTAAGATTGATTGTGTTATAGTAAAAGATTTGTCCAGATTAGGACGAGATTATATAGAAGCCGGGCGGTTGATTCAGAAAACCTTTCCGGCTTTTTGTGTGCGCTTTATTGCCCTGACGGACAATTTTGACTCACTTACCGCAGACCATAATGAAAAATCTCTGGTACTTCCGGTAAAAAACTTTGTAAATGATTCCTACTGTCGTGACATTTCGCAAAAAGTCAGGAGTCAGCAGAAGGTAAAGCGTGAAAACGGAGAATTCATCGGTTCATTTGCTGTATACGGTTATAGAAAGTCAGATGAAAATAAAAATCAACTTGTACCAGATGACTATGCAGCAGATATTGTCAGAAAAATATTTGCATGGCGAATTGAAGGATTAAGCAGCCTTGCCATTGCCGACCAGTTAAATAATTTGGGAATCCTCTCACCAATGGAATATAAAAAGTCTAAGGGAGAAAGATATTCTACTGGATTTAATACAACATTGAAAGCAAAATGGTCTTCTGTTGCGGTCAAACGAATTCTTGTTAATGAAACATATATCGGAACTCTGGTACAGGGGAAAGAGGAAAAACTAAATCATAAAATCAAAAAGAGTATTGTAAAACCGGAAAGTGAATGGACAAAAGTAGCTAATACCCATGAGCCAATTATTTCAAAAGAGGATTTTGAGATTGTAAAAAATTTGATGGCCGTAGACTGTAGAGCACTTGGTCAAAGTAATAAATCTCATATGTATACAGGGCTATTGTTTTGTGGCGACTGTAATGAACAGATGGTACGCAGGGTGAATAAGTATAAGGGAAAAGAAAAGGTTTATTTTATCTGTGGAACCAAAAATAATGGAGCAGGGTGTACTAGGCACAGCACAGAGGAAGAGGTACTGAATCAGATTGTGTTAACTGGAATCAGACAGCAGATTTCTTTATTTATGGATAAAAGTAATGTGCTTAATCGAATTAACCAGTTGCAAGTTAATTTTGAAGAAGTGGTTGCTTTCGATAGAGAAATAGAAAAACTGCATAAGGAGCAGGATAAATATCTTTCCCTGCGTGCAGGACTGTATGAGGATTTGAAAGAAAATATTATTACAGAAGAAGATTTTCGGAATTTCCGTGAAATCTATGAACAACAGTATAATGAACTGAACCAGGCAATAAAAAATCAAGAGGATACCATTAAAAAACTTTTTAAGTCAGGAATTTCTGCAGGAGTACAGCTGGAGCGTATGAAAGAAGCCTTGCAAATAACAGAACTTGACCGTGATACACTGGTTACATTTGTAAGTAAAATTCTTGTATATGAGGATAAAAGGGTATATCTGGAAATGCGGCACAAGGAACTATTCTCGAAAGCGATAATGCTGGCTGAATTTGTAGAGCAAAACCAGCAAAGTCAGAGGGAGGTAGTGTAAATGCCCAGAATTTCGAAAAAAATACCATATAGTGATAAGGTTGCATTAAAGCAGCCCTTAAAGATTTATTCCGTAGGGATTTATGCAAGACTTTCTGTAGATGGTAGTGAGAGAAAAAATGAATCCATTGAAACGCAGGTGGAAATTGCAAAAAAATTTTTGCAAGAGCATTCTGACATGGTTTTATATGACTGTTATTCTGATTTAGGGAAGTCAGGTACTAACTTTAGACGAGAAGGATTTGAGCGGATGATGCAGGATGTCCGAATGAAAAAGATTGATTGTATCATTGTTAAGGATCTGTCTCGCTTTGGAAGGAATCATATTGAAACAGGCAATTATTTAGAAAAGATATTTCCATTTTTAGGGGTACGGTTTATTGCAGTGACAGATAATTTTGACAGCATGAATATTTCAAGCGGAAATGAAATCATGGCCGTCAATCTTAAAAACCTTGTGAATGAATTATATGCCAAGGACATTGCATTGAAAGTAGAGTCCAGTAAAAGAACCAAGTGGGAACAGGGCAGTTATACAGGAGGGACACCTCCGTATGGTTATCAGTCTGATTGGATTGATGGAAAGAAATGTTTGATAAAGGAAGAAGTCACTTCTGACATTGTGGAACAGGTTTACAAATTGTTTTTATCCGGTAAAACTATGAAACAGATTGCAGTGTGGCTGTATGAGTCAGGTATACATAGACCAAGAGATTATCATACGACCGGACATATTTATAGACAAGAAGGAGAATGCCTGCAGGAATGGTCAGGGGGAACGATCAAGATACTTTTATCAAACCCGGCTTATATGGGATGTCTTGTTCAAGCGAGAACCAGTGGAAAAGAATACCAATTGCGAAAGAAGCATGATATTGATTCGAAGGACTGGTCAATAAAAGAACATACACATGATGCAATTTTCAGCGAAGAAGTATTTTTACAAAGTGCATAAAAGCTTGAAAAAAATTCTTTATACTACAATGAGAATGAATTTTCCAAA
>NZ_JAVBNS010000048.1:0-4870 GCF_031551385.1 Anaerosporobacter sp.
TCCTCAAACTCACTTCCTGCTTTATATAGATCTCTAAAATATTCTTTCTCACCATTACCATACACAATGGGCATCTCACTTTTCAGCATCTTAAGATATGCCTCTTTATACAATGCATCAACTTCAGGGCTGATATCCAGAGGTGATTCCTTAATTGTAACATCAAGTGCTCTTATTTTTTCTAAAACAATAGTACTTGTATCCTCCCCTTCTGGCATCACGACTTCTTCGGATACTTTTATTAACCTCGTCCCCTCAAAAATTAACTTCTCAATAACATAACCCTCTACCCCTGCTCTTACCCAGTTCAGCAAATATCCATCTTCAACACTTATATCTGCTAACGTACCATCGTAAAGTACTTTCTCGTAGTGTTGTTCTGCCTCATTCCATATATATAATTCATTAACATCATAGGATGGTGCCTGATCTATCACTACTTGCATATCCACACTACCATCTTGATTCAAATCTACAAACTTAGGATATTCGATAACCGTTGATTCCCACTCCAGACATTGCACTTCTTTATCTGTGGCATCATATATCCTATAGGAATAGCAAAATCCATACTCTTCCGTTTTCCGTGGTTCAATTGTCAACTCCGCTTTGTATTCTAAATTGCCGTCTTTTGAATAGATTTCATAGCTTGAAGAATCTTCTTGACATATCCTGTTTTCAATCACCTTTATTGTAAACTGGTTCTTTGTTTCTATGTTATATATATATTGAACCTCTTGCTTCCAGTCCCATATATCCCCTTCTATAAGATTCCATGCCAAATATGGATTCTCTGTTGTTATAAGATACACTTCCTTTTGAAAATAACACATATAATAGGACAATCCTTCTTCCGCCGTTGCCGTATACATCTTGATAATTCCTGATTCATCATGGATATTTTGAAAACTTTCCCTGATTTTAAACTCAGAAATTTTTGCAAAATAGTTCTTTGCATCTTCAAATGTTACAACTCCATTATCTGTACATTTCTCTATTCTAAAAACCTTACTTGTTTCAGTACTATCTTCTCCTGAATCCAATTCACAATAAAATTCTACATAGGATTCCCACTCTTCTTTACTTGCAATATGATATGGTGATATTTCGAATCGAAGCTCCCCGTACACAATTTCCTTCTGTGACTTATCTTCGTAAACAGTAGTAACACTTTTCTCTTCTATCTCTGGTGTTTGAGACTCTTGATCTCCTTGATTGATTTGATTCGTTGAATTTATTGATTGGACTTGATTGATTAGGTTTGCTTGTTTTGGTTTGCTACAACTAGTTAAACACAATACTATCATCATGATAAGAACTGTCATAGTTATCATCTTTCTTATATTGCATTTATTTAATTTGATTTTTCTCATAAATTTATCCTTTCATTGATTTGCATATCCTCGCTGTTTTTTCTCCAATAATTATCCTGCAAATTTAATCCCATCAAAAAGTTCCTCGACTGGAATACCGTCAACATATACTAGATAATCATCTATTATGGTGTATTTTATACGGACAATTTCGCCATTATCCATTTTTAAATATACATATTCCTCGCAATCCGTTGCTGTTGGATAAAATTTTGTATTCGCTTTGCATTCTATCGTACACCATGTCTCATCAATTAAAACATCAACTAACAAATCCTGTTTCAATGTAATAAACTCTTCATTATCATTTTTAATTTGAAAATCTTCTGCTGGTTCTAATTGCATATCCGACGTAATCTCATATCTACGTGTTCCACGCCATGTTCCAAAAACAATCCGATAACCTTCTGTAACAAAACCACTTGCTGTTGCTGTATCACGCACAATACTTCCGTATATTTTTTCCCTTAGTTCGACTTGCTTGTTTTCATCAATTTTGCATAGATATATTTCGCAAATATCATTACTCCACCAGCCCTCAAACAAGATTCCAGTGTTTTTGTTTTGTATCAGATATACATCTCTACAATTTTTCGCCATTACACTGCACATTATTTTACCATCAATGCATATGTAAATCGTTATTCAAATCGATTTCTATCGCTTGATTAAATTCTATTTTTCTGCATATTTGTTCAGTTTCACTTTCTTCACTCTGTTCTTCTTCATTATCTTTCGGAAAACTATCAGCGCCTATCAGCCTTACATATAAATCAATATGAACAACAACACCCCTATCATTATAAACAAATTTCAATGAATAATTATCATATCGATAGCCTAACCCCTTACAATTCTTCTCTTCATAATAATCAGAAGCAGAAAAACTCTCCCCCTCACCATACAGTTCCAGCACTTCTTTTATATCGATTCCAATATATGCCCCTCTTGCTGTCCTATATTTATCAGTTAGCAAAGAAATTTGTCTAATATGATAGGTGTGCATGTCCTCCCCTTTTAATGGATACTCTGTATTTGAAGTATATATTTCAAAATCCTTAAATTGATGAAAATATGTCTTATACACATATTCGTCTACATATATTTCCCCTACAAAATGATTTTCACTAGTTTCTGTCTCAATCTCCTCTTCTGTAGTCTCAAAACCATCATACAGCGAATCTAGCAAAACCATATTCTCTCCATCCGTTACCGCTAAATCAGATGCATTCATCGGTACAATTTCCTTTGGAACATTTCCGCTATTCTCTTGTGTGTCATGATCTTCTTGATTTTCCTGACTAGTTTCCTGTTCTGTCTTCTGCTCTGCTGTATCTTCTCTTTGTTCCATTTCTATTCTATTAAGGTTTTCATTTATTTTTTTCGTACTACTACATCCGACATTCCCAAGCACCATATATACTATCATTCCAAACAATACAATTCTCTTCATATTCTATTCCATATGTTCCTTCCTTTTTGTATTTGTTTTATTTTTCACCATTTCTCTATCTATATTACTATTTTTCTCCAAGTTTATATATGGGATAATCTTACTGTTTCTTTCTTTTTATGAGATACTCTATTCTTCAGACTTCCATAATTCCAATATATCACTATATTGTTTCTTTTTTGCATCATAATATCTCTTCTTGACTTCTTTTCATTGAATGAAGCCCCCACAATTTATTTGAAATCATAAATAAATTGTGGGGGCTTCAAATGATTATTAGGATTTGGTGTTAATGATTCACTGAGCAGAATCTATTAAATGACACCATAACGAATCATAAAACAAATATTTTTTTCTATAATATATAATACTATATTTGAAAATCACTCATTTAACGCAGTCCAATTTCTTTATAGACAAATATGCGACCTATGGCGATGTCTGCTGAATCATAGGCAACTGAACCAATTCCATGTCATCTTCTTCCTCAAATTCATTACCATACTAAATAATATAGCAAAAATTTGAATCCTCTCAGCATATTTCAAAATACAAGGTATAATGATTAATTATTATAAATCACTTTTATTCAATTAAGTCATATACATCTTCATAGACTATAGCATTTGGCAATTGTTCTGCATAGTTTACTATCTTCTGCAATAGCCAAGGTTCCTTTATTACCTCTAAATATTTTTTATCTATATAAATCTCTTTTAGTTCTTTAACATACCCCCTTCCAACTTCTATCCCCCTATATAAAATAAATTGGACATCTTTTTTTAACTCAAGTAAACTTATTTCACCACTTATCGTAGTTATTATAATTGATGTTTCTACATCCAAAGGAATATCCTCTCCCTTTAAACTTTCCATTAGACATATATGAAAATTTTCACCTACGCCTAATGTACATCTTGTTCCAGACATCAAAGAATTACCTCGGACATATTTACTATCTAAAATTACATCTGCATAAAATATTAACATTAAATTCTTGTATGATATATATGCAAGAAAGTACATCATACACTCCTTCCTATATTGTTTTAACGTAGTAACTTTATTATATGAAAGAAAAAATCTCTTTTCTAAGCTGTTGTGTTTCACTTTTTAAACAGAAGTAAAAATCAGGATATAATCAACAACTATATGGCGTTAAACATCATTAGAAATATGCTAGGGAGTTTTCTATAAATATGTGTGAATTATGCTAATACCATTAAAGTATTTCCACCACATTAAATTCATCCCAAAGCAGCTGTAATTTCCTTGATTTCATAAAACTATCAAAATTCAGCACCTCATCTTCGCATATATTAATATTATTCCAAAGTGCCTCACACTCATTACATATATAGATTATTTCATTTGTAGACTTAACTTTTATCTTACTTATTAATCCATGTTCACACAAAGGACATATCTTCATAATTTTTCTCCTTATTTATTGGAAACGCAATAATAATTTCATTAGTAAAAATTTTAGTAATAATTCGTATTGTCGTTTCTCCATTAGTTCCTATTATCTTTCCCATTTTTATAATGATTGTCCACTTTCCCATCTATATCCGTCAACATTACAACATCAGTATGTTCATTAGTATGATAAAAACAGTACATATTTATATCTAATTGCTTATCATCATCTTTTAGCGTACCAATTTCTGATGCAACAATCCCATACCCTCTAACAAGCCGTCTCTTAATATTATACTCCTTATCAAGCTCCACTACAATACTCCAGCCATCTGTTATGTAATTCGTCACTTCGCCATTCTCTTCTACGTCACAGCGCATAACTTCTGCATCATAGAAATTCTTCTGCGTTGATTGTTCTTCACCTCTTTGGATTTGTACATGGCTCGTTCGATTAAGAATATCGTATTCATATGCTCTTTCCCAACTAGTTCTGACTTTGTTTCTGGCTCTGCTAAGAGACTTACTACACTCTCATGCATCAAATTCCCTTGCAAATCATATTCATACTGTCTCTCTTCTTGCTGTCTCTGCAACTCTAATCCAAACACATTCGAACTCACCA
>NZ_JAVBNS010000099.1:0-12273 GCF_031551385.1 Anaerosporobacter sp.
AGTTTTGTTGAAGTGGGTGCAATGGTAACAAAAAGAAGCACAGACTTCAATATGCAGCAGAAAGAAATCCCTGCAGATGGCGTAATTACTGGTTATGGAGTTGTTGATTCAAAACTAGTATATGTATATAGCCAAGACGCAACAGCATTAGGTGGTTCCGTAGGAGAGATGCACGCAAAGAAAATTGCACGTATCTATGATATGGCGATGAAAGTGGGAGCACCAGTGATTGGTCTTATTGACTGCGCAGGTCTAAGACTTCAAGAAGCAACAGATGCGTTAAATGGCTTTGGTGAACTTTATTTGAAACAAACATTAGCATCTGGCGTAATACCTCAAGTTACTGCAATCTTTGGTAACTGTGGTGGTGGAGTAGCAATTTCTTCGAATTTAAGTGATTTCACTTTTATGACAGAAAAAGAAGCAAAATTATTTGTTAACTCACCAAATGCTTTAGATGGCAATTATACAGCAAAATGTGATACAAGCGCAGCAAAATACCAAGCAGAAGCTGGTGTAGCTGATGTTGTTTGCAAAGATGAAGAAGCTGTATTAGCGAGTGTTCGCGAATTAATAACAATCTTACCTTCTAACAATGAAGATGATGATTCTTATGATGAATGTACTGATGATTTAAATCGACTTGTACCATCACTTGGTACATCTTTAAAAGATTCTGCAGTAGCTCTAAGAGAAATTTCAGATGATAATTTCTTCTTCGAAGTGAAGTCTGCTTATGCAAAAGATATGGTTACTGGTTTTATCCGTCTTAACGGTATGACAATTGGTGCAATTGCGAATCGTGCAGAAATTCTTGACAAAGATTTTAAAGCAGTAGAAAAATTTGATGCATCTTTATCAACAGCTGGTTGTGAGAAGGCTACAAGTTTTGTTAATTTCTGCGATGCATTTAATATCCCTGTTTTAACATTAACAAGTGTAAAAGGTTACAAAGCAACAACAGAAGAAGAAAAAACGATTGCGAAAGCAGCGGCAAAATTAACATACGCATTTGCGAATGCAACAGTGCCAAAAGTAAACGTAGTTGTTGGGGAAGCTTATGGTAGCGCTTATGTAACAATGAATTCTAAACATATAGGTGCTGATATGGTTCTTGCATATGAAGATGCAGCAATCGGAATGATGGATGCAAAATCAGCAGCACAAATTATCTATGCAGATGACATTAAAGATGCAAGTGATGCAACTGCTATGATTAATGAAAAAGCAAGTGAATATGCAAGCCTTCAATCAAGTGTAGAAGCTGCTGCTAAGAGAGGATACGTTGATATTGTAATTCCAGCAGAAGCTACAAGAAAGCAACTTGTTTATGCATATGAAATGCTATTCACAAAGAGAGAGAGTCGTCCAAACAAAAAGCATGGCACGATTTAATTTTAGAATAGCGTGAATACGGAGAATTGTGTTGGCATAAGACTCCAGACTTTGAAAGGGGCATGCGTACTGATATGAAAAAGAAACTAATGCTATTATTATGTTTGATTACATGCATGTTTGCAATAACTGCATGTTCAGCAAAAGAAGAAGCAGCGACATTCCAATATGATGAAGCTACTGTGAAAGAAACTGCAACGCAGTGGATGGATTCATGGAATCAGATGGATTTTAAAAGCTATGATGATGATACGCTAGAACAGCTTGTATCTAGTGGTCAGATGGATGAAGCTACAAAAACAGTGTTTGCATCATGGAGACAAGCGCAAACAGATATAGGTGCTTTTGTTGAAACAAAAGACGTAACAATTAAAGAAGCTGGTGATAAAATTACAGTTGTAATCACAGTGAAGTATGAAAAAGCAAAGAACGACGTTGAATTTAGAGTTCCATTTGATTCAACTTTAACTGTTGATTCTAATGCAATTGTAGTAGAAGAGATTGAGACTTTAGGCAGTAAGATGCAAGATGCAGGATTAAATACAATCCTTGGTATGGGAACAGTATTCGTTGTATTAATCTTTATCTCATTTATGATTGGTTTGTTTAGATTTATTCCAATGATTCAAGAAAAGATGTCAAAAAAGCAAGAAACAGAGATAAATGTTGTAGAAGCCATTGATAATACTATGGCTCAAATTGCAGAGCAAGAAGAGGAACAAGTAGAATTAGTAGATGATGGTGAATTAGTAGCTGTTATTACAGCAGCAATTATGGCATCTATGACAGCAAACGGTGTGGAAATTCCAGCTGATGGTCTTGTTGTTCGTTCAATCAAGAGAGCAAAATCAAATAAGTGGCAGAAAGCATAAGTATTAGGAGGAATAATTACATGAAAAATTATACAATTACAGTTAATGGTAATGTTTATGAAGTATCTGTAGAAGAAGGCGTATCTGGCGTAGCACAACCTGTTGCAACACCAGTAGCACAAGCACCAAAAGCAGTAGCACCAGCTCCAGCAGCACCAAAAGCGGCAGCACCAGCAGGTGGCGCACAAGGAAGTGTTAAAGTGAATGCACCAATGCCAGGTAAGATTCTTGCTGTTAAGGCAAGTGCAGGACAAGCTGTAAAAAGAGGTGATGTTTTAGTTGTACTTGAAGCAATGAAGATGGAAAACGAAATCGTTGCTCCTCAAGATGGAACAGTAGCAAGTATTAATGTAGCAGTTGGAGATGCAAAAGAAGCTGGTGATGTATTAGCTACATTAAACTAAGTTTACATGTTTCATGTAAATTACCACAAAGTAAAATGGGAGGTAATACTTAAATGAGCGACATTTTAGAAATGCTAGAAAATTTAGTTGGTCAGTCCGCTTTTGCTTCTTTAACAGTCGGAAACTTTATAATGATCGCGGTTGCTTGCTTTTTCCTATACTTAGCGATAAAGAAAGAGTATGAACCGCTTCTATTACTACCAATCGCATTTGGTATGTTATTAGTAAACTTATATCCACCGATTATGGAAGAAGGCGGATTACTACATTATTTTTATTTATTAGATGAATGGACAATCTTACCATCACTTATTTTCTTAGGTGTTGGAGCTATGACAGATTTTGGTCCATTAATTGCAAATCCTAAGAGTTTCCTTTTGGGAGCAGCGGCACAGTTTGGTATCTTTTCTGCTTATATCTTTGCCATTCTTATGGGATTCAATGGAAAGTCAGCAGCAGCGATTTCTATTATCGGTGGAGCAGATGGTCCTACTTCAATTTTCTTAGCTAATAAATTAGGACAAACTGATTTATTAGGACCTATCGCAGTAGCTGCATATTCATATATGGCATTGGTTCCAATTATTCAACCACCAATTATGAAGTTATTAACATCAAAAAAAGAACGTGCAATTAGAATGGATCAATTAAGACCGGTATCGAAATTAGAGAAAATCTTATTCCCAGTTGTTGTTACAATTATTGTTGTATTAATTCTTCCTACAGTAGCACCACTTGTTGGTATGCTTATGTTAGGTAACTTATTCAGAGAATCAGGAGTTGTTAAGCAACTTGTTGATACAGCTTCTAATGCAATGATGTATATTGTTGTAATCTTACTTGGTACTTCAGTAGGTGCAACAACAAGTGCAAAAGCATTCTTAAACATGGATACAATTAAGATTGTTGCACTTGGATTAATTGCATTTGCAATTGGTACTGCGGCGGGTGTACTATTCGGTAAGTTAATGTGTAAAGTAACTGGTGGTAAAGTGAATCCGCTAATTGGTTCAGCAGGTGTATCTGCAGTTCCAATGGCAGCAAGAGTTTCGCAAAAGGTTGGTGCAGAAGAAGATCCTACAAACTTCTTATTAATGCATGCAATGGGACCTAATGTTGCTGGTGTAATCGGTACAGCAGTAGCTGCTGGTACTTTTATGGCAATATTCGGTGTGAAATAGATTAATAGTAATAACAGGAGGTAGTAAAATGTCAGAACAAGCGAAGAGACCGGTTAAGATTACCGAGACTATATTACGTGATGCACATCAATCATTGATAGCTACAAGAATGACTACGGAACAGATGCTTCCAATCATCGATAAGATGGACAAAGTTGGTTACCATTCTGTTGAATGTTGGGGCGGAGCTACATTTGATGCATCCCTTCGTTTCTTAAAAGAAGATCCATGGGAAAGACTTAGAAAATTAAAAGCTGGATTTAAAAACACAAAATTACAAATGTTATTCAGAGGTCAAAATATCTTAGGATATCGCCACTATGCAGATGATGTAGTTGAATATTTTGTTCAAAAATCAATTGCAAATGGTATTGATATTATTCGTATCTTTGACTGTTTAAATGATATCCGTAATCTTGAAACAGCAGTTAAAGCTGCTAATAAAGAAAAAGGACACGCACAAATCGCTCTTTCATATACATTAGGTGATGCTTATACATTAGATTACTGGATGGATATGGCGAAACGTGTTGAAGATATGGGAGCTGACTCTTTATGTATTAAAGATATGGCTGGTTTATTAGTTCCATATAAAGCAACAGAATTAGTTGAAGCATTAAAATCATCAACATCACTTCCAATCCAACTTCATACACACTATACTTCAGGTGTAGCAGCAATGACATATATGAAGGCTGTTGAAGCTGGTTGTGATATTATTGATACAGCTATGTCACCATTCGCAATGGGAACAAGCCAACCTGCTACAGAAGTTATGGCTGAAACATTCAAAGGAACAGAATATGATCCTAATTTTGACCAAAACTTATTAGCTGAAATTGCTGACTACTTCAGACCACTTAGAGATGAAGCATTGGAAAGCAAATTATTAAATCCAAAAGTTATGGGCGTTGATATTAAGACTTTACTATATCAAGTACCAGGTGGTATGTTATCAAACTTAGTATCTCAATTAAAAGATGCGAATCAAGAAGATAAATACTATGACGTATTAAAAGAAATTCCTCGTGTACGTCAAGACTTTGGTGAACCACCACTAGTAACACCTTCAAGCCAAATCGTTGGCTCACAAGCGGTACTTAACGTATTAGCTGGAGAACGTTACAAGATGGTTACAAAAGAATCAAAAGCACTTCTTCGTGGTGAATATGGTCAAACAGTAAAACCATTCAACGCAGAAGTTCAAAAGAAAGCAATCGGAGATGAGCAAGCAATTACTTGTCGTCCAGCTGACTTATTAAAACCAGAGTTAAAGACAATTGAAGCAGAGATGGCACAATGGAAAGAACAAGACGAAGATGTATTAACATATGCATTGTTCCCACAAGTAGCTACAGACTTCTTCAAATACCGTCAAGCTCAAAGAACAAAAGTGGATTTAACAGCAGCTGATACAGCAAGCAAAGCATATCCAGTATAATAAAATACTCGTTACTGTTTGCGAAAACCGTTCACAGTAATGATGATACAAAAAGAACTCCGTATATTATTTTGATAAGTAATATACGGAGTTTTTTTGTAGACGGTTTTACTGTAATATTAACAGCAATCCCTACAGATATTCTTTCAAACTCTCAATGTTCTTTTCTTCGAATTTGAGTAAATCCTTCATCAAACCAACAATATTCTTATCTGCTGTATCAACATATTCTTTAATCTTCTTCGTAGCCTCAATAATACCCATAGTACTTCCTGTAATCATCATCTCAGAAATATGAGAAGCAGATTTATCAGTAAGAGTCTGCATATTAATCATAATATACGCCTTGAACTTATCCATCTGCGTAATTCCTTTTTCATCACACCCTAAATCGGTAAGAATATCACGAGCCTTCTGATTAATCAATCGATATTCTTTTAACTCGGATTCTAGTTGCTTCTTAAAAGAATCCTCCTCTACAATATCAAGCAACTGTCCAATCGTCTGTATACCCATCTGAGAGTTTTGAAAAATATAATTAAGTAATTCTGTATTGGTATCCATATTGTACCTTCCTTTGCGTTTTTTGTTGAGATAATACCATATCTTTTATTATGTGCATATAGTCGTTAATTATGTGGAGAAAATAAAGCGAAGCAATTTCTTGTAGAAAAGTATAAAGCTAAGGAGTACACTAATATTGTTGATTCTTTGTTCTTTCTATGTTTATCCAGTCAGCATTTTTTTGAACAAAATTTACCCAGTCAATATTTTCGCGTACTTGTGTATCGACAACATAACTAAGCAAAACTTCAATACCTTACCTGCTTCTTCGCTGCTGTCCTAGAATTAAGAAACGATAGCGAAACACCTATAGTACATCTTAGTGTGTATATCCACAACCTAGGAAGGCTCGGCATGGACGCCGAGCCAGACCGAGCTGAGGCAGGATGCCGAATCGAGGTCGATTCCGTAAATTCTCAGAAACCGCCCATACACACTTAGAAGTACTTAGGTGTGTAGCGTGTTTCGTATTCTAGTACAGCAGCGAAGAAGCTCTTAAACATATAAAAGTTTTGCGTTGCAAACATTCATTACACAAGTACTTTGAAACGAAAAAAGTTTTTTCAAAAAAACAAAAAATCTTGTTGACAGACGCTTTGGAATTATGTATACTAACAACTGTAAAGAAAATTACTTTACAGGACGGTGCTTTATATGAGTGAACAAATTGAAAAAAAGGATAATAATATAAAGCAGATTGATAAGCTAGTTGAGTTATCCTTGCTCTATGATTTTTATGGAGAGTTGCTTAAAGAAAATCAGAAGTATATCTATGAAGATTACATATTGAATGATTTATCCTTAAGTGAGATAGCAGAACATCAAGGAATAAGCCGACAAGGTGTACATGATATTGTGAAGAGATGCAGTAATCAATTAATTAACTACGAAGAGAAGCTTCATTTGATTGAGAAGTTTGAACAGACGAAGCAAAAAGTAGGTAGGATAAAAGAGTTATCGGGACGGATACTAACGTCTAATGCATCTGAATTACCAAAAGAGTGTGCATTGTTAACAGAGATTGAATCACTATCCGATAGCATTTTAGAAGACTTATAGAATAATACAGAATATAGAGTGATTGAGATTGGAGGTTTAAGCATGGCATTTGACAGCTTATCCGAAAAACTACAGAATGTGTTTAAGAATTTGCGTGGTAAAGGACGCTTAACAGAAGCAGATGTTAAACTTGCTTTAAAAGAAGTTAAGATGGCGTTGCTAGAAGCAGATGTTAACTTTAAGGTTGTTAAGAACTTCATTAAAGCTGTTCAGGAAAGAGCAGTTGGACAAGATGTAATGAATAGTTTAACACCAGGCCAGATGGTAATTAAGATCGTTAATGAAGAGATGGTTAAATTAATGGGTGATGAAACTACAGAGTTAGTTTTAAAACCTGGTTCAGAATTAACAATAATCTTGATGTGTGGTCTGCAAGGTGCTGGTAAGACAACCACAACTGCAAAGATTGCAGGAAAACTGAAACAAAAAGGAAGAAAGCCTTTACTTGTAGCATGTGATGTATATCGTCCAGCAGCAATTAAACAGTTGCAGATTAATGGAGAAAAACAAGGTGTTGAAGTATTCTCTATGGGTGATGGACATAAACCAGTGAACATAGCAAAAGCGGCAGTGGAGCATGCACACAAGAATGGATTTAATGTTGTAATACTAGATACAGCTGGTCGTCTTCATATTGATGAAGATATGATGACTGAGCTAATTGAGATAAAAGAGAATGTAGATGTAACACAAAGTGTTCTAGTAGTAGATGCTATGACAGGTCAAGATGCGGTTAATGTAGCCGAGACATTCAATGAAAAGATTGGTGTTGATGGTGTAATTATTACAAAACTTGATGGTGATACAAGAGGTGGTGCGGCATTATCCATTCGTGCAGTAACAGGACGCCCAATTCTCTATGTTGGTATGGGAGAAAAATTGTCTGACTTAGAACAATTTTATCCGGATAGAATGGCTTCCCGTATATTAGGTATGGGAGATGTGCTTACATTAATAGAGAAAGCGCAAGAGAACATTGATGAAGAAAAAGCAAGAGAGATGGAAAAGAAGATGCGAAAAGCAGAATTCGATTTCAATGACTTTCTTGAACAGATTCAGCAAGTTAAGAAGATGGGTGGAATCGGAGATTTACTTGGTATGATTCCAGGAGCTTCTGCTCAATTAAAAGATGTTGAGATTAATGATAACGTTTTTGATGGAACGGTTGCAATTATTAATTCCATGACAAAACAAGAACGTTCGAATCCCGATATTCTTAATCCATCTAGAAAGAAACGTATTGCTAAAGGAGCTGGTGTTGATATCAGCGAAGTAAACAAACTTGTTAAGCAATATGAGCAAAGTAAGAAGATGATGAAACAGATGTCTGGAATGATGTCTGGAAAAGGTAAGAGAGGAAAGTTCAAATTACCTTTCGGTCTATAAGCGAGGACCAACAGTTTTAACTGTTAATATATATGACAATAGTCGAATATGGGTTCAATATTTAAGGAGGTGAAAATAACATGGCAGTAAAAATCAGATTAAAGAGAATGGGACAAAAGAAAGCTCCTTTCTATAGAGTAGTTGTTTCAGATTCAAGATCTCCAAGAGATGGTAGATTTATCGAGGAAATCGGAACTTACGATCCAACTAAAGAGCCAAGTGCATTCAACGTAAATGAAGAAGCAGCTCAAAAATGGTTATCAAATGGTGCTCAACCAACTGAAACTGTTAACAGATTATTCAAAAAAGCTGGTATCGTTAAATAATTATATGATACAAGAGTCAAAAGGTCATGTTTTTCATGCTTGCATGAGAAAGCATGACTTTGAGACTCGCAAAACATGAGAAAGTAGCTCGAATAGAGCGGATTTCGAATGTTTTAGGATTGTGAGAGCATGAAATGCGTAACAATCCGTGTATCAGTTGAGGACAAAATATTTTTTGTCCTCAACATCATTATTTAGCAAAACTAGTTAGAATACACATAAGCCACGAGAGGTTCTCTTTTCGTGGCTTATGTGGTATATGCATAGTGGAGGTGAAGGTAGTGAAGGAACTTGTTGAGGTAATTGCTACATCATTAGTAGATCATCCGGAAGAGGTCGTTGTAACTGAGAGTGAAACAGAAAAAGCAATTGTTGTAGAATTAAAAGTAGCAGCGGATGATATGGGAAAAGTAATTGGCAAGCAAGGCCGTATTGCGAAAGCAATTCGTACCGTTGTTAAGGCAGCTGCATCAAAGGATGATAAAAAGGTAATTGTTGAGATCCAATAATCAATACAAACTACTAGTACTATGATTACTGAGGGTGTCTTACTTGTAGGACGCCCTTTTTGTGGCATTCTTTGGTTATATAGGAGGGAAGTAATGGACGATTTATTACGTGTGGGTGTTATAAGCTCAACGCATGGCATAAAAGGGGAAGTAAAAGTATTCCCAACAACAGATGATCAAAACCGTTTTAAGGATTTAAAAAAAGTTATATTAGATACAGGTAAAGAGCAAATTGAGATGGAAATCACGGGTGTTCGTTTCTTTAAGCAAATGGTAATTGTTAAGTTTAAAGGATTCGATAACATTAATGATATAGAAAAATACAAAGGAAAAGATCTTCTTGTTACGAGAGAGAATGCAGTCAAGTTAGAAGAAGGAGAATACTTTATCTATGATTTAGTTGGTTGCATGGTAGTTACAGACGAAGAGGAAGAGCTTGGAGAACTAGTAGAAGTATTGCAAACAGGTGCGAATGACGTATATGTTGTTAAGACAACAGAAGGAAAAGAAGTATTATTACCAAATATTGAGTCTTGTATCTTAGATGTTAATATTGAAGAGAAGAAAATTAAAGCACATATTATGGAAGGTTTACTTGATTAATAGGAGGAAATAGAGATGAATTATCACGTACTTACTCTATTCCCTGAGATGATAGAACAAGGATTGAATACAAGTATATTAGGACGTGCTAGGGAAAAAGACTTAATTACGTTACAGACGATAAACATAAGAGATTTTTCGGAAAATAAGCATCTTAAAGTAGATGATTATCCATACGGTGGTGGTGCTGGTATGGTTATGCAGGCAGGCCCTGTATATAAAGCATATGAACATGTGAAGAACCAGATTGCAACAGAAAAACCACTTCGTGTAATTTACCTTACTCCACAAGGAAAGGTATTTACGCAAGCAATGGCAGAAGAATTTGCGATGGAGCAAGATCTTGTGTTTTTATGTGGTCACTATGAGGGGATTGACGAACGTGTTTTAGAGAAAATCGTTACAGATAATGTATCTATTGGCGATTATGTATTAACAGGAGGCGAACTTCCTTCTATGGTTATGATGGATGCCATATCAAGGTTAGTTCCTGGTGTGCTAAATAATGATGTATCAGCAGAGATAGAATCATTCCATGATAATCTATTAGAATATCCGCAATATACAAGACCAGAAGAATTCATGGGAGAAAAGGTTCCAGACGTTTTATTGTCTGGTCATCATGCTAATATAGAAAAGTGGAGAAGAGAACAATCCATTCTTCGTACCGTACAGAGAAGACCTGATTTATTAGAGGGAGCAAATTTAACTGATAAAGAAAAAAGACTAATGAAAGAGATGCTATCTGAAGGGGTATAAAAGATGAATGAAGCAAAAAAGACGAACCTGATGCTGTTTCGCGGTTGGGCGGCAATTTGTAGTGTGCTACTTGTGGCATATGCATTGGAACTGATAAAAGGGCAACGTTCTGTCTCGTATTATCTAGTGTTTTTGGCAATTGTAGTAATTCCATTAGTAGTAGTATATATGATTTATACAAAAGATAAAGAAAGTAAGATTTTACCGATTATAGTGGGTGCTGGATATGCCGTTATGTATACATTTGTGCTCTTTACAGGTAATACAATTTTAGTATTCTCATACTCATTTCCGATGTTGGCACTTTTAATTGTTTGTAACAATGCGACAGTAATAAAGATTTATACTGCAATCTGTATAGGGGCGAATATCGTTGAAATACTATATAAGTGTGCAGTGCTTAAACAAACAGAGCCAGCAGACATTACGAACTATGAAATTCAGATTGCTGTTATTGCGTTATCTATGATATTAGCTTATTTAGCAACAAAAATGGCGATTGATATTGCAGATAAGAAATTAAGTATTATTAAAGAGAATGAGCAAAAACAAAATGAAATGTTACAAAGTATGACAGAGATAAATCGAGTAATTAGTAATAATACAGAAAAATTACTTGATGTTGTTGCGCAAGTTAAATCAACTGCTAATGATACAGAAGTAGCAATGAAAGATGTAGTAGGTAAGACAGGAGAGATGAATTCGTCTGTTACAGAACAAAGAGATGTGACAGCTCGAATGCAAGGAACAATAGAGACTGTTTCGATGCTATCAATGCAAGTTGATAATGCAGTAGATGAAACACAAAGCCATATTAAAAACGGTATTGTGAATATGGACAATTTGAATAAGAGTGCAAAGTCAGTTGGAGAACATAATAGTGTTGTTGTTGAAGAAATGTCAGAATTGAATAACAAAACAAAAGAAGTAACGAATATTGTTAATATAATAAAAGGAATTGCAGGGCAGACAAACTTGTTGGCTTTAAATGCTTCAATAGAAGCTGCTAGAGCTGGAGAAGCAGGAAAAGGATTTGCGGTTGTTGCATCGGAGATTACAAGCTTGGCAGAACAGACAAAGACAGCGACAGAACAAATAGCTATCATTGTTGATGAATTAGAAAAAGCTGCTGATTTTGTAAAGAACTCAGTAGAAGCTGTTACGAATACAAATGAACAGCAGAATGAATTAATATATGATACGCAGAGTGTATTTCAAGGAATTAAAGAAAGTATTGCTCTTGTTGTAGATGCAACAAAGATGCAGTCAGAGAACATGAAAGAGCTTCAATATGAAAATGCAAATGTAATACAATGCGTGAATAATCTATCGGAAGCTTGTGTGACTGTGCAGGAGCAATCACAAGCAACATACGAATTGAGCGATCAAAACTTAGGAGCTGTTAATGTCGTGGAAGAAGTTGTGAATCGATTGAAGGAAAGTATGTAAGAAGAAAAACGGGATGGTGTAAGATGAAGAAGATAGCAGTCGTAACAGACAGTAATAGTGGCATAACGCAGATAGACAGTAAGGAATATGGAGTATCTGTATTGCCAATGCCTTTCTATATCAATGAGGTACTGTATTTTGAAGATATTACATTATCTCAAGAACAATTCTATGAGAAATTAGTAGAAGGTGCAGAGATATCAACATCACAACCAGCACCGGGTGATGTAATTGATCTGTGGGAGTCTCTATTAGAAGAGCATGATGAAATTGTTCATATACCAATGTCAAGAGGTTTGAGTAGCTCGTGTGAAACTGCTATGAT
>NZ_JAVBNS010000202.1:0-4085 GCF_031551385.1 Anaerosporobacter sp.
CAAAATATTTTCCTTGGTCTAAGTATGTATCAGGTACACAAGGGAAAAATCCAGGATATGATCCATTAGCGTATATGGTTGATGCAGCACATAAGAGAGGCTTGGAATTCCATGCATGGATAAACCCATATCGTGTAACTCTTCAATCAACAGATTACTCTGCTTTAGCAGAAGATAACTATGCAAGAATATGGCATGATGACGATGATACAACAAATGATCGCAACATATTAGAGTTTGATACAAGTGGACAGAAAAAACCAAATATCTATTATAATCCTGCATCAGCAGCGGCTCAAAAGTTAATTGTTAATGGAGTAAAAGAAATTGTTACAAATTATGATGTAGATGGAATTCATTTTGATGATTATTTCTATCCAAACCTTGGTTCGAAATACAAAACAACATTTGATAATGTGGAATACAATGAGTATGTTACAAAATGTATTGACGATGGAAAGAAGCCGAATGCAATTGATGTTTGGAGAAGAAATAATGTTAATACGTTAGTGAAGAAGGTATATGCTGCAATTAAAGATATTAATTCTAATGTTATATTCGGAATAAGTCCAGCAGGAAATCCAGTGAATCTATATCTTACTCAAGGTAATTATGTAGATGTGAAGACATGGATGGCTTCTGACAAGTATATTGATTATATATGCCCTCAATTATATTGGTCATTTGAGCATGAACTCGTAGATAAAGCTACGGGGTTTGCAACAGCTTTCGACAAGGCAACCGATTACTGGTTGTCATTACGAAAAAGTTCGACTGGTAATATGTACATAGGAATTCCAACTTTTCGGGCTGGTTCGAATTTGGAAACCGAATGGGAAGAAAACGATGATGTACTACAACGTATGATAGAATATGGACGTAGTACAGGGGAAGTGGATGGATACTTCTTCTTCCGATATGATTCTTTCTTTGCGAAAGCGACACAAGTAGAAGTAGAGAACTTGTTGAGCGTGTTAAATTAAATATTAGATTTAGTTACATTCAAGCAAAACAAGAATTAAAAGATAGATATATCTACACGAATCAAAATTAAAAGCATTATAGGAATAACAGGTGTAACGTGCTATAAACGTTACACCTGTTATTTTTATGCAATTTTTGTGTTTAAGTCAGTAATTTCTTTTGGCTTGTAAATTAATAAAGACCTAACGGAGTTATACTACAGTAATCTTCGACAGTTCCACCGTTTCTAAAGCACTGAATGATTTCTCTTCCTAATGGTTGTAAGTCTTCTGTATCGAATTTTTCTAATTCACGAGCAAAGAAATTCGTAAGGATAGTAGCACCTTTATCATAACCTTCAATACCAAGTAAGTCTTGTTTCTCACAACGAAGGAATTTGGAACGAATATATTGGCCATCTACTTTCATTTCTTTTAGTGCATATCCAAGTAAGGGACAACGTGATTCTACTAGACGATCCATCTTGAAGTTAATACCACCACGACGTGCAAGATATTCAACAACAATATTTTCAGGGGCAAAACCAACTTCGTATACACCGATATGTTGGTTTGGAATTAGGATGTACTTTGTGTTTGGTGAAGCCATAATTTGATCAAGCAAAAGATTGGCTTGTTTCACACGTTCACCAGTAGCAAATGGCCAGTAAGAACCAACACCTTCACTAATCATACCTTTTGAATCAACGATACTTGGATTATTATGTCCACGTGGTGAAACAAGTCTCCATAACCAAGCAAGTGCAGGTGGTATTACATGAAACATACCCATAATTCCATAGTTTGGATTCTCTGCTGTTGAAGGTGGCATACGAACACCAAAACTTCTTACAGAAACTTCAACAGGCTCATGAACGATATTTTCAATATTCTTTCTTGGGATAATTACACGAGGGTTTGGACAAGGCTGTCCGTCAGAATCAAGTGTATGTTCCCAAGGAAGGCATGTAGACCCAGGAGTTCCTTGTAAATTAAAGAAAAGTAGTGGTTCATCCGGGTGAATGGATAACTTCTCGTGTTCAGGACTAGAGCCATATTCCTTAATACCATCAACACGTAGGAACCAACCATCTTCACCATCTGTTAAGCATAGTTTTCCGCTTTGATTTTGGAAGCTTGGATGACAGATTGCCATATCATCTGTTACGGGTTTGATTGTACAAGTATCCCCCATATTAATATAATTCTTTTCACCAGAGATTGTATGTATTCCTAAAAGAACACGACCGTCAGACGATTTCTTAACCTCTTCAAGTAATTCGCTCTTTCCACCGCCAGAAGCACCTTCATGCATAATAACGGTTTCATTCTCATATGGAGTTACAACTTTAGCGCAAGAGGCATGTGCAGTAACCCAACCTTCACTTTCTCCAATATCAAGTAATACGCTGTAAACACCTTTCTTTGCCGATGGGCCTGGATATAAATTGTAAGAAAAAATTTCATGGCAATCATCAAGGCGATTGTGAACACAAACTTGCTGTCCCCCAAAATGTGTGTGGCGAAAAGGTGGAGCTACATAGATAACAGAGCGTGGACGAAAACCAGCAGATTCTTCTGCGTTAATAAATCCTTGTAGTAATGCGACACCATATGCGAAGAAAGCAGCATTTAAAGGGCAAATTAAGAAAGAACCATATCCATAAACATTACCACCAGCACTAAATGGAATTGCAATAAGTTCTTGTGTTTTTAACCATTCAAGTGTTTCTTTACGAACAGGATCAAACTCCATGCCATATTCATCACGATATCTTGGTTTGTCTGTTGGCTTATGATCGGCAATAACCATACAGTTAGGGTCACGACGACGCATATAATCTTCCATATAATTAACAACAGCACCATTTCGACAACGAACAACATTAGCTTCTTTATAGTTGCCTTTTTCCGGTAAGGAATAGATAACATCATGAACCATCGTTTCTTCTGAACCAAAAACTAATTTAAAAAGTTCGGATTTTGTAGTAGGTGTATGTACACCTGCGCAGTTTGATAATACATCTTGTAATTCTTCAGAAAAATCAAATTTTTGTAATAATTGATTCATATAAACCCTCCTTGTTGGATATATTCATTATGACTAGCTTAACATGAAATGAATTAAGATAGTGTTAATATTTCATTTTAGTTGATTTGCAAATAGCGTATTGCAGATTAATATACACGTAAACAATAGCAAAGTCAAGCTTTAAAATAAAAATAAATATATTTCGATTTTGCAAGTTTGTAAAATGAATCTTGCAAAATAAATTCTGCCCATATGTAAAAAAGGGTAGATTCATTATGGAATATGAATTGTAAATGCGTCAGATAGATGCTATAATTACTATACGGAAAGAGAGTAAATGAGAAGGAGAACATGTAGCCAAAAACTTCTTTCAAACATAGATATTTTGGCGATATCACAAGTAAAGTTGTGATATGCATGGGTGCTAAAGATGGATTCGATTATTAAAATATGCGAAAAAATTGGTTTACAGCAAGAAGTTATAGAGAACGTAATAGTATTTGATACTACATTTGCATATGATAGTGTGAAAACAGAAATGGAACAGTTGCTAGAATATGAGACAGCAGACGATGCAAGACTTAGATTAAAAGAAGTGCTTGGAGAAGATAAGAATGGAATTAAAATATTAGCTTGTATGATGCGATGTTTGGAAAAGACATATGAGCAATATAAAGAATTAGGAATGCCAGAGCAGATATTTGTAGACACAATGGGATGTTTTCCAAGATTTATAGAAGAGCATAAAGTTAGCTATGGCATGTATGGTTTTGACCGTGATTGGTGGGTAGCAAGACAGATTGGTATGTTATTATTTCGAATTGGCGTGTTAGAGTATGAATTGACATATGAAAAAGGAGAAAAGGTAGTTAGTATACATATACCTTCCGATGCAAAATTGTCCATCGCAACATGTAGAGAATCCTATGTAGAAAGCCAGAATTTCATAAACAAATATTATCCAGAATACAAAGAATGCAACTACATCTGTGATTCCTGGTTGCTATCACCTGCACTGAAAGAGTTATTGCCAGAGACTTCTAATATTATTCTATTTCAAGATGCATTTGAAATCAAGGAATGGGACAAAG
>NZ_JAVBNS010000248.1:0-6478 GCF_031551385.1 Anaerosporobacter sp.
AGGAAGATGCAAAGAGTCAGTGAAAACTATATGATGATGTGTATGATGCAGTATTTGACCAACTTGTTGTAACAAGTGATTCAAAGAAAGTACTATATGATAGTCAATTTCATGGTTGGGATAAGATTGAGAATAATATAAAGGGTATATGGAATGCCGTACTCAATTGGTTTGTGGAGAATCTATAGAAGTGAAGTAATGTCGTTGATAGAAAAGGAGGTGATAATGGTTTACCGAGTATATAAAATAATGGCTATCGTTGTAGTTAGTTTGCTTGGACTGACAAACTGTAGCAGACAAGCTGAAAAAAAGACGATACAGGATAACACAAAGAGTGACAATGTATCAAGTGATAATTCCAGTACGTTAATTGTGAATTCTAGTGTACCAAAGTTTCAAAACAAGGTAAGTGTGTGGATAACTTACTGGGAGACAGCGGGGATTGAGGAAGAATGGAATGCGTGGAAATCATATAGTAAGCAGATAAATTATTTTGCAGCATATTTTAAAGAAGATGGAAATTTGTTTGTGCCAGATACGATAGAGGAGACGAAGAAATCGATAGAAGAGCTATCAGAAACAGAACAACTTCCAACGTATCTAACGATTGTAAATGATCAGGAAAAAGCAGATGGAACATCAAGTCTAAAAGATACAAAGCTATTATATTCATTATTTAAATCAGAGAAAACAATGAAAAAACATAGTAGTGAGATAATTGAGCTTGCAATAGATGGAGGTTATGATGGAATTGAGATAGATTATGAAGCAATTCGCAATGACTGGACGTTATGGAAGAAATATATGCGTTTCTTAGAGATCCTTGTAAAGCAGGCAGAGGAATGTAATCTATCAATTCGAGTACTTTTAGAACCATCTATCAAAGTTGACAAGATAACATTTACTGAGGGAATCGAATATATTATGATGTGCTATAACTTATATGGGAGTGGAACAAAAGCAGGACCGAAGGCAGATAAAGATTTTTTGATAAGCATGATAAAGAAGATGAAAAAGGTTTCAAAAAAACGAGGTTATGCGATTGCAACAGGTGGATTTGATTTTGCGTCGGATGGCAAAGTGACAGCTTTAACAATTGTGGAAGCAAAAGATTTGCAGTTGGCGAAGGGAAAAAACATATATCGTGATAAGGATAGTAAGAGCATGGTTTTTACGTATACGAAAGGTGGCATTAAGCATGAAGTATGGTATGCGGATGAGGAAACGGTGCAATACTTGGTGGAAGTACTAGAAAAAAAGGGTGAGAAGAATATATCCATCTGGCGATTAGGTGGAACAATTTACAAATAAGTGTAACTATTCAGGACTTCGTCCTTCAAGTTACAATTATGCACACAAATCACAAAAAGCATGTGATTTGGCGCTGTTATCTCCGGGTTTTCTGTGACTTTCACTCACAGAAAACACCTTGCGTTACTACCTTCTGAATAGTTACAAATAAGTTATCTAATAAAGAATATTATCAAGCTAAGAGAGACATTCTATATGTTGTGATAGTACTATAGAATGTTAATATAGTACGACGATGCCAATTTGAGCCAGGTTCAAATTGGCATCGCCGTCCTAAGAAGGAGAACGAGATGAAAAAAGTATTATATATCAAGGCAAATATAAAAAATGAAGGGGAATCAAGAACATTTCGGATTTCTGATTGCTTTGTAGAAGAGTATAAGAAAAGCCATCCAGAGGATGAGGTTACTACACTTGATTTATACAAAGAGAATATTGATTTTCTTAAAGCAGAGGATATCGCTGTATTATTTGGGGAAAAGAATGAAGAGAGTAAGAAAAATCCTCTATTAAAATATGTATATCAATTTGTGGAAGCTGATAAATACATTATAGCAGCACCAATGTGGAATCTGAATGTACCAGCAATTGTTAAGGCATATATTGATTATGTTTCTGTTAAGGGAATTACATTCAAATACACAGAAAACGGACCAGTTGGTCTTTGCGAAGGGAAAAAGGCAGTTCATGTTGTATCTCGTGGTGGTGAATATTCGGAAGGGCCAGCGAAAGAATTTGAGATGGGAGACCGTTATCTTAGAACAATATTTGGATTCTTTGGAATTACAGATTTTACAACAATAGCTGCTAATAGGTTAGATGACCAGTCACAGGATACAGAGGCACTTATTAGCAAAGCATTAGAAAAAGCGGCAGAAGTAGCGAAAGAGTTTTAGGTATTATCTAGTATAATTTCTCTGTTTGCGTTAAAATATCTCTAGGACGACAAGGGTGTCTCATATATATGATTTGCAAATAAAGGAGAACGATATGAATCAAACAGAGAAATTATATGACTTGGATGCATATGCAATAGAATTTGACGCGACAGTACAATCTTGTGAAGAAATTTCATCAGAGACAGGTATTTGCTATCAGATTACGTTAGACCGAACATTATTTTTCCCAGAAGAAGGTGGACAAAGTCCAGACAGCGGGAATATAAATGAGATATCGGTAATCGATGTTCAAATAAAAGAAGATATTATTGTACATACATTAGTAAAACCATTAAAAGTAGGGGAACAAGTACATGGGTGTATTGATTGGAAGCACAGATTCAACAATATGCAACAGCATACAGGAGAGCATATCTTTTCTGGATTAGTGAATAAGAGATTTGGTTATGATAATGTGGGATTTCATTTGAGTGATCAGATTGTTACAATGGATTTTAGTGGAGTGCTAACAGCACAAGAGGCAGCAGACATTGAGTTTGCGGTAAATGAAGTGATTATAAAAAACATACCGGTACAAGTAACATTTCCTTCAAAAGAGGAGTTAGTGAATCTAAACTATCGTAGTAAGATTGAAATTGATGGACAAGTAAGAATCGTTACGATTGATGGAGTAGATGTGTGTGCTTGCTGTGCGCCTCATGTAAGAAGCACTGGTGAGATTGGTATGTTAAAGATAATGAATATGCAAAATTACAAAGGTGGCGTTCGAGTTAGTATACTATGTGGTTTTCGTGCATTAGAGGAATATCGCCAAAAGACAGCGATTCTGTCAGAATTAACATCTTCTCTATCTGCAAATCAAGATTCATTAGTAGAAGCTGTTAATAAACTAAAGAATACCAACCAATCATTAAAGACAGAAGTGGCAGTTGCAAAACAAGAATGTATGGAATTGAAACTAGAGAAGATACCAAAAGAGCAAGAAGATGTATATGTTTTTGAGGGTGAGTTAGATGCACAAGTTATGCGTAATGCGGTGAATCAATTAGTATCAGAACATTCAGGAATCTGTGGAATATTCTCTGGAGATGATGAGGAAGGGTATCGATTTATCATTGGAAGTAGCACAAAGGATGCCCGTGAGGTTGCTACAGTACTTCGTGAAAAGCTGGGTGCGAAAGGTGGTGGAAGCGCAGCTATGGTACAAGGTTCTGTTACTGCGAAAAGAAAAGAGATTTTGGAGATAATATCAAGTATTTAGAAAAAGATTTTTGTGAATTAATGTTAAAGTAAGAAGCGGTAGAAGATTTGAATAGTCAGGTAAAGCGTTTTAACTGTTGATATTCAGATTTGGTTACAGTGAACGTTTGACCTTTTTATTATGTTATAAAGTGATGCAGAATAATAAAAGAGCACAAAGAACTGTGGCGATTCAGTTTTTTGTGCTCTTTTAGGTTAAGAGGAACGGTATAAGATGGATTTTAGTAGTGTGCTATTCGAGGTGGTTAAAATGAGTTGAGATTAGTCATTTATACCAAGAGGTTTACCATCTTCATATCGATAGAAGAATACCTCCTTATAGTTAGTTCCATCAAAATAATCAATACAAGCTACTTTGGGAACTTGCCCCTTTGAGTTTTTTAATTTAATAAAAGTATGCATAGATGCATTGGTAAGATTATCTTTACGGAAGACAAATTCTTTATCCTCTTTTAAGTCATCTTCTAAGATTGTACTATAGCTATATCCTATAAGACCATCTTCATTGTAATACTTGAATGTAACATAATCATTAATATGAACGGGAGCAGTCTTGTTTCCAGAAACAAGAGTTACATTTCCGGTTATTCTCCAACCAAAGTATCCTTTAGAGAGACACATATTTGAGAATTCTAATACAATTTCAGAATCTTCACCACAATAAGGCGCTTGACAAGTAATTTGAAAGGATTCGTTTAATCCATCATAAGGATTCGTAATAGAACCTTTTTCATTGACGGTAGAGGATTCAGAATCTAATATTGATTCATCATTATTTTTCACAGAAACATTTTTACTTTGGCAAGCTGTTAAAAGCATAGTAGAAAACAATAATAAGATAATTAACTTTTTCATATCGCCCTTTCTTTTCAATCCGCTTAATAATTTTTTTGAAAAATTAGTCATTTATACCGAGCGGTTTATCATACTCATATCTACAAAAAAATACTTCCTTGTAGTTACTTCCATCGAAATACTTGATGCAAGCAACTTTAGGAACTTGCTCGTTTTTGCTGACAGATTCGGAACGAGTGTTTATAGAGCCACTAATATTATTATTTTGTTTAAAAATAAATTCAGTATTGTCGTCAGTATCACTGTCTAATATAGTATTATGTGTAGCACCTACAATTCCATTACTATTATAAAATAAAACAGTAATATAATCATTGATGTGGATAGGAGCAACAGTATTGCCAGTAATAAGTGTGACATATCCACTAGATGTCCAACTACTACTATCATGTAAAGTTAAATGCATACTAGAAAATTCCAAGACAATCTCAGACTCTTTTCCGTAATCAGGAACTTGGCAAGTGATCTGAAAGGATTCATCTGACCAACTATAAGGATTGGTAATAGAACCTTTTTCATCAAGTGTATTATCTGTAGAGGAAGACTCTATTGTTAAATTGGATTCATCATTGTGATTGTTACTAAGCGCTTTACTATGACAAGCGGTTAAAGAGATAGTAAAAAATAGTATTAAAATAATTAATTTGTTCATATAATCCTTTCTATTTAATTGTATATTTAGAAACATTAGAGACTAAGTCCACATTATTAAGAGCTGAACTATTAGCTTTAATATCAGTAGAAAATTTTTTCATTTGGTAAAGATAAAAAGTTTTGTCATAAAAAGTTGTATTGAGTGCAAAATCTCCAGTAGTACCAGGAGTGCTGGTGAAATAATGAGCAATAGAATTCTTTGCAACTTGCTTTGCTGCCGCATAGCGAGATGGACATACACTTGTATCGTCGGCATTAATACTACCTTTTTTAAAATCATCATTATGTTTGATGCGAACAAAATCATTTGATGTTAAATCTTTCGTATACGCACTATGCGCAAAAATATCAGTTGCTTGATGTAAAGCCATGCCCCAAATAAATAACTTCCTTTTTTCGCCGTTAGTTATTGATGGAGAAATCTTTGTGTAGTTAATGCCGTTAACTGTTATTGTGGTAAACACATCCATTCCTGAAGGCTTGTAGGAATAAGAGGGAAGTTCACCATATTTATTAGCAATCATAGTTAAGTAGATATAAGATGCTAAATAATTTGTAGCGTTGTGAGTTGTTGTTTCGTAATAGCCATGGAATTGAGGATGATCCCCTATACCAGTTAGCTTACTATCTATGTTGATTTCTTTAGTTCCATCTTGATCCTGCCATATCGCACCTAGTTTGATGATTGCTATATCTGAATCTGTTAACGTCTTATAGATTAGGGTTGCATCACTAGCTATTCCTTTATGAGTGTCTTGGCTCCATGTACCAGTAACATAATCCACATCCTCAAAGATAGGAATAATTGTTTCATTGTTTTCTAATTCGTCAGTTGGAATAATAGTTTCAGTAGTCGCAGTTTCTGTATATAATTCTTTAAATGCGTCATATTGTTCAAGAGCAAAGTTTAAATCTACAAGACCGTTTCCATATTCGTTTTTGTCACCATATAAGTTTGCGGAATAGTTTATTAACTGTCTAATAAAGTCATTCGGACAACTTAAATCTTTTTGCCATAGAACCGATGCAACACCTGTAACGTGAGGGGCTGCCATACTTGTACCATCATGAATAGAAACACCATCGAAAGCACCAGAAGACATAACCTGTTCACCAGGGGCTACGATTTCTAGTGTATCTCCTTGTGCACTTGCATCACTAACTTCTCCAAGACTATTTACGGAGCCGACAGCCATTACTTCATCGTATGCTGCGGGATATTCAACGATACCATTGTTTCCTGCGGCTGCAATAACTAGAATATTAGAATCGTTAGCATCTTTGATAGCTTTATGTAATATTTCTGAATTCGTAGTTGTTCCAAAACTAATGTTTATGATGTTCACACCTTCATCAATTGCCCAGTATATTGCATCGACTACGCGACTAATTGGAGAAGACAGATTCATATCAAGCACTCTAGCAGAGTACAATTGAACATTTGGATTTATACCAGTAATACCTTCGTTATTATCTTTGGCAGCAATGATACCAGCAAC